>NZ_CP065534.1:1286569-1608211 GCF_015999465.1 Lonsdalea populi
CCGGCAGGAACGGAATTCAACGTGCGTAAACTGGATGAGCTGACGGCGATTAATAAAACGCTTAATGCGCTGGCGGTGGCGGATAAGGGCAAAGATACCGGCGTATTGTCACTGACGCTGGAAGGCGTTGATCCCGAGCAGACGCAAAAGATTCTGAACAGCATCGCCGATAATTATCTGCAGCAGAACGTTGAACGGAAATCAGCGGAAGCGGCGAAAAGTCTGGAATTTCTCAAAGGTCAGCTGCCTATTGTACGGACCTCGTTGGATGAGGCGGAAAATAAGCTGAATCTCTTCCGCCAACAGAATGACTCCGTGGATCTCACGCTGGAAGCGAAGTCCGTGTTGGATACGATGGTGGGCGTTGAGTCTCAGTTGAACGAGCTTACCTTTAAAGAGGCGGAAATTTCCAAGCTCTATACCAAGGAGCATCCGGCCTACCGCGCTCTGATGGAAAAACGCAAAACGCTGGAAGATGAGCGGGACAAACTGAACAAACGCGTCAACGGCATGCCCAAGACCCAGCAGGAAATTCTGCGGTTAACGCGTGACGTCAATGTCGGTCAGGAAGTCTATGTCCAGTTGATGAATAAACAGCAGGAACTGAGTATTAACAAGGCCAGCACCGTCGGCAACGTGCGAATCATCGACTCGGCGATGGTGAAAATGAGCCCGGTGAAACCGAAGAAAGCGTTGATGGTGTTGCTGTCAATCATCCTTGGCAGCATGGTGTCCGTTGCTTTCGTCGTGCTCAAAACCGTATTGCATAAAGGGATCGAAAACCCCGAGCAGTTGGAAGAGCTGGGCGTCAATGTCTATGCCAGCGTGCCGCTGTCCGAATGGCAGCAGAAGAAAGATCGTGAAACGGCCGTCAGACATAAACGGGGCAGCCCTATGGTTCCTTCGCTGCTGGCGATGGGGAATCCGACCGATCTGGCTATCGAAGCGATCCGGAGTCTGCGCACCAGCCTGCACTTCGCCATGATGGAAGCGAAAAACAATGTACTGATGATTTCCGGCGCCAGTCCGGGTATCGGCAAGTCTTTTATCAGCGCCAACCTGGGGGCTGTCGTTGCCCAGTCGGGCCAGCGCGTTCTGGTGGTGGACTGCGACATGCGCAAAGGCTATGCCCACCAGTTGATGGGGACGAGCGGCGACAAAGGGCTATCGGATATTCTGTCCGGACAGCTTGCCGCGGAAACGACGGTGCGTCAGACAGCCCAGGAAAATCTGAGTTTTATTCCGCGTGGGCAGATCCCGCCGAACCCGTCGGAACTGTTAATGCACAACAATTTCTCCCGTTTCCTGGGGTGGGCGAGTGAAAACTTCGACATCGTTCTACTGGATACGCCGCCGATTCTGGCCGTGACCGACGCGGCGATCATCAGCCGTCAGGTGGGCACGTCGCTGCTGGTGGCTCGCTTCCTGGTAAATACGCCGAAGGAGATCGAAGTCAGCATCCGCCGTTTCGAGCAGAACGGTGCCGACATCAAGGGCGTTATCTTGAATGCCGTCGTGAAACGCGCGGCCAGCTACTACGGAGATGGTAGCTACAACTACTATGCGTATGAATACAAGTCGGATAATTAACGACCGAACATTCAGCGATGAGCGTGTATCCAACGTCGTATGGCCTGGAAGCGTCGAATGCACGGGGCTTCCAGGCTCCATATCCACGATATCGCCATCGCCGTCCGACGCCTGTCATCACCCTATCTGCAGTTCATTTTATTTAGAGCGTATTCGCTAATGTCTATAGCAACCGAAAGTCACGCCCCGGTAGTGAAATATAGGGAAGGTACTCTGACATCGGCATTGCGTTGGCTGATCGCCGCCTCGTTTGTCGCTACGCCGTTGAACCCCTATATCAGTGACATGACCGTGTATTTGTGGCTGCCATTGGTGTTTTTGGATTTTCAATTTCTTGCGCGACTTAAAAAGGTCACGTTAAAACCGACGCTGTTCATTCTGCTCTTTCTAAGCTTCTGTCTGCTGATTGGACGGATTGATATCGCGGTCAAGGGCGCCGCTATCAGCCTCGGCGTGATTTATCTGATCAAAGTGGGCAAGCCGATCGTCAACAAGATCTTCGTCTGTCTGGTTTTTTCCGCGCTGTGGTGCGTGCTGCAATTTATCGCTTTCCAGTTTGGTCAGGAATATTCCGCCATGCTTGGTCCCAGCGCGATATCGACGCTTATTTGGGGGGCATACGCGACGGAGACCTACACTAACCAATATGTCGTGTTCTTCCTTCCGCGTATGTCGGGGTTATCCAGAGAGGCCGGCTTTTTTGTATCGCTGCTGCTGATTACTTTTATCATCAGGGCAAGAGATAAAAAATTGACGAAGAAAGAGATACTGGTTTTTATTCTGGCCTTCATGTTCAGCCTGTCCAAAGTGTCTCTGGTACTGTTTATTTTCCTGTTTCTCTATTTGCTGCGGCACTACATTCGAAAAATACCTGTAAACATCACCATCATTACGTTTATTTTTTTGTCAGTCTGCCTGGCTCACTACCTGAATGTGGGATCGCCGGACTACTTTTACGGTCATGAATCTTTCGCTCACCGGTTTTCCCCGTCCTATTTATTGACGGATATGAAGCTGCCGAACCTGCTGTTTGGTTGTGACAGGGAATATCAGTGTTTCAACAGCAGCCAGCCGATCATTGGTTTCTTTGAGCCTAAAGGATTAAAACCTAATATTGGTCTATCAGGTATTTTGGTGGAAATGGGCGTGTTTGGACTGGTGACGATATTTCTGGCTTCCGTGTTGCTGAAACTGGATAGCTATGACATGGGGATCCTGATCTGCTTCACCCAGACCGTCACGCTCTTTACCGTCGATAGTTTCATTATCCTCACGTATTACTACATCATCACGAACAAACAATATCGTTAGGGATGATACCGAGACTTTTAACCAGACAATCAGGGTGATTATGTGATTTTCGTCAATGCCAGGTTTCTAACTCAAGATATTACCGGGGTGCAGCGCTTTGCAGAAGAACTGAGCCTGTCTCTGAATACAATGAGAGATGACGTGGTGTTCCTGTCACCGCGCAATATATTAAGACAGGATGTCGCTAAACAGCTCAACGTCAAAATTATCGGTAAAAACAGCGGCCATATTTGGGAGCAATACGATCTCCCCAACTATCTCAAGCGGAACGGTTCGCCTTTATTAATCAATTTGTGCAGCACTGCCCCCGTTTTTTATAAGAACAAAATTGTGACGCATCATGATGTCACGTATAAACGCTATCCGCAGAGCTATTCTAAAAAATTCAGGCTGCTGTATAACACCCTGGTCCCGTTAATGATTAAAAATTCCCATAAGCTGATTACCGTCAGTGAATTTTCTAAGCTGGAATTGGGGAAATATTATCACGTCGATCCTCATAAAATCGCCGTGGTTTACAATGCGGTGAGCGGTAAATTTAGCGGGAATGATAAAGTCAGCGCGGATGTCGGTCGCGATGCCTATTTGCTGGCGGTATCCTCCCCGAATTATCACAAGAACTTCCATAGTCTGATCGAAGCCTTCAGCCAACTGGACAATAAAGACATTACGTTGAAGGTAGTTGGCGGCGGTTCCGGAAGCTTTAAAAAACAGAGTTATCTGCAAAATTTTGACGAAAGCCGTATTCAATTTGTTGGCCGCGTCAGTGATGACGACCTGCTGGAGCTGTATCGCAACGCCATCGCGTTCATTTTTCCTTCGTTGTATGAAGGTTTCGGTATTCCCCCACTGGAAGCTCAGGCGTGCGGGTGTCCGGTGGTTTCCTCTCAGGCAGCCTCTATGCCGGAAGTATTAGGCGACAGCGCGACGTTTTTTTCACCACTCGATATTCATGATATGAGTGAAAAAATCGCTTCGGTCCTGTCTGATCCTGACTTGAGGAGTTCTCTTATTCAAAATGGATATGAAAATATTCAAAGATTCTCCTGGAATAAATCCGCAGAGCAACTGAGTCATATTATTGATGGCGTTTTAAATAAACGCTGATTGATTTTTTATTTTTAGGGAGATGAATATGTCAGATAACTACAAAGTAGGGATCGTGACGGACTGGCTGGTGACCTATGCAGGTGCAGAGAAAGTTCTCAAAGAAATGCTGGCGGTTTATCCAAAAGCGGAACTTTACTCCGTCATCGATTTTTTTGATGAAAAAAGCCGTGAGTTAATTGCCAATAAACACGCAACAACTACCTTTATTCAAAAATTTCCTAAAGCTAAGAAAATCTATCAGAAATATCTGCCTCTTATGCCATTGGCGATTGAGCAATTAGACGTGTCGAGTTATGACGTCGTTTTATCCAGCAGTCACGCGGTAGCGAAAGGGGTTATTACCGGGCCAGATCAATTACATATTAGTTATGTGCATTCACCTATGCGCTACGCCTGGGATTTACAGCATCAATATCTTAAAGAAACCGGACTAAATAAAGGGGTGAAAGGTTTTATCGCCAAAGTCCTATTGCACAAGCTGCGGCTTTGGGATTACCGTACTGCCAACGGCGTAGACCACTTTGTGGCGAACTCTCACTTTATCGCCCGAAGAATCAATAAAATCTATCGCCGTGAAGCTGATGTGATTTATCCCCCGGTCGATATTTCAAGCTTTGAGTTTTCAGATAAGAAAGAGGAGTTCTATTTAACGGCGTCCCGTTTGGTTCCTTATAAAAAGGTTGACCTGATCGTCGACGCCTTCGCCAAAATGCCAGATAAAAAACTGCTGGTGATTGGCGACGGTTCCGATATGGAAAAAATCAAAGCCCTGGCTAAACCGAATATCGAACTGCTCGGTTATCAAAGCGATGCCGCCTTGATTGACTCTATGCAGCGCGCGAAGGCGTTTGTTTTCGCGGCGGAAGAAGATTTTGGTATTTCCCCCGTCGAGGCACAGGCTTGCGGTACACCGGTGATTGCTTTCGGAAAAGGCGGTGTATTAGAAACCGTTCGTCCGTTGGGCGTGGATAAACCGACGGGTCTCTTTTTCGAACAGCAAACGGCGGAGTCGCTGCGCCAGGCTGTGAACGACTTTGAATGCCTGGACGGGAAAATACGGGCAGAGGATTGCCGGGAAAATGCGCTGCGGTTTTCTGTGAACAGGTTCCAGCTTGAATTTAATAATTATGTAAAAAATAAATGGGAGCTTTTTGACGAGAGCAAAAAGATTATTTATTGAGACTGACTCATCAAACTAAATCTATATGAGAAAAATGATGTTAAAAGAACCAGGTAACATCGTCTATACAAACGCCTCCATGATATCCATGTTGCAGCGTTTTACCGATATAGTAACTATATTGCTGAGTACATTTCTTGTCTCTTTTTTCGTAAACGGTGAGATTGATCTTCAGTATTGGTTGCTTGCCTTTATTAGCCTGTCTATCTTTCAATTATTCGGAGGAATTACTGATTTCTATCGTTCATGGCGGGGAGTCAGTTTCCGGCGCGAAATCAAATTATTGATGCGCAACTGGGTACTGAGCGTTATTTTCAGCGCCGGAATACTGTCTATTTTCCCCACCCAATTCATCGGCTTTTACTATCATGCGTTGTGGCTCAGTATTTCGCTGGTGTCCTTTATCCTGTCGCGTTTATTAATTCGAGTCGCGGTCAGATACCTGCGTCAGCTGGGTTATAACACGCGACGGGTCGCAATCATCGGCGACTCGATGGCGGGTCTGCATATGATCGAAAGCATTCTCAACGCGCCGTGGCTGGGATTGAACATGATCGGCTACTACCTGCCGGAAAAAGATGCGGTGGCGGAATCCTATGAAGCCGCCAACGTCAGAAAGCTCGGCGGCGTCGAGGAACTGATCAAGAGCGCCAAGCGGGGCGAGATCGACAAGGTCTATATCGCCTTGCCGATGAAAGACTCCGAACTTATCGATACCATTTTGCAGGAACTTTCGGACACCACCTGCACCGTCTTGCTGATCCCGGACATCCTTATGTTCAGCATGTTGCAGTCACGCAGTGAAATGATAAATGGAATCCCCGTTATCTCCCTCTACGATACGCCGATGAGTGGTCTTAACGTTCTTATCAAGCGAATCGAAGACATTATTATCGCCTCGATAATCCTATTGCTGATTTCACCGCTGATGCTCCTGATTTCAATCACCGTCAAGGTGACTTCGCCCGGACCGGTGATATTCCGCCAGAAACGTTACGGCATCGACGGCAAACCGATTGAGATCTGGAAATTCCGCAGCATGAGCGTCATGGAGAACGGCGACAAAGTTATTCAAGCCACGAAAGGGGATGCGCGCATTACGCCCGTCGGTGCTTTCTTACGCCGGACCTCGCTGGATGAATTGCCCCAGTTCTTCAATGTCATCCTGGGCGATATGTCCATCGTCGGTCCTCGCCCCCATGCCGTTGCGCACAACGAGCAATACCGGAAATTGATCAAAGGCTACATGCTGCGCCACAAGATGAAACCCGGCATTACCGGCTGGGCTCAGATCAACGGCTGGCGTGGAGAGACAGAAACCCTCGACAAGATGGAAAAACGGGTGGAGTTCGATCTCAGCTATATCCAAAACTGGACGCTGTGGCTGGATATCAAAATCATCTTCCTGACCATCTTCAAAGGCTTCGTTAATAAATCAGCCTATTAATCAGACCGAACGGATGCGGTAGTGGCCGTATCGTCAACTGTCTCTGTTACGAATTAAGCAAAGCCAGCGCCGGACAGCGGAGTTCGCTCGTTGCCGTCCGGCTACGCCTGTCCGACGGAGACGACATCGCTTTGTCCGACAGCGTTGTGATTGCCAGACGTCTGGCGTTAATCCAGCAGTTAATGCCGTGAACATGGCTCAACCTTGTCCGGTTGAAGGGAGATAGAGTCAGAAGTCAGGCTCTGTGCTGTTATTCATAATTAATAAAGAAAAAATCGCTATGGGACTCATTTCTAACACAAAGTGGGTGGGGTTTTCGCAAGGGTTCAAGATCATCGTCCAGCTACTGAACATCGTGGTATTAGCCCGGATGATCCCGCCGCAGGAGTACGGCCTGATGGCGATGGCGCTGGTCGTCGTCAATCTGGCGACGCTGGTCCGCGATTTGGGGACGTCAGCCGCCATCATTCAGCGCAAAGAGTTGCAGGACAAAACCATTAATGCGGTGTTCTGGCTGAACATCTTTATGGGACTCGGCGTATGCCTGGTGGTGGTGCTGATTTCGCCGGTGGTGTCGAGCTTCTTCAATCAGGACAAGTTGGTGCTAATCCTGTGCCTGCTGTCGCTGAGTTTCCCGCTGGGAAGCAGTTCCGCCGCTCATCTGGCCCTGCTGGAGCGCCAGTCGCAGTTCAAGAAAGTGGCCTTCATCGAAATCACCTCGTCGCTGTTTTCGTTCGTCGTTGCCGTCACGCTGGCGGTGATGGGGTATGGCGTCATGAGTCTGGTCGCCCAGGTCATCGTGCTGAATTTGATGTCGACGATTCAGCTCTGGCTGGCGTCTTCCTGGCGGCCCTCATTCGCTCATATCTGGGATAAGGCCGAGCTGAAAAGCATCTTCGGTTTCAGCGCCAATCTTACGGCGTTCAACTTCATCAACTACTTTTCCCGCAACGCGGACAGCATGATCATCGGCCACTACTTCTCCTCGCTGATATTGGGCGCCTACTCGCTGGCCTATCGCATCATGCTGTTTCCGCTGCAAAGCCTGACGTTCGTCGCGTCCCGCGCGCTGTTCCCGGTATTGAGCCGCTATCAGGACGAGCCGGAGAAAATACGCGAAGTCTATTACAACGTCCTCTACTACATCCTGCTGCTGGTGGTCCCTCTGATGATGGGGATTGCGATATTAAGCAAAGAGTTCGTGCTCATCGTCTTCGGCGACAAATGGGCGATGACCGCTACGATTCTGGTCTGGCTGGCGCCGACGGCGATTATCCAGTCCATTCTCAGCACGTCCGGCACCTTGTTTATGTCGAAAGGGCGGACGGACACGCTGATGATACTGGGGGTGCTCGGCGCCCTTCTGCAGGTGTCCGCGTTCATGATCGGGTCGCGGTATGACATCGTCACCTTCTCCCAGCTTTATTTCATCGCCAACATTCTCAACTTCATCCCGGTCATCGTGTGCGTGAGGTCGCTGATTGGCTTCTCCGTCGTGGCTTTTTTCAAACGCATCCTGCCCATCCTGGTCTCCGGCGCTTTGATGGTAGGGGGGGTGTATTGGGTCAAAACGGCGCTGAGCCACTCTCTGACCACGGAATGGGTACTGGCCATTTCCATTCTCTGCGGGATGGCGAGTTATACCGTCGCCATATTGCTGATAGATAAAACATTGCGCACGACGCTAACCGGGGTAGTTCGGAGAAAGAAAAAGGCGCTGATATAACGCCGCGCTACAGGGAAATAATTACGCTGATGTCTTGGCATAAAGACCGTATCCGGTTCTTTATATTTAATGAATTCATCGAGGTGGATCGAGTATGAGTCCTTTGGTTTCTGTTTATATACCAACCTATAATCGCTCTTCTTTAGTCAAGCGCGCGGTTGAGTCGGTCAAAAATCAGACCTACAAAAATATTGAAGTGATCGTCGTCGACGACGGTTCAACCGATGATACCGAAGCGGTCGTCAAATCGTTGGTGGGCGGCGATACCGCCGTCAGGTTCTACAAAAACGAAAATACCAAGGGTGCCTGCGGCTGCCGGAACACGGCCATCAACTATGCACAGGGCGAGTACATTACCGGGTTGGATGACGACGACGAATTTACGCCAGACAGAGTCGACACCTTCGTGACCTTCTTCGAAAAGAACCGTTATCCCTATATTTCATCCGGTATCGTGTTCCGGGGAGATAAAGGCGACTTCATCGAGTTCGATAAAGCGGGCGTGATTACGCTGGATGACCTCTGCCAGTCCAATGTGATCGGCAATCAGGTCTTCACCACCACCGAGAATATGCGTGAGATTGGCGGGTTCGACAACGCGTCGCCGGCGTGGCAGGACTACGACACCTGGCTGCGTCTGGCGGCGAGGTTCGGTGACGGATATCGCATTGGCGGGGCCACCTATATTCAGTATCTCGACCACGGCTTCAATCGCATCACCAAATCGAAAAAGCTCAAAAAAGGCTATGAATTTTTCATCAACAAGCATGCGGCGCTGTTGAATGAGAAGGCGATCAAGACGCTCTACTTCCAATACAAACTGGCGGCAGAAGAGAAGCTGAGCTTTGCCGAACTGCTGACGCTGAAGGATACGCGCGTCTTTTTAGGCGCCACCAAATACTACTTGAAAGGCCTGCTGCAAAAATAACCGTTCGCGGTGGCAGGCAAGAGCCTGGGATGACGGCATCCCAGACTCGTCAGACAGGTTATTTTACGGTGAATATTATGAAAGTTTTTTATTGCGATACCGACATCTTCAGCGGCCACGAGAAAATGTTCCTCGCCGCCGCCTGCGGCGTGTCGGACAAATTCCCCTGCATGCTGATTTTGAATGAGCATAACCCCATGGCCCTGGCGTACTGCCGGGAGCACGGCCATTTTGACCACATCATCACTTTGCCGATCAAAACGGTGAAGTTTGCCTCGCTGGTGACCTGGTTTCTGTGGGGGGACATACTGAAAATAAAGCATATTTTGCAGAAATATCACGCCACGTCGGTTGTGGTTTCCCAGGGGCGTATCGAAATCGGCAATCTGGGCAGTATGGCGGCCCGTCTGATCTCGGTCCCTGTCACCTCCTATATTCCGATGGCGCACGGCTACGTCGAACTGTACGGCAAGAGCGCGACCAACATCTTTAAGGATGCGCTCTGCGCCATTCTCTATCGGCTGCCTGCGCGCTACATCACGATTAGCGACTCCGTCAAAGCGTCACTGCAGCAAAAAAGCGGTCGCGGCACGCCAGTGGACGTGGTGGCGAATTATATCGATCGCAAGCCACAGGCGGATGTCGCCAGCGCCGTCACGCCGCTTACGGACGTGCCGCCGGGCACGTTTACCTTGGTGATCCCCGGCCGACTGCTGGACAAGCAGAAAGGGCAAATCGACTATCTTACCGCATTGAAGACGGTGATCGCCCAGAGGCCCAGCGTGAAGTGCTTTCTGGTGGGGGATGGGGAAGATAAAGCGCGTATTCGTAACTTTATTAAGGCGAATCAGTTGCACAACCACGTCGAGCTGCTGGGAAATCGTGACGATATGCTGGCGATTATGTCTCAGGCGGATCTGATTGTGATCCCCTCCAAGTTTGAAGGCGTACCGCTGGTGTTGATCGAAGCGGCATTACTGAATAAAAAAATAATTGCTTCCCGGATTGATGGAATTAAGGATTATCTCAACGCCACCTTCCTCTTCGGGAGTCATAATATCGACGAAATGAGCCGGGTGACCTTGCAGCATATGACATCGAGCAGGGACGATAATTACCGGGAATCGCTGAAGACATTAATCCGGCGTCATCAGGATGACTTCGTTAATGATTTTTATGCGGCTCTGATTCAGCCGTCGGTTAAAAGTACATCGTGATAAAGGAACCTATAATGCATTGCCATTATGTCGTTGTCGTCGTGCTTTATAATAAACAGATCGCAGCGTCCACGACATTATCTACGCTGGCGGATTATGACTTTAAAACCGCGAAGCTGATTATTCATAATAATGGTCCGCAGACGATCGAACTGGATACCCATTCCGTCAATACTCTTCAAGACAGTTTCGGAAAAGTCGAATTGATTAATTGTCTGGATAACCCTTCTCTGAGCGTGATTTACAATCGTTATATACAATCTCATCCGGAAGCGGAAAAATTTGTTTTGCTGGATGACGACACTACGATTAACGAAACATTTCAGCAGGCGCTATTGAAAGGGGAGGCGGATGTCGAATGCCCGAAAATCATTTCGGTATTCGATAAAGAAACCTATTACCCCATGTCGCACAATGCCGTGGTGGCTAATGCCGAAGTCCTGGACCCGTTTTCTGCGGTATCAATTGGTTCGGGATTGATCATTCATCGTTCGCTGGTCGACAAGTTTCGCCAGCACGGACTCTCATTGTTCGACGAACACTATGCGCTCTACGGCGTCGACACCAGCTTCTTTCGCCGAATTCATCGCCTGGCCTATCAAGGTGTGGCGATCACGCTGAGCACCACCTGCTATCTGATGCACTCCCTGTCCCGAACGGAAGGGGCGATGAATGACTTCAGAAGAAAAGAAAGAATATGGGATCTGGCTATTTCGACGCGCCAATATCCCAGCGTCAGAGGGTATTACGTCTTTTTGAAAAGGCTGTTATCCGATCTGTGCGCATTCAAACTCAGCGATACTTTTCTGCTGATCTCGGCGTTTATTGCGGGCCGGCACCCAAAATGCCGGACGCTGAAAAATCAGTAGCCTTCTTTTCCACTCAGATATTTTCCAGGATACGCTATGTTAACTATTATTCCCGTCGTAATGGCAGGCGGAACAGGCAGCCGTTTATGGCCTTTATCCCGCGAATTATTCCCCAAACAGTTTTTAACGATTGGCGAATCGGTAGGAAGTCTGCTGCAAAATACGGTGACAAGAATTGAAGGGATCGAAAATATATCGATAAAACCGCCCCTGGTTATCTGCAATGAAAATCATCGCTTTCTGGTCGCCGAGCAATTAAGAGAAATCGGCAAGATTGACAATAATATTATTCTTGAACCGGTGGGAAAAAATACCGCTCCTGCGGTCGCGTTAGCCGCGCATCTGGCTAATCAAATCGATCCGGACAGTTTGCTGCTGGTATTGGCGGCGGACCATCTGATAAAGAAAGAAGATCACTTCCATGCCGCTATTATCGACGCGGTGCACTACGCCGCGAATAATCAACTGGTGACGTTCGGTATTATTCCGGAGTATCCGGAAACCGGTTATGGCTATATCAAAAAAGGCGAGGGACTATCGGATTCCTGCTTCCGCGTAGACGCTTTCGTTGAGAAACCTGATTTGGCGAAAGCCGAAGCCTATGTCGCCGACGGCGGCTACAGCTGGAACAGCGGCATGTTTCTGTTCAAGGCGGGGAAATATCTGGAAGAGCTGGAGAAACACAGCCCGGACATCTATCGGCTCACCCGCGAAAGCATCGAACGCAGCCAGAAAGATTTGGATTTCATCCGGGTGGATGCGGAGAGCTTCGCGCAGTGCCCGAGCGACTCCATCGACTACGCCGTGATGGAAAAGACCAGCGACGCGGTGGTGATCCCCATCGATGCGGGCTGGAGCGACGTCGGCTCGTGGTCTTCGCTCTGGGATGTCTCCGCTAAAGATGAAAACGGCAATGTCAACGTGGGCGAGGTGATCGCCTTCGACTCGTGCAACAACTATATCTCTTCCGAATCGGCGCTCGTCGCCACCATCGGACTGGAGGATGTCGTGGTGATCAACACCAACGATGCGCTGCTGATCTCCCGCAAAGACCGCGTGCAGGACGTCAAGAAGGTAGTTGAAGCGCTGAAGCTTCGTGGTTGCCACCATTTCCGCGAACACCAATACTCCTTCCGCCCGTGGGGCAACATTTCCAACATCGACGCGGGCGACCGTTATCAGGTGAAACGCATCGTGGTTCATCCGGGGCAAGGGCTGTCGCTACAGCGGCACTACCACCGCGCGGAGCACTGGGTTGTGGTCAGCGGCACGGCGAAAGTGAACGTGGATAACAAAGAATTTTATCTGTCGGAGAACCAGTCCACGGTGATCCCGACGAATAGCGTACATACGCTGGAAAATCCCGGACAGATCGACCTGATCATGATCGAAGTGCGTTCGGGGCATCACATAACGGAAGACGACATCGTCAGATTAAAAGATCGCTATGGTCGAGTTTAATAGAGGGTATCGGTAATGGATCAGTTGACCTGCTTCAAAGCATATGACATCCGCGGGCAGTTGGGCGAAGAGCTGAATGAGGACATCGCTTACCGGATTGGCCGCGCTTACGGCGACTATTTGAAGCCTAAAGCGATTGTGCTGGGCAGCGACGTCCGCTTGACCAGCGAAAGCCTGAAGTTGGCGTTGGCCAGAGGGCTGCAAGACGCGGGCACCGACGTGATTGATATCGGCCTCTCCGGCACGGAGGAAATTTACTTCGCCACCTCGCATCTGAATACGGACGGCGGCATCGAAGTGACCGCCAGTCATAATCCGATCAACTACAACGGCATGAAGCTGGTGCGCGAAAACTCGCGGCCGATCAGCGGCGACACCGGGCTGCGCGAGGTCCAGCGCATCGCGGAAAGTAACGCATTTTCCAGCGGCGAGCGTCCCCGCGGCGGCTACCGTAAAGAGAATACGCTTCCCGCCTACGTCGCGCATATTCTGTCCTACATCAATCTCGACAACCTGACGCCGCTGAAATTGGTGGTGAACTCCGGTAACGGCGCGGCAGGACATGTTATTGACGCCATCGAGGCGATTTTTCAGCAGAAGAACGTCCCGGTCGAATTTATCAAAGTGCACCATCAGCCCGACGGCCACTTCCCTAACGGCATCCCCAACCCGCTGCTGCCGGAGTGCCGCGCAGACACCGCGAATGCCGTGCGTGAAACGGGCGCCGACATGGGGATCGCGTTTGACGGCGACTTCGACCGTTGCTTCCTGTTCGATAATCAGGGCAACTTCATCGAGGGCTATTACATCGTTGGGCTGCTGGCCGAAGCGTTCTTGCAGAAAAATCCCGGCGGTAAAATCATTCACGATCCGCGCCTCAGTTGGAACACCGAGGACATCGTCACCGCCGCGGGCGGGCAACCTATCATGTCGAAAACCGGTCACGCCTTTATCAAGGAGCGCATGCGCTCGGAAGATGCCATCTACGGCGGTGAAATGAGCGCGCACCATTACTTCCGCGATTTCTTCTACTGCGACAGCGGGATGATTCCGTGGCTGCTGGTGGCGGAGTTGTTAAGCGTTAAACAGCAGCCGTTGGCGGAGATGGTGAAGTCCCGCATCGAGGCCTATCCCTCATCCGGTGAAATCAACGTCACCCTGCAACAGCCGGTCACCTCGATCAATAAAGTCAAAACGCACTATGCCGCGAAGGCGGAGTCGATTGACGAAACGGACGGCATCAGCATGGCTTTCGGCACCTGGCGTTTTAACCTGCGCTCTTCCAATACGGAACCGGTGGTACGCCTCAACGTCGAGTCGAAAAACGACATCGCGCTGATGAAACAGAAAACGGATGAAATTCTGGCGATGCTTGCCGAGTAGCCTTACCGCGCGAGGTTTCGGCCTTTTCCCCGTAGCGCGTTGAGCCGATGGCCGAGGCGGGCGGAGCGCCGAACCTCGCGGGAAACGGCTGGCGGGCGCGTCACGCAGCGCCCGCCTGATAATGGAATACTGAACGTGTGGACATGGGGTTTCGCGCTGCTACAGCTTAGTGCCGATGTTGTTTCGTTGAGCTGCATTTACCGTATGCGGCCCACTATTGGGTAAGTGAGAGACCAATATGCAGAATTTCAAGAAAACGACCGTGTGTTTATATTTATTGTCATCTTTGGTTTTTACTTCTTTCGCCGCGCAGGCCGCAGGTAAAAGCGAACTGGATTACTTCAGCGATAACAATAAATATATCTACAGCGATCTCACGACCAAACATTTCGCGTTGCAGGGACTGCCCGACGATGGGGCGGTCGTCGAGGCCTATCAATATGACGATCTCGGTAATCTGCTGGCGATTCCTTTTTTCAAAAAAGTCCTGAAAAGCAGTGATAACGGCGGCGAAATTTCGCCTACCGTCGATATCACGTTTCCGTCGCTGGGCCTGTACAAAATCAACGTCATTGACGGTAACGATAAAAAACTCGATGAACGTAACGTTGCGCTCATTCCGCCAACTGGCCCACTCAACGATGCGGTGGGCGTGAATACCCATTTCGGCCAGGGGCGCTGGGACGCGAATAAAGCGATGCCGCTGATTAAGGCGGCGGGTATCGGCTGGATCCGCGATGAGATCCCGTGGAGCACGGTGGAAAAAAGCAAAGCGCGTTTCGCTTACCCCGGCTACGTGGACAACTATCTTCGACTGGCGAGCCAGCTGAAGGTCAAACCGCTGGTAGTGCTGGATTACGCCAATGAACGCGTTTACCCCGGCCCTATCGCCGGCAACGCCAAGCACTTCGCCAACTATGCCCAAAATATCGTGTCGCGTTATCATAAGACGGTGAAGCACTGGGAAGTGTGGAACGAACCGCGTCCACAGACCTTTGGCACCAAGGATTGGGAAGGGTATACGGCGTTTTTAAAACAGGTGTACACCGCCATCAAAGCTGTCGACAAAAACTCGACGGTAATCGCCTGCGGCGGCGGCGGCGCGGGCGGCGGAGCGGGCGGCGACTGCGCGGGAGGCATCTTCAAATACGGCGGTAAACCGTATATGGACGCCTTCAGCATTCACCCCTACATGTCGCCGTTCGACCCGGATGTGGGTTATCCCGCTAAAAACTCGCCGTTCACTCCGATGGGGGGACGCGTCAACGTCGGCAGCGTCTCCCGGCTGATGGAAAGCCATATCAAGCTGGAAAAGCGCCCGGCAAGTCAGTTCCCGCCGGTGTACGTCACCGAGATCGGCTGGCCCTCGACGACGATCCCTTACGCCAACGGCGAAGCCGTCCAGGCCGCTTTTCTGCTCAGGACTTTAATCCAAGCCCAGCGCCTCAACATCATTCGAAGCACGTTTTGGTATGACTTTGTGAACGATGGCGCGGACGGGACCAACAAAGAGCATAATTTTGGTCTGCTTTATCAGGACTACACGCCTAAACCCGCGTATAGCGCGATGGCGGTGATGAACCACATGCTGACCGGCATGCACTTCAAACACGCCGTGGTCGATGCCCCGGACGTCAAAGTCTATCGCTTCTCCAACGGCGGCAAAGAGCTGCTGGTGGGGTGGACGGTGGGCGCAGACAAGAAAGAAGTGCCGCTGGACGGCGGGAAAAAGGTGCAGACGGACTGGCAGGGCAATCAGACGGATATTGACGGAAAAACCTGGAAGCTGGGGCCTATCCCTCGCTATCTGAGTGAATAACGCGCCGGGGATCAATGACGCCGGGCGAACGACCGCCGCAGGGTGTCATCAGAGACTGACGTGAAGGGCGCCTTTGCGGAGGCGTTGCTGCAGACTGCATTTTTATTAACCGCGTGAATGAGTTATCGAAGCAAGACCGTCCAATGTTCCGATTCGGCATCAAATCGTTCGGTGGTATCATTCGCAGATTCATCTCACCTACAACAATGAGTCATCTGATGAAATTTCTTGTCACCGGAGCCGCCGGTTTTATCGGTTTTTATGTTTGCCAGTCGCTGTGTGTTGCCGGGCACGAAGTTGTCGGGATAGATAATCTTAACGACTACTACGCCGTCTCTCTCAAAGAGGCGCGCCTGGCCGAGCTGGAGCCGCTGGACAACTTCCGTTTCGAGAAACTGGATATCGCGGATGATAAGGCCGTACAGGCGTTGTTTGCGGCGGAGAAGTTCGATCGCGTGATCCATCTGGCGGCGCAGGCGGGCGTCCGTTACTCGCTGGAAAATCCACTGGCGTATGCGCAGAGCAATCTCACCGGCCACGTCAACGTGTTGGAAGGGTGCCGCCATCATGGCGTCGGCCATTTAGTCTATGCGTCATCCAGCTCCGTGTACGGGCTGAACCATAAAACGCCGTTCTCGACGGCGGACAGCGTGGATCACCCGGTGTCGCTTTACGCAGCCACCAAAAAATCCAATGAGTTGATGTCGCATGCCTATTCGCATCTGTATGGCCTGCCGACCACCGGTCTGCGCTTTTTCACCGTCTACGGCCCGTGGGGGCGACCGGATATGGCCCTATTTAAGTTCACCAAGAACATTCTGAACGGCGAGCCGATCGATATCTACAATCACGGCGACATGCGCCGGGATTTCACCTACGTCACCGATATCGTGGAAGGCGTAATGCGTGTCGCGGAGGTGATTCTACAGCCCGATCCGTCGTGGCGGGTGGAAAGTGGATCGCCGGCCAATAGCTCCGCGCCTTATCGTGTGTACAACATCGGCCACGGCAGCCCGGTCAAGCTGATGGATTTTGTGACGGCGCTGGAAAACGCGCTGGGAATCGAAGCGAAGAAAAACTTTATGCCGATGCAAGCAGGCGACGTGTATCAGACCTATGCCGATACCGACGACCTCTTTGCGACGACAGGTTATCGCCCACAGGTGGAAGTCGCCGAAGGCGTGCAGGCGTTTGTTGACTGGTATCGAGGTTTCTACCGTCTCTGATCGAGGCGATGAAGCGCGGGCGGCCGGTTTTCACTGCCCACGGCCATTTCTTCTGTGATTTTAGTTATATGCCACGTTGGATGAGTGTGATTTGAAAATGAAAATTGCGATTGCAGGTACCGGCTACGTCGGCTTGTCGAATGCGATGCTGCTGGCGCAGCACAATGAAGTGGTTGCGCTGGATATCGTTGCCGAGAAGGTCGACATGCTCAACAAAGGTGTTTCACCTATCGTCGATAAAGAAATCGAAGATTTCCTGCGTAACCCGGCGCTCAATTTCCGGGCCACGCAGGACCCCGCTGCGGCTTATCAAGACGCTGATTTCGTCATCATCGCCACCCCGACGGATTACGATCCCAAGACTCACTACTTCAACACCAGTTCGGTCGAAGCGGTCATTCGTGATGTGCTGGCGCACAATTCTGAGACGGTGATGATCATCAAATCGACCGTGCCCGTCGGCTACACCCGTCAGCTGCGGGAAGCGTTCGAGACCGACAACATCATCTTCTCGCCGGAATTCCTGCGGGAAGGCAGGGCGCTGTACGATAACCTGTACCCTTCGCGTATCGTCATCGGCGAACGTTCAGAGCGGGCGGGAACCTTTGTCAATCTGCTGGTGGAAGGCGCGATTAAAACCGACATCCAGGTGCTGTTTACCGACTCCACCGAGGCCGAGGCCATCAAGCTGTTTGCTAATACCTATCTGGCGATGCGCGTGGCGTACTTCAACGAGCTGGACACCTATGCTCAGACGCTAGGGCTCGACAGTAAGCAGATCATTGAAGGCGTCGGGCTGGATCCGCGTATCGGCCAGCACTACAACAATCCTTCGTTCGGCTACGGCGGTTACTGCCTGCCGAAAGATACCAAGCAGCTGCTGGCTAACTATGAAGCGGTACCCAACAACCTGATCCGTGCGATTGTGGATGCCAATACCACGCGTAAAGATTTCATCGCCGATGCGGTGATCAAGCGCAATCCTACCGTCGTGGGCGTCTACCGTCTGGTGATGAAAAGCGGTTCGGACAACTTCCGCGCCTCGGCCATTCAGGGCGTGATGAAGCGCATTAAGGCAAAAGGGATCGAGGTCGTGGTTTTCGAGCCTGCGCTGAAAGAAGACAACTTCTTCCACTCCCAGGTCATCAAGGATCTGGATGAGTTCAAGCAGATTTCCGACGTGATCCTTTCCAACCGCATGGCACCGGAATTGTCTGATGTTGTGGAAAAAGTCTTTACCCGCGATCTCTTTGGCTCAGATTAGGTATAAGGTTAAGAGAGTGTGTGGCACGGATAGGGAAGTGCCACGGAAATGGCTGACTGTTTAAGAGAGCGATAGATGACGACATTAAAAGCAGTGATTCCCGTTGCCGGGCTGGGTATGAACCTGTTGCCGGTAACCAAGGCAATTCCTAAAGAGATGCTGCCGCTGGTGGATCGCCCGGTAATTGAGAAAATCGTAAAAGAGTGCGCAAACGCGGGCATTAAAGAGATCGTGCTGGTGACGCACGCATCCAAAAATGCCATCGAAAACCATTTCGATACGTCGTTCGAGCTGGAATCCCTGCTGGAAGAGCGCGCCAAGCGTCAGCTGCTGAAAGAAGTGCAGGCCATCTGCCCGCCGGGCGTGACCATCATGAACGTGCGGCAGGGGCAAACGCTCGGGTTGGGGCATGCGGTTTCCTGCGCCTATCCTATTGTGGGCAATGCCCCGTTCGTGGTCGTCTTACCCGACGTCGTGCTGGATGAAAGCACGGCGGATCAGTCGACGGAAAACTTGGCCCGCCTGGTGGCGCGCTTCGAAGAGACCGGTCACAGCCAGGTTCTGGTGAAGCATCGTCCGTATGAAGCGCTGCCGGAATACTCGGTGGTCGAGTGCGAACAGCCGCTGACCCAGCCGGGCGCGACGTCGGCTATCACGTCGATGATTGAAAAGCCCAAGCTGGCGCGTGTGGAGGGTTCGGACCTGTCTGCGGTTGGCCGCTATGTGCTGACGGCGGACGCCTGGCCTATCATCAACAACATTCTGCCGGGCGCCTGGGGCCGTATTCAGCTGACGGACGCGATTGCCGAGCTGATCAAAACTCAACAGGTGGATGCGGTAGAAATGGCCGGACGCAGCTTCAACTGTGGTCGTAAGCTCGGCTACGCTCAGGCCTTCGTCTCCTACGGATTGCGCAATCCGGATCTGGGCAAGACGTTCAAGAAAAATATCGAAAAGCTGCTGGCTAAGCACTCGGCCTGACGACAGCTTCCCGCCCGAGCCTGTTTTATGCCGGGCGGTACCCTATCCTATCGAACCAATAACTACCCACTCGAGAAGAGCTGAGTTACCATGACAGCCGCTTTTGATTGCCTGTGGCGCGTCAGCCACGACCCGGGTAGGTTACCCTTCAAACAGGAGTTGCTTTAATGTCCAAACAGCAAATTGGCGTTGTCGGTATGGCGGTAATGGGGCGCAATCTGGCGCTGAACATTGAAAGCCGTGGCTACACCGTCTCCGTCTTTAACCGTTCTGCTGATAAAACCGATGAGGTGATTGCAGAAAATCCCGGTAAAAAGCTGGTGCCTTGCTACACCGTTCAGGAATTCGTTGAATCCCTGGAGAAGCCGCGTCGTATCCTGTTAATGGTCAAAGCGGGTGAAGCTACGGATAAAACCATCGCTGCTCTCAAACCCTATCTGGAAAAAGGTGACATACTGATAGACGGTGGCAACACCTTCTACAAAGACACCATCCGTCGTAACCGTGAACTGTCCGCCGAAGGTTTCAACTTTATCGGCACCGGCGTTTCCGGCGGCGAGGAAGGCGCGTTGAAAGGCCCGTCCATCATGCCTGGCGGTCAGAAAGAGGCTTATGAACTGGTTGCGCCTATTCTGGAAAAAATCGCCGCGCGCGCGGAAGGCGAAGCCTGTGTGACCTATATCGGCGCCGACGGCGCGGGCCACTACGTAAAAATGGTGCACAACGGCATTGAATACGGCGACATGCAGCTGATCGCGGAAGCCTATTCCCTGTTGAAGCAGGCGCTGAACCTGAGCAACGAAGAACTGGCGAACACCTTTTCCGAATGGAATAAAGGCGAACTGAGCAGCTATCTGATCGAGATCACCGCCGACATTTTCACCAAAAAGGATGAAGACGGAAAATATCTGGTCGACGTTATTCTGGATGAAGCAGCGAACAAAGGCACCGGTAAATGGACGAGCCAGAGCTCCCTGGACCTGGGCGAACCGCTGTCGCTGATCACCGAGTCCGTCTTCGCTCGCTACCTGTCTTCGCTGAAATCTCAGCGCGTTGCCGCGTCTAAAGTGCTGTCCGGTCCCGCCGCTCAGGCCTTTTCCGGCGACAAGGCGGAGTTCGTCGAGAAAGTGCGCCGCGCCCTGTATCTGGGCAAAATCGTCTCTTATGCGCAGGGCTTCTCTCAGCTCAAAGCGGCGTCAGATGAGAACAACTGGGATCTGAACTACGGCGAAATCGCCAAGATCTTCCGCGCGGGCTGCATCATCCGCGCCCAGTTCTTGCAGAAAATCACCGACGCTTACGCGCAGAATGCGGCCATCGCCAACCTATTGCTGGCGCCGTACTTCAAGCAGATTGCGGACGAATACCAGCAGGCGCTGCGTGACGTGGTCGCCTACGCCGTACAGCATGGTATCCCGGTTCCGACCTTCTCGGCGGCTATCGCCTATTACGACAGCTACCGTTCTGAAGTGCTGCCGGCGAACCTGATTCAGGCGCAGCGTGACTATTTCGGCGCCCACACCTACAAACGCACGGATAAAGAAGGCGTATTCCACACCGAATGGTTGGACTAAACGCTGCGTTGATACTTTCCAGCCGGGCGTCTACCGCCCGGTTGTTTCACTTTTTGTCATACCCTTCGTTTCTTATCGGACAGCTCCGAAAAAATAATACGCAGTAAAACTAATAAGCGAAATGTCATTCCCTTCCTGTATGTTGTTAACAAGTATCTCTATTTTTGTGTTTATTGAATTCAAGGCTGCGCAGTTGTTACATGCATCATGATGTAACGTCGTTTTCATTATGGTGATCTCCCCCGAGTTTAAGGACAGTGAATGCCCGATTTGGCTGAGAAATCAGCTGAAAAGTAGGGCAGGAAAGGCCATGAGTTGGGTCTTCTCCTGTCCTGAAGTACTTCCCAGGAAAGAAGGAAATTGTGATGAAAAAAACGTTAATGACTGCGGTACTGGCCTTGGCCATGTCCTCCAGTGCATATGCGGCCGTGGGCGAATTGCTCGGTGGCGCGGGCGGCTCAGGCGCCGCTTCCGCTGCCGTCGGTACGTCTACGGTGGTCGGTGTCGGCGTAGCGGCGGCTGCCGTTGCTGCCGCTACCGTGGCGGCTGCGAATGATAGCAGCACGTCCAACAGCACGGGCACCAGTACCTCAACAGTCACATCAACCCAGGGTTAATGGGCTTGAGATAACAATAAGGCCACTTAGGTGGCCTTTCTTTTGCTTCAGGGGATTCAGGCGAGAACCAGAGCGATGATAAAAATTCTATCAGGTAGCAGAACCCGTGCGCTGATTGCTGTTCCACTTTTTTCTTTAATGTTGACGGGGTGTTCGCAACAATTCGCTTTGTTGGGCCAAACGATGAAGCTGGCCGTCTGGGGACAGAGCGACACCGACCTCACGCCGCAGCAGGTGGCGAAGGTGCCGTATGCTTCCGCCTATATCAAGGTCGGCGAAGCCCCGCGCGCCTTTATGGTGCTGGCGTTTGCCGATAACGGGCAATTGAAGTGGGTCGCGGCGGACAAAAATCTGGTCGCGACGCATGCCGGACGGGTGGTGAAAACGCAGGGGTTCGGCGAAGACATCCAGCATGTCGCCAATCAGGAGCAGGATCCGTTGTTTCTGGGCCTGCTGAAGCCGGAAACGCCGAAGCGCTGGCGCACCGAGGTCAGTTGGTCGCAGGTGATGCGGGGCAGTTATGAACTGAACTCTTCGTTCGAAAACCGCGGCCGCGAGCCGTTGGTTATCCTCGGCAGAACCTACCAAACCGTGCGTTTCGATGAGCTCGTGACCGTTCCCGCGTTGAACCAACGTTATACCAACCAGTATTGGCTGAATGCGAGCACCGGTCAGGTGATACAGAGCCGTCAATACATGGGGCCGGATATGGCGCTGGTTCAGTTTACCGCTTTGAAATCCTACGCTCAGTCACTGTAAGGACGCTTCTATGTTGCTACACAATCGGCTGGCCGCCATGCTGTTATTGATGACCGGAACGGTGGGCGCGGCGCAGCTTACGGTAAAATATGGCGATCGCACGTTGGACCCCGTGGTGCTGGAAGACGGCGTTCGCCTGGATCAGTTTTATGCTAAAACGCCTTTCCCCGCAGACGTCAACTGGCAGAACGCGTTGATCGCTAACTCAGCGATGACGTCCAGCGTGGCCGCGCAAGGCCAGACGTTGCAGGATCACCTCTATCGCCTGCAACTGTGGTGGCGCGATCGTGGTGAGGGTGACTACGCCATTGCAGCCTGGTATGTCGCGCAGGCGCTCAAGCAGGTGCCTATCGCAGGCCGAATACCGGCGGCGCTCGACCCAGACCGGGTGCGCCTGAGTCTACAGAGCAATCGTCCGCTGGTCGGAGACTATCAGCTCTATCTCGCCCCCTATTCCAAACAGCTGTTCCTGTTCGGCCTGATTCGGACGGACATCGATATCGGTACGGCTCAGGTATTCAAAGATCTTCCGCTGCGCGCCGGCTGGTCGGTTGAAAACTATATTCAGGGCCGACGTGTTCTTCCCGGCGGCGATAAAAACACGGGGTATCTGATTTCAGGGGCGGGAACGTGGCGCAAGGTGCCGCTGGCGATATGGAATCGTCAACATATCGAACCCGCTGCGGGCGAAACGCTGTTTATCGGCTTTGATCCCGCGATTTTGCCTGGAGAGATGTCCTCTGTTAACGAGCAGATTGCCGATTATCTTGCGAACCGGATCCCACACTAATGGCTAAAAACAACACTCTCAGACTGAATTGCCTCTCTCTGGCGGTCGGCAGCGTTTTCAGCACGTCGGCGTTGGCGGATGCGGCAGACTCGACTCGTCAAATACCCGAGGTCACCAACCAAAATCATTACTACCAGCCCGCTGGCGTGTCTCAGACCGACTTTGGCGGCGTGGGCCTATTGCAAATGCCGACCGCGCGCATGGCCGAAACCGGCGAGTTCAGCGCTAGCTATCGCGATAACGATCAGTACCGACGCTACGCCGTTTCGTTACAGCTGCTCGACTGGCTGGAAACGACGGTGCGCTATACCGACATTCGTACCCGGCTTTACAGCGCCGATCCCAACTTCAGCGGATCGCAAACCTATAAAGACAAAGGGTTCGACGTTAAGGCGCGACTGTGGAAAGAAGATCGCTGGTTGCCTCAGGTGTCTTTGGGGCTGCGCGATATCGCGGGGACCGGCCTGTTCGACAGTGAATATCTGGCGGCCAGCAAACGCTGGGGACCGTTCGATCTGACGCTGGGCCTCGGCTGGGGAAATATGGCCCAGAGCGGCAATATCACCAACCCCGCCTGTAAGCTGAAGGAGAGTTTCTGTCAGCGCACCCGTTCTACGGATACCGGACAGTTTGAGGTGAACAACCTCTTCCACGGGCCGGCGGCGATCTTCGGCGGTATAGAATATCAGACGCCGTGGGACCCGCTGCGTCTGAAGCTGGAGTATGACGGCAACGACTACAGCGATGAAGCCGCAGACCGCGGACGTAGAGAGCGTATCAAGCAGGATTCGCCGATCAACGTGGGCATGGTCTATCGGATCGGCGATATTCTGGATACCTCACTGTCCTGGGAGCGGGGCAACACGTTGATGTGGGGCTTCACGCTGCGCACCAACTTTAATGAGCTGAGACCGCATTTTGTCGACGATGCGCCGCCAGTCTATGCGCCGGTCAGCAACCTGCAAGGTGGGACGGACTGGAAACGGGTGGCGAAAGAGCTGGATGAGAAGGCCGGCCTCGGCCAGCCGGATATTTATGCGGACGACAAGCAGGTCACCGTCGTCAGCCCGCAGTACAAATATCCGGACGGCACCGAGTTCAGCCGCCGGGCGGCCACCGTACTCGCTAATCATGTGCCGGACAGCGTCAGTGAATATCACATCGTCAGGGAAAACCGCCATCTGCCGACTGACAGCACCCGCGTTGACGCGAACGCGTTTCGTCAGCTGCAAACGGCGTCGACGCCTCTGGGGCAGCCGGAGCCGAATGCCTTTGCTGCGGAGCCGGTAGCGCCTCCGCGCGGTCACGAAGTGCTGCATACCCAGCCCAAGCGGTTGACGTACTCCCTGGCGCCAGCGCTGTCGCAGTCCATCGGGGGGGCGGAGTCGTTCTATATGTATCAGGTTTCGGCTAACGCCAACGCGGATCTGTACCTCTCCGACCACTGGAGCATGGGCGGAACGGTCAACGTTAACCTGTTCAATAACTACGACAAGTTCAACTATACAACGCCGCCTCAGGACACCAAGCTGCCGCGCGTCCGCACCTGGATACGTGAGTACGTCACTTCGTCCGATGTGTTGCTGACCAATCTCCAACTGTCGCGCACCGATCATCCGGCGCGGGACTGGTACACGCAGGTCTACGGCGGCTATCTGGAGATGATGTATGCCGGCGTCGGCGGCGAAATGCTGTATCGGCCCTATGGAAAAAGCTGGGCCGTCGGGCTGGATGTCAACTACGTCAAGCAACGTGACTGGAACGATACGATGCGCCTCGGGGACTACAGCGTGGCCACCGGCCATCTGACCACCTACTGGGCGTTGCCGTTCATTAAAGGCGGGCTGGCGAAAATCAGCGTCGGTCGCTATCTGGCGGGAGATAAAGGCGTTACCGTCGATCTGTCTCGCCGATTTGACAGCGGTATTGTTGCGGGCGCCTTTGCGACAAAAACCAACGTCAGCGCCAAAGAGTATGGGGAAGGGAGCTTTACCAAAGGATTCTATGTCTCCATACCGTTCAATCTCCTCTTCACGTCGCCGACGACGAACCGGGGTTCGGTAGGCTGGGTGCCGCTGACGCGTGATGGCGGCCAGATGCTGGAGCGTCGTAACGTGCTCTACAACGTCGTGGAACAGCCATAAGCCCGCGAGTTGACTTCTCGGCGGATGAAAGGCGGATGGAGGGGTAACGCTTTATCCGCCTTTGCCGTTTATAGTGCGTCCGTTGCTAAAACCGTATAACCGGCAGCCTGTTTTTCGGGGAATAATGTAAGGAAATTGTTTGTTTGGTGAGGATGAAACGTAAATAGTCTAACCCATTATTAATAGGCAGGTTTTTAAGAATAAGGCGCTTGTTGGCCGGGGGCCGGCTTCACTATGATTCGGCAAAACGGTAGTCAGATGAGGTTAAAAATGAAACGTGTATTAAAACTGGCAAGTTTACTGGCGCTGCTAACAACTTTGAGCGGCTGCCTCTTCCCACCCCCGTGGGGGGGCGGTCACGGCGGCGGTGGTCATGGCGGCGGCCCTCATTTCCAGGATCCTAGAGGTTAAGAACGTCATGACGCCAGTAAAAGCTGGCGTAACGTCGACTGATTCGACATTCATTTTTTCAGGTCAGTGCTTTTGCACTGGCTTTTTTTATGGGCGGTCGATCCGGATGATTCGCTCTGCCAGCCGTTTCAGCGCTGAGATTGTTCGCCAGCTGCGTATGCAGGTTATCGATCAGCTGATAGCGACGCTTGTACTGCGCGCGCTTATTACTGGGCAATTCATCCAGTGGTTTACGGGCGATGTGCAGCGGCAGCCGGTAGAGGCTGTCGTGCGTGGGGACGGCGTCCAGCGAGGTCCAGAACGCGTCGTAGCTGCAAAGCAGCACCTTTTTTTTGCTGCGATGATAGCGCTGACTCTGATAAACATGGCTGCTATCGCCTACCGCCAGCACGCGGCGAATCCCGGCGAAATTGGCTAACATCAGTAGGCTTTCAACCAACAACCGTTTGGGGAACAAACCGTGGCAGGCTTTTGTCGCCTGCTTGATCCGATCTCGGGTTGTTTGCTTGCCTTTACCCTGCAGGCCGCCAATGACGATGGCGGGTTGACCCATGATATTAACGATACTGAATGATAATGAGAGCAGCGGCGTCTCCTCCATCCCTATCTGCAGGGTCGTTTCGCCCTCCTTGTCATAACGCCACACGCTGCTGACGATGGCGAATTTCTCGCCCTCTTTACCGTAAAATTCGGCCAGACGGCAGGGCGATTCGCTCAAAAATGCATCATGCAGACGTTGCGAAGACAGGCTTTCCACGAAGGTATAGTGGTGGCAAATCGCTTTAGCCCGCTCGGTCGCATTGAGCCCGACATGCAGATAAGGGCGATGAATTTTCGTAGGCAGACAGGGATGCCTTTTAATTAATCTCTGCATACAAGGCATGGCGCATATCCCGCCCAGAAAGTAGTAGGTTGGGAATGGCAGCATTAGCGAGCGCAACAAAAATTTCGCTTTCATCTTATTCTCAAACCCTATTTTTTCAGACTGGAAATGACCGCTCAATAGCTGAAAAAACAGCGACGCTCTGGATGTTTTTTTCATATGCTCCACGCAGAATTAACGAATTTTCGTCATATTTTTAGAAAAACAAGGCGATAGACTTATTCTCCCAAAATATAAATAGGGGGTGGGAGATGATAATAAAAATATCAGCCCGTTTTCAGCAGGTTAATAGCAATGACAATGATGAAGTATAAGAGCAATAAATAATGAATAAATATATTCCGAGTTATAGTTCATTTTCGTTGAGACGTTATTTATAAGATAAAAAAATAATGCGGTTTTGGGGGAGGCGTTTATTTTTTATTTAATCAGCTCATCCGATTATTGATGAGTTTATCGGAGATAACCCCTTGATTAAATGTGGAATTAAGGTGTCTTCATGCAGTCAATATTGGCTTGTCAAAAGTTTAGTCCAATGGTAATAGTTATCATTACCGTCGGTGTCGTCACCTAAAACAATCCTGCCAAAAGACAGTGCGAATGTCGGAGCTTTCTACTCATGAAATACGATTATCAACATTATCTGCAACTTAAAGAGCAGCATCCTAAAAAATACGCGCGTGAACTGGCCCAGTTGATGAATATCAGCGAAGCGGAGCTCTCTTACCTGCGCGTGGGTCACGAAGCACGTCGGCTGATCGATGAACCGCGTCACATTCTGGCGGCGCTTGAAGGCGTGGGGGAGACGAAATCCATCACGCGGAACGAATATGCCGTGCATGAGCAGATCGGGTTTTATCGCAATCAACGCATTGGCGGACACGCGGGAGTGGTGCTGAATCCACGTGGTCTGGACTTGCGTGTGTTCCCCGAACAGTGGGCCAGCGTGTTTTTCTTTATCGAGCAGACCGCGCGCGGCGAGCGCCAAAGTATTCAGTTCTATGACCGTCAGGGCGACGCCGTATTAAAGGTTTATGGCACGGAGCACACCGACTGGACGGCATGGCAGGAAATGGTCGAGCGTTTCACCGCCTCCGACAATGCGCCGTTGGCGCTCACGCCTTATTCCTCACCCGCGTCTGACGTCGTCGTCGATGCCGCGCGGCTGGAACAAGCGTGGCGGGAGATGCAAGACGTGCATGAGTTTTTCCCACTGCTGAAACGGCACAATCTGACGCGTCAGCAGGCTTTCCGCCACGTGAGCGACGATCTGGCCTGTAGGGTGGACAATCAGGCGCTGGTGACGTTGCTGAATGCAGCGCATCAGGACGGCAACGAAATCATGATCTTTGTCGGCAATCGAGGCTGCGTTCAGATCTTTACCGGCGTGATTGAGAAAGTGGTGCCGATGGACCACTGGCTAAATGTCTTCAACGCCGCATTCACTCTGCACTTGCAGGGCAACACTATCGCGGAAAGTTGGGTCACGCGTAAGCCCACGCGCGACGGTGTCGTCACCAGTCTGGAACTGTTCGCCGCCGATGGCACGCAGATTGCGCAGCTGTTTGGTCAGCGCACGGAAGGGCAGCCGGAGCAGGTACAGTGGCGTCGGCAGGTGTCATCGCTGATGACGCCGGGAGCCGTAGCATGAAGAAAATCCTTCTGACGCTGGCGCTATTCCTGCCGTTCTCGCTGCTGGCGGCGACGCGGCTGGTGACCATTGGCGGCGACGTCACGCAAATTGTCTTTGCTCTGCAGGCGGGCGGCGATGTGATCGCTCGCGACAGCACCAGCCTGCATCCGAAAGAAGCGCTGGCGCTGCCGGATGTCGGCTACATGCGGCAGCTGAATGCGGAAGGCGTGTTGGCGATGACGCCGACGCTGGTTCTCGCCAGCGAGCTGTCCCGGCCTTCCGCCGCGATGGAGCAGATTGCGAAAAGCGGCGTGAAGGTAGTGACCGTGCCCGCCGGACAGAATGTGGCGAGCATCGCCGCCAAGATCTCGGTTATCGCCCAGGCGTTAGGGAAGGAGAAAGAAGGGCAGGCATTGGTGCAGCAGGTGAATCAGCAACTCGCCGAGCTGCCGACGAAACCCCTGCCCGTCAAGGTCCTGTTCATTCTGAGCCATAGCGGCATGTCGGCGATGGGCGCCGGGCAGAACACGGCGGCGGACGCCGCGATCCGCGCGGCAGGGCTGCAAAATGCCATGCAGGGATTCAGCCGTTATCAGCCGTTATCTCAGGAAGGGGTGGTCGCCAGCCGGCCGGACTGGGTGGTCATCAGCCGTCAGGGCGTGAAAACCCTCGGCGGCGAAGCCAGTATCTGGCAGTTGCCCGGTCTGGCGCTGACGCCGGCGGGCCAACACAAGCGTCTGCTGGTCGTCGACGACATGGCGATGCTGGGATTCGATCTGGATACGCCAGCGGCGCTGTTGCGTCTGCGTAACGCGGTGGAAGCGCAGCCGTGAGGTTTAATCCCTCGATGACGCTGCTGCTTATGGCAGCGTCCGCCGGACTGCTCACGATTATCGCGGCGAACATCGGCGCCATGCCGATCACGCTGTCGGAACTGATGACGTCGTCGTCGGAGAGCCTGCCGTGGCAGGTCTGGTTTAACATCCGTCTGCCGCGCGTGCTGTTGGCCGTGCTGGTCGGCGTCGCGCTGGCGCTTTCCGGTGCGGCGATGCAGGGGCTGTTTCGCAATCCGCTGGCGGATCCCGGACTGCTCGGCGTCAGCAGCGGCGCCGCGCTGGGCGTCGGCCTGTCCGTGGTGTTTCCCCTCGCATTACCGGCGATGGTGGCGCTGTACTGGCCGATGCTGGCGGCGTTTGTGGGCAGCGCCGCGATCATGCTGCTGCTGTTTGCGCTCAGCGTCTCCGCCGGCAGTCCGCTTTCTCGTCTGCTGCTGGCGGGGATTGCCATCAACGCGCTGTGCAGCGCGGCGACAGGCGTGCTGTCATGGATCAGTAATGACCAGCAGCTGCGCCAGCTGTCTTTGTGGGGGATGGGCAGTTTGGGACAGGCCCAGTGGTCGATGGTCATTGTGGTCGCGACGCTGGTGCTGCCCTGCGCCGGATGTTTGCAGCGGTTGGCCCGGCGTCTCAACCTGCTCCAACTGGGCGACGAAGAGGCGCACTACCTGGGCGTCGACGTTCGCCGGACGCGGCGGCAGGTGGTGATCCTAAGCGCCGTGCTGGTCGCGGCCGCCGTGGCGGTCAGCGGCATTATCGGGTTTGTCGGTCTGGTGATGCCCCATCTCATCCGTATCACGCTGGGCGCGGATCATCGATGGCTGCTGCCCGGATCGGCGCTGGGCGGCGCGCTCCTGCTGCTGCTGGCCGATACGCTGGCGCGGACAATGGTGGCTCCGGCGGAAATGCCGGTGGGGCTGTTGACCAGCCTGGTGGGCGGCCCGTGGTTTTTATGGCTGATTCTGAGGCGTAAACATGGCTGAGACGGGGGAACTGTGCTTAACCGCTCACAACGTCAGCTACCGTTTGGGCGGCCGACAGCTGTTGTCCAACGTGTCGCTGACGTTGACGCCGGGCGAATTGACGACGGTGATCGGCCCTAACGGCGCCGGTAAGTCGACGTTGCTGCGCCTGCTGACGGGCTTTTTTTCTCCACTCGGGGGTGAGTGCAGACTCAACGGTCGCCCGCTGGCGGAATGGACGCCGAACATACTGGCCCGTCAGCGTGCGGTAATGCGGCAGGACAGCGTGCTGCAGGCTCAATTTCGGGTGGAAGACGTCATCGCGATGGGGCGTTCGCCGTGGCCGTCAGGCGCGAGTGAGCGGGTGTTGGACGAGATGATGGCGTTGACCGATTGTGAGACGCTGCGCGGTCGGCTTTATCCGCAGCTGTCCGGCGGCGAACAGCAGCGGGTGCGGCTGGCACGGTCGCTGGCGCAGCTGTGGCGGCCTGATGGTATAGCCGGGTGGCTGTTTCTGGACGAGCCGACGTCGGCGCTGGATTTGTATCACCAACAGCAGCTGCTTCGTCTGCTGAAAACGCTGACCTCGACGGGAAAGCTGGCGGTGTGCTGCGTATTGCACGATCTGAATCTGGCTTCGTTATGGTCGGATAAGATAGTACTGCTGCACGACGGCAGGATCGTGGCGGAAGGCGTGCCGGAGGGCGTTATCACCCAGTCGGCGATAGAACGTTGGTATCACGCCGACGTCGTTGTCAGCCCTCACCGTGAAACCGCAGCGCCGCAGGTTTCTCTGCGGCGTTGAATCGGAATGGGAATATCGTTGGATGGATTATCGGACGGGGTGCCGGCTAAGGCAGAAACGCTGAGCTGACCGCGCCGTTATAACTACAAAAACAATAAGCAAATACTGCAAAGCAATGAGTGAGCAAGAATATAACGATTTCAACATTTGAGGTTTCAGTATGTTCTTGCATACAAAAGAAAAACATCTCTCAGGTTCAATCCGGCTTATCCTGACGGGCGTATTGACCGGCACGACGTTTAACACGCTGGCCGCGCTATCGGATAACGACGATAAAACGCAGGCTGCCAAGAAAGCGCAGACCACCTCTGCCACTCTGGCAGCGACGGATTCCGCTGCCACGCTGCGGGACGACAATCCGGGCGAGCAGATTACGGTGATTTCTGCACCCGTCGACACCAAGGCGGGGAGCCGCGTCACGTTGGACGCCGGCGAATTACAGAAGAACGGCGGCCATGATTTCGGCACGATCATGCGCTATCAGCCGCTGGTCAGCGCCACCAGTTCCAGTTCGGGTTCCGGCAACGGCAAGAGCGGATTCGACCGCTCCGGCTACACCGGCTATAACATTCGCGGCCTCGAAAGCAACCGCGTCGCCATCGACGTGGACGGCATCCCGTTGCCCAACGCCACCGCGCGCAGCTATGCCGGACGCGCCGGGTTGAATACGTTCGGGATCGGTCGTGATTACATCGATCCGTACATGTACGGCTTGGTGACTATCGATCAAGGGGCGACGAGCATCGAGCGCGCCAATAACGCTATCGGCGGCGCGGTCTCCTTCCGCCCTAAATCGCCGGACCAATACCTGTCGTCGTCAAAACACACCTATTTCGGCTATCAGAGCGACTATGACTCGTCCAATCGCAGCTGGCACAACGGCATCACGGCGGCGGCCGGCGATGAGACGCTGCGCGGTATCGTCGTGATCAGCCGTCGCGACGGTCAGGAAACCCAGAATAATAGCGGCGTGCTGTCTGCTTATCCGATGAACTGGCACTCCACGTCGGTAATGACGTCGGGGATTTGGCAGGCGAACGATCAGAACCGCTTCACCGGCACGCTGGAGTACTACACCAAGACGTCCCATTCGAACTACGATTCCTGGAGTGCTACGGGAAATTCGATTTTAGGCAACGCGCAGCAGGACAGCGACACCCGCCGCTGGAGCAGCAGTCTGCGTCATAACTGGACGGCGTCCTCGGTGGATTCATGGATAGACGCCATCGACTCGCGCATCTACTACCAGAACGCCCAAACCCAAGACGAAACCTACATGCCGCTGACCGCCCGCAGTATGTATACGGTCAATTCTGACTACAACGTCGATACCTACGGCGCGGAAACCACCATGATGAAAACGTGGGGTATGCATCAGTTCAACTGGGGCTTTAACGTCCAGCAGTCCGATACCCAGCGTCCGTTCACTCAAAATCCCGCACAGACCACGTACTACGCCATCATGCAGCCGGAAGCGGACAGCCGCACGGATGGCCTGGGCGGGTTCATTCAGGACCGTATGGAGATGGACGTCGCAGGCAAAACGCTGTCGATCACGCCCGGAGTGCGCGTCGCCTATCAGCGGACTAAACCGCAGAATCTGAGCAGTCTGACCGACAACAGCACGGCGATCACGACGGAAGATGTCGAAAAGCTCTATGGCACCTACAGCGACACACAGGTCTTGCCGTCTCTGAGTCTTGAGTATGCGCTGACGCCGCGTTTGACCAGCTACATTCAGTACAAGCGCGGCGCGCAGTTCCCGGATGCCAGCCAGCTGTACGGATCGTGGGGGCTGGGCTCGTCCTACGCGGGAGCGTCGCAGTATGCGCTGATCGGCAACAGCGAGCTGAACACGGAAACCAGCAACAACTATGAGTTGGGCCTGAAAGGAGAAATGACCGAAGGGGTGACCTTCCGCTCAGCGCTGTTCTACAACACTTATAAGAACTTTATCGCCTATACGCGTTATACCCGAGCGAATAACCCTGACCAGTTCTCCAACGTGCCGTCGAATATCAACATTGCCTACCAGTCAGAAAACCGCGACAAAGCCTTCATTTACGGCGCGGAGTTCAGCAGCAAAGTGCAGTGGGGAACCTGGTTCGACGCGCTTCAGGGACTAAGCACTACGCTGGCGGTCGGCTATAGCGAAGGGCAGTCCAAGTCCAGCTACGCCGGCGACAAATATATCGACCTCGATAGCGTTGCGCCGATGAAAGCGGTGGTAGGGCTGGGCTGGGATGCGCCGGATAACCGCTATGGCGCGGCGCTGACGGCGACGTTCCAGAAAGGCAAACAGGCGACGGCGACCAACCGTGAGACCTACACCAATTCGGGCATGGCCATCGCCGATTCCACGACCGAGTATATGCGTGTCCCCGGTTACGGCCTGGTGGATCTGACCGCCTACTGGCGTGTGACGCCGACCATCAAACTCAGCGGCGGCGTCTACAACCTGACCGACCGTAAATACTGGGATTATCTGAGCAGCCGTCAGTTGACCAGTGCCAACAATCAGGACGCCTATGACCAGCAGTTGGCCGTGATGCCGGGCAGAACGTTCCAACTGGGCGTCAACGTGGACTTCTAATCCGCATTGAGCGTCATGTGTCCTGTCTGCGGACATTGGCCGAGATACGGTCCCGACCCCGGCGAAAGCCGGGGTTTTCTTTTTGAGCAATAACCGGGCGGCCTCCGAAACGAAGGGGCGCGTCCATTGGCTGGGGAGGGGCGAAGAGAAGAGCGGGTGAAACCGGAGCAATAAAAAAGGAGCCGCTGGCGGCCCCTTGCTGATTTGGGCAGGACTGACACCGCCGCGCGGATCAGCGGAACGGCGGCTCGTTGAAGGTACGCAGCTTGCGGGAGTGTAGCTGATCGACTTCCGATCGCAGCAGATCGACCGCGCAGATGCCGATCTGCAGATGCTCGGAAATTGCGCCTTCATAAAAGCGGTTGGCCTGTCCGGGCAGTTTGATCTCGCCGTGCAGCGGTTTGTCGGACACGCAAAGCAAGGTGCCGTAAGGCACGCGGAAACGGTAACCCTGTGCGGCGATCGTCGCGCTTTCCATGTCCACCGCGACGGCGCGGCTTAGGTTGAAGCGCCGGGCCGAGACGGAATAGCGCAGCTCCCAGTTACGGTCATCCGTCGTGACGACCGTACCGGTACGCAGGCGTTGTTTCACCTTCTCGCCGGGCATGCCGCTGACGATCTTGGTGGCGTCGTAAAGCGCCCGTTGCACTTCGGCGATGCTGGGGATCGGAATGTCCGACGGCAGAACGGAGTCGAGCACATGGTCGTCGCGCAGATAGGCGTGAGCCAGCACGTAATCACCGATGGACTGGCTTTCTCGCAGACCGCCGCAGTGGCCGATCATCAGCCATGCGTGTGGACGCAGAACGGCCAGATGGTCGCAGATGGTTTTCGCGTTGGACGGACCGACGCCGATATTCACCAGCGTAATCCCGCGACCTTGGCGAGAAAGCAGGTGGTAGGCGGGCATCTGGTGATTTTTCCAGGCCAGATCGGATCCCGCCTGCTCGGGATTGCGCGTTTCCGCCGTGGTGTAGCTGCCGCCGGCGCAGGACAGCGCGTAATAAGGGCTGTTTTCATCCGCGATTTGTTCGCAGGACCAGCGCACAAACTCATCCACATAGCGGGTGTAGTTGGTGAACAAGATGAAAGGCTGGAAGTGCTCGACCGGCGTGCCGGTGTAATGTCTAAGGCGGGCCAGTGAAAAGTCGGTCCTTAGCGCATCAAAGTGGGAGAGCGGAAAATTTTCTTTGGATTGATGAAACAGGCCGTCTGCTGTTTCATCGCCGATTTGCGCCAGTTCGGTCGTGGGGAAATACTGCGCCAGCCCGGCGCTCATCGAGCGGTTCAGCCCCAGATTCGCGCCATCGATAACGTAAGGATAGGGAATTTCCTGCTGCGAAGGCACGACTTCGATCGTCGCGGCGTATTCTTTTTCCAGAATCTCCAGCTGTTCGGACAGATAGCCGCGAAACAGGGCGGGGCGGGTGAGGGTGGTGCTGTAGCAGCCGCCGTGCGTCAGCCGACCATAGGCACGGGTTTTGTTCTCAGAGGGAGAGCGTCCATCCCAGCTGACGCGCAGCTCAGGATAAACAAAAAGACCTTTGGCGTGAGCCGAGGCGTCCGGCAGCGTGCCTTCGTCGATAAAAGCGCTAATCGCCGTGCGCAGCGAGGCGACCGCGTCGTCGTATAGGGTTTCCAGTTTGTCGAGCGCTTCGCTGGCCGTGAGGCCGGCAGCGGATGCTTTACTCATCTTTTCTCCTTGGTTTGCCGGGCGCAACGGCGTCCGGCGAAATGTGGCGTGGTTATCGCAACGGCAGGTCACGCGGCGCTATGTCATAAACTATGCTAATCCTGATGTAATGAGTCTATACGAGGATCGTCGTCTTTTGTATGCGCACCCGACTCGGGCCTTGCTTCAGGACGCCGGTATGGCGGAATGATGCGCCGTCAGTTTGAGCGGGTACACAACAACGATGCGATTTAGTAGGATGTGGCCGCATGAACGCCTTCAGGCGGTTCATGCTTTCAGGAAAACGTATGCTGTATAAATCTTTTGTTTCATTCGCTCTTCGCGGACTGCGTCGTCTCTCAGGAAAAAACAACCCTTCTGCACCGGGAAAAACCATGATTGGTTTCCTGGTGGTGAGTTTCGTCGTATTAGCCACGACCAACGGGTGGAACTTCTGGCAGTCCTATCATCGGCAGGTGTTGGACGTCGAGCAGGATGTCGTCAATCTTTCGGTCATTTTGTCGCGTCAGGCGGAAGACACCTTTCTGCCGATAGAGCTGGCCATCATCGACACTATGCGTGAGATCCACGGTGATATTAATTCGTTGAATTCTGAGAAGATTACCGCCGTGCTCGAGTCTCACCGTGTTCTGCTCCCGCAGATTATCGGACTTTATCTGTTCGACGATAAAGGCAACCTGATTGCCTCGACCGGGCAGCTTTCCCGCTTTGTTTACAATGCGTCCAAGCGCAGCTACTTCATCTGGAATAAAAACAATGCCAGCGAGGATCTGTTCATCGGTCAGCCGCGCATCAGCGTGATCTCGGGAAAATCCGTTATTCCGGTATCGAAGCGAATCAGCGGCAAAAACGGCGAGTTCAAAGGCGTGTTTCTGGCGTCCGTCGATCCCACTTATTTTGGTCGTTTTTACAGCTATTTCAGCCTGAATTACGACTCTATTCTCTCTTTACTGCATGTTGACGGTTCCCCGTTGTACGTTTATCCGGACGCACAAAAAACGTTGATAGAGAAGTACTCAACGGGAGCATTGGCGGAGAAAGCGCTGAAAAGCAACTCCGTCGGCGTGGGCACCTGGCATACCCCGTTCGATGGCCAGACGCGTATTGTGGGTTACGTTAAACTCAAAAGGTATCCGCTGATCGCGGCAGCCAGCATGAATAAAAACGAGCTGCAACGGCGCTGGATGGCGGACAATATCGTCGCGACGGCCGTCAACTTTTTAGTCCTGGTCTCTCTGGTGTTACTGGGGACTTATGTCCTTAAACAAATCCGCATTACGGTGCGTAATAAAGAGATGCTTTCTATGATGCATCGGGAGGTCGAAGACCAGAATCAGGTGCTACAGGAGCTGGCGCTGATCGATCCGCTGACCCAACTGGCAAACCGTCGACGGTTCGATCTCTATCTGGAGCAGTGTCTGACTGCGGCGAGAGCCGAGGGCGGCGACGTGGCGCTTGTCATGATCGATGTCGACTTTTTCAAACGCTTCAACGATACCTATGGTCACATTGAAGGCGATCGCTGTCTGGCCGAAATCGGTCTCATTCTTCGTTCGCTCTCACTGCCGTCCGGTGCACAGTCTGCGAGATACGGCGGAGAAGAGTTTTCTATTATTTTGCCAGGGCTTTCCGGCCGGCAGGCGGAGCTTGTGGGCAATGAGATGGTTGAAGCGATGAGAACGCGGGCTATCGAGCATCAGGGCTCTCAGCTGCCGCAGAAAATTGTTACGGTCAGTGTCGGTGTCTATTCCTACTCGTCTAAACATCCTGTGGATGCGCAACGTTTAAAAGAGGGCGCGGATCAGGCCTTGTACCTGGCAAAGAAAAAAGGGCGCAATCAATGCATTCGACTCTAATAATATTCAGTGCATGGAACCGATCTCGTGTGAAATATAAACGATACAATCGCTAATACGGAATAAAGCATTATTTGGTGAGTAATAATTTGGAGGCTTTCTATCTCGCGCGGAAAATATTTTGTCGCATTTTTTCATTGTGTTTTTTTTATTTTCCTCACTCCACGGTGTATTCAGCCGTTTTTAAATTTTATGGTTTATTGTCCTGTTTTTGTCCTTATTGCTAGAGGTAAAATTCATTATTTGATGTTTTGATGTGATAAATGTTTTTGTTTTAAGAGGTTGTTAAAGATCTAAACAACCTAGTCGATAGGGCTAAGAATATTGATAGTAACCAGGGATTTTAAAAATGTACGAACGAATTAAGATTCGAAGTGGGCTATATGCCGTCATCGCCATATTCTTTATATTATTATCCGCGCTATGTGGTTTTAGTCTTTTTTCCTCTGTCCAGAGCAATAGTTCTATTCAGAAAGTGGATACTATTCAGGGCGATCAGGTCATTCCGCTCTCTTCTACCTACACGGATTTACTGAGCGCCCGGCTCCTGTCGATGAATATTGCCTCATCCATCGAGAGAAAAGAGCAGACCGATATCATTTCCCCCTATTTGAAAAAACTCGGTATGTATGTCGACAAAGCCAAGTCGACGATGGCAGACCTGCGTAAAACGCCGGCGCTGACACCCGAGGGGCGTAAACTGCGTGCGGAACTGGACGCGGCATTCGATGACTACATATCTAACGCTATCGAACCGATGGTGGTTGCACTCAATCAAGGCAACGTTAGCCAGTTTTATGGCGAAATCGAACCGTTAGCTGCGGCGAAAGGTGAAGTCTTCCGGCAGGAGCTGATGAGCTTCATCGACTTTGCACAAACTGTCGGCAACAGTGAAATCTCGCGAGCGGCAAGCTTCTACAAAACCACTTTGTCTATTCTTATCGCCGCGTTTGTGGTGGTTCTGCTGCTGAGTATCTGCTCGATCCAGTTTATTCGTACCGTGGTGCTGTCGCCGGTTGAACGCGTTCGACACTATTTCGGCATGATGGAGGGCGGTTCTCTGACGCTGGACATCCCACCGCAGCACAATACCGAAATGGGCAACCTGCTCCAGTCGTTGAAAGACATGCAGGAGGCCTTCCGTAGAATCGTTGCTGATGTGCGCGACTCTTCGGCGGCCGTGGCCTCCGGCGCACAGCAGATTTCCGCGGCTAATCGCGACTTCTCTTCCCGCACGGAAGAGCAGGCGGCATCGGTTGAAGAGACCGCCGCGAGCATGGAACAACTGACGTCGTCAGTCCACGAAAACTCGGCGAATACTCAGCGCGCAATGGCGTTGACCGCAACGGTCGCTGAACTGGCGGAAAAGAATGCCAGCAACTTCGGCAAGCTCATCGCTCGCATCGACGGTATCGCCACCAGTTCGAACAAAATTAACGACATTATCTCTATCATGGACGGCATCTCGTTCCAGACCAATATTCTGGCGCTGAACGCCGCCGTGGAGGCTGCGCGTGCAGGTGAAGCAGGTAAAGGCTTCGCCGTGGTGGCCGCTGAGGTGCGTAATTTGGCGCAGCGCCGGTTCGGCTCGTGAAATCAAAACGTTGATTGAAGAGACGTCTAACGAAGTCTCGCAGGGCTCCAAAGTGGCGTCAGATTCGTCCGCAGATATGAATCTGCTGGTTGGCGAGATCAAAAAGGTTAACGAGTTCATGCAGGAAATATCCCTGGCCTCTTCCGAGCAGGCGAAAGGCATCGAACAGGTTAACGTGGCCATTACCCAACTGGAGCAGGTGGCGCAGCAAAACGCGGCGTTGGTTGAAGAGTCTGCCTCCGCCAGTGCGTCCCTCAACGACCAGGCGGTCAATCTGGACGAAACGATGGCGTTCTTTAAGCTGGATCGTCACGCGGCCGCATTGGGACATCACCCGTTGGATCGTTAAGTTCCGCGCCGCACGCCCCGCGTTGACAGACATGGGGTGTTAATCGCCAGCGTTATCACCAAGCCCGCCGCACTTATCGACGGGCTTCGTTGTTTTCAGCGTCAACGAAAAGTGTGCGCGATAGGCCTGTTCAGGCGGCGGGGACGTTAAGGCGAGGGGGAGGGCGAACGGTAGTGAACGTCACGCCCAGCAAGACGAGCGTGATCGCCGCCAGATGATAGAGGGCCAGTTGTTCCTGAAGGAATAACGAGGACAGCAGAAACGCGTACACCGGCACCAGATACATGGATGTGCTGGCTCGCGCCGCGCCAAGTAGGCTCACAATGCGTGAGTAGACGCTGTAGGCGGCGATACCGGCAACCAGCGCCAGAAACAGAATGGCGTACAGCAGATGCGCTGAGAACACCGGCGCGGCATGAGTCATGCGCCATTCCAGCGGCAGAAATGGCAGCAGCATGGCGGCGCTGCCGATAGCGATAATCCACAGCAGCACAAAAGCCGATACGGCAATCGGGCGCTGACGCAGCAGCGCGGTGTATCCGGCCCAGGCTGTCGCTGCGATAAAAGCGATGACATCGCCCCGATTGAATTTTAGCTGTAACAGATAAGCGACATTCCCCTCGAAAACCACCACGCAAATACCAAGGAAGGCGATGCTCGCGCCGATGAAGAAGTTGGCGTACAGCGGGATGCGCCACACAACACGCTCAATGACTGAAACCATGATCGGAGAGAGTGAAAACAGCAGCGCGATATGGCCTGCGCTGGTGTGATGAGCCGCGGCATATTGCGGCGCGACGCTGAGCACGCCGCCCAACAGAACGAGCAACGCGATATCTTTTCCTCGTCGGCGGAGCGTCGGCGCAGCCCGGCGCAAAGGCGACAGAATAAAAGGGAAAATGGCCACAGCGGCGATGAGCCATCTTGCAAAAGCCAGCGTGAGCGGCGGGATTTCAGGGCTGATCCAGCGTGCGACCACCATGTTGCCGGAGAATAACAGCGGAGCCAGCAGGAAAAGTCCCGGAACAATCAACATTGATATTTTATTCATTACCTTTCCCACCTATCACCTGCGAACATCAATCCAGAAAACGGGGCGCGATATTCCGCCGTGACGTTAAATCCACGCCTGAAGAGAGCCGGCCAGCGGACAAGCCCGCTGCTTTTTTCAGTATAAGGAGGGTTACCGCTAATAATTTCCTGCATTTCCTTTATTTATGCGTTAATTCGGTAGATATTTATGGTAATAATTAAAAATTAAGCATGCCTATGCTGTAGTAGGGAATCGATGGCAAATAAAGACAAAACGCTGGACATAATCGATAAGCGAATCTTATCGGCATTGCGACGTAATGGCCGCCTGACGGTGGCGGAATTGGCCGAAGAAGTCGGGCTTTCTTCGTCGCCCTGCTGGACGCGTCTCAAACGTCTGGAGTCGACCAAGGCGATTGAGGGATACGTGGCCGTCATCAATGCCAAGGCAGTAGGAGCATCGGAGGTCTTTTTTATTGAGATCACGCTGGATCATCACGATGATCGCATGCTGGAACAGTTCGGCCAGGCGCTGATGGATTTGCCCGAAGTGCTGGAGGCGCATTTGGTGACGGGAGATTATGACTATTTAGTGAAGATTGTGGTGGCCGACGCCGAGCACTACGAGCGGTTTCTGCGCCAGAAGCTGTACCGCGTCAAAGGGATCCGACACACTCGTTCGACGTTTGCGCTACGCACGCTGAAACGAGAGATCTCCGTCGATCCTTTGTTATTACCCACGGCTACGTCGTAGTCGGTACGACAAAAAAAGGGCGGCCTCATGGCCGCCCGTCCCGGAGTGAGGCGAGAGAATCAGTTGAACAGTAATCCGCCGTCGATCAGCGGCGCTTGCCCGGTCATATAGTCGGAGTCGGGGCTGGCGAGGAAGGAAACAAACGCCGCCACATCCTCGGGCGTTTCCGCCCGGCCAAGCGCGATGCCCTCGACATATTTTTTGTAGGTCGCGCCAATTGCTGCGCCGGTCTCTTCCGCCATGCGCTTGTCGATTTCGACCCACATGTCCGTGCCCACGACGCCGGGGCAGTAGGCGTTGACGGTGATACCAAAGCTGGCCAGCTCTTTGGCGGCCGCCTGCGTCAGCGCACGCACGCTGAATTTGGTCGCAGAATAGACGCCAAGCAGGGCAAACCCTTCGTGACCGGCGATAGAAGAGGCATTGATAATTTTACCTTTCTGCTTAAGCGCTTTGAATTTCGTCGCTGCCGCCTGAATTCCCCACAGCGTACCTTGCACGTTAATCTGGAAAATCTTCTCTACATCTTCTTTGGTGACACTGAGCAGATTTTTGGTCTGACTGATGCCGGCGTTATTGACGATGATATAGAAGCCGTTCAGCTCTTTCTCTGCAAAATCAACGGCGGCAAAGACTTCCTCGCGCACGCTGATATCGGCCTTAAAAGTGACGGCATTACGGCCCAATGCGCGGATCTCTTCCGCGACGGAGGTGATTTTGTCGTCCTTGATATCGACCAGTGCGATATCCGCACCGTCTTTGGCCAGACGCAGCGCGATCCCTCGACCAATACCTTGTCCGGCGCCGGTCACCAGCGCGACTTTTCCTGATAAAGACATAATCAACTCCTTCGGATGAAATAGTTTGGATACTGTAAGTTTAGCCGCATATGATCAACTCCCGTCATTTTTATATTTCATTGTTTTTAAATATAATTATCCAATCTTTGATAGGGGGCGATATTAACGTATATCAACGCCTTATGGGGCGTGGCGTCAATCCCGGGATGATGAGGAGGTATCTTCTTATTCGCGGGTGACGGACCACGGATATCATGGTGATGAGCATCACGGGATGGCCGATGTCTCGGATTATGAAGCGCATGGGTAAGAGCATCCGCGGTCCGCAGGATAGCCCGTGGGCGGCAAAACGGGTGATGAAAGCGGAACGCTTAGCGCTTGCGTACCGCTTTTGCATTTTTTCATCCGCGCAACACGATTTATTCCGTGCAGGACACGTTGAGGTTGGCGTACCAAAGCCGGGCGTTGGTTGAAATCTGCGTCGCAAGGTGGGCGAACACCCGTTGCTCCGCCGCCACCAGATGCGGTATTCCGCCCTGTGCGTTATCAGTTAACCGACTGGTGCATACCAGACGGGCCGAACGTTCGGCGTCAGGCTGGCTGAGACTCCAGTCGGCTTCGAGCTGGACCGAGTGACCCGGCCAGGCATCCAACCGGCGAATTTGCACCAGCACGCGTATTACCGGTTTGTCCGCAGGACGCGGCAGACCGGAGATATCCTGCGTATTCAGTTGGGCAACCAGCTCCGAAGAGAGTGCGGTGCGGATCTCATCGCTCAGCGCACTGAGCCAGCGCTGATTGTTGAGAACTTCCACGCGGCCTTCTCCCTGACGCACGACCAACTGCGGCAGGTCGATTTGCGGAGGTATGCCGACCGGCAGCACGACGATCAAAAACGGCGCGGGGGGGATGGAGCGCGTTGGAGCAGCGGCTGGCACCAGCGTATGGTAATTCATCTGCGGCGATGTGCAGGCGGTCAGCAGCAGTATCATGGCGGCGGCGAGGCAAAAGCGGACGTGTGCGGTCATTTTGTCGCTCCCGTGTGGGAAGAGGGGCGGGCCTGGGTGAGCGGCGGATCGTTGGGTCTGCCCTGTAGAAGCGACTCGGGATGACGTTCTATCTGGTCGGCCAGTGTGCGCATTGAACGCAATGCGCGCAGCAGTTCCTGCAGGCTTTGTCCCAGCGTCATGATCGTCGGTGAATCTTCCGCTATCAAGTCATTAGCCGTTTCGACCGTTTGTCGCATCTGCTTGAGCAACTGTGTGGTTTCCGGCAGCGTCTGACTATTCACCTGACGTAGCGTTTTATCCAGGCTGCCCAGCGTGGCGTTCAAATTGTTGCTGATGGATTCGAGCGGCATTTTGTCGACTTTGCTGACGATACTGGCCAGTTGTTCCTGTAGGCGATCAAAACCACCTCTGGTAGTGGGAATCTGCAGGGGGTGGGCGGTTATATCGAACTTGACTTTAGGCGCCTGGGGAATGAAGTCCAGAGAAATATAGAGCTGGCCGGTCAGGAGGTTGCTGGACGTTGCCTGAGCGCGCAGTCCCTGTTCGACCAAATCTCGCGTGAATTTGGCCGTTTCCAACTCGATATTGTCCGTGGCTTTAGGCAGCTTGTTCAGCACATTGCCCATTCGGTTAGGATAGACCTCAATGCCGACGATGGAGGGGAATCGGTAGCCCGTAATATTGTAGTCCAGCTCCACCGATACGACCTGACCGATTTTGATGCTGGAGAACTCGACGGGCGCGCCGACCGCAAGGCCGTGCAGCGAGCGTTCGAACCTTAGCTGGAAGAACATCGCCGGTCCGTCCGGCGGCGCCATCGCACTGTCCTGATCTTTGGCCAGCCGATACGTGATGCCGCTTCCGGCTGCAGGAGAACCGCTGTCGCTATCGGCGGTGGCGAAGGCGATACCGCCAGTCACGATGGATGCGATCGTCTGCGTTCTAAGGCGAAAGCCGTTGGCGCCAACCGACACATCCAGACCACTGGCATTCCAGAAGCGGGTCTTGGGGGTGACAAAGCGGTTATAAGGCGCGTCGACAAAGACCTGTAACGCGACGTTTTTACCGTCTTCTTTTAATTTGTAAGACGCAATACGGCCTACCTGAACCCGACGGTAGTAAACCGGAGAGCCGATATCCAGCGATCCCAAATCGTCCGTCAGCACTTCGAACTGGCTGCCGGGCATGCCGTTGACGACGGCAGGCGGCGCTTCGAGTCCGGCAAATGCGCGTCTCGTCTCGTCAGACGCGCCTTTATCCACCCCGATATAGGCGCCGGACAGCAGGGTATCAATCCCGGTGACGCCCCCCATGCCGACGCGAGGACGGACAACCCAGAAGCGGGTATCCGCCCGGGCCAGATTTTCCGCGCTCTTATCCAACTGAACGGTGACCCGAACGCGGTCGTCATCGCCCTCCAGCGCAAGAGACGTGACGGTTCCGACAGTCACATCCTTGTACTTGACCGCCGTTTTACCGGCTTCCAAACCCGAGGCGGTCAGGAACGTCATCGTAATCTCCGGACCGGCCGATAACCACGTTTTCGACAGCAGGACCGCGCCGGTTATCAGCGCAATCGCCGGAATAAGCCACACCAACGAGATGTGTCGGCGTTGGCGTGAGATGTCCGGATCGCCGGGTTCGTTGTGTGGGTCATACATAGCATTCATTTATCATCACCATCCCAGATGAGGCGTGGATCAAAGTTCATTGCGGAAAGCATGGTCAGTATCACCACCAAACCGAAATAGAGGATGCCGCTGCGCGGCTCTACATCACTGAGCGTTTGAAATTTGACGAGCGCGGAAACCGCCGCGACGACAAAAACATCGAGCATGGACCAATAACCGATAATCTCGGTTAACCGGTATAGTTTTGCCCGTTCGAGACGGGCCACGGCGCTCCGTCTGCGGGCGGAGATCAGCAGTACGCCGAGCGCCAGAAACTTGATGCACGGAATGACCACGCTGGCGGCGAAAATGAGCAGGGCGATACCATACGAACCGGCTTTCCAGAAGTCGATCACGCCCGCCAATATGGTGCTTTCGCTACCATGGCCAAACAGGCTGGTGTACATCACCGGTAGGACGTTGGCCGGAATATAGAAAATTATCGCAGCGATCAGTAGCGCCCAGGAGCGGCTGATGCTGGCGGGGCGTCTTGGGTGGAGACGCGTATGACAACGCGGGCAACGGGCAGGCGTGGATGATGTGCGCTCCGATTTGCAGACGAGCCGGCATAGCGGACAGCCAATGACGCCTAGCTGTCCGGCGCGTATAGGGCTACGCATGGTTGACTTCCCGTGTGGACTGGGCATCGGTGTAGTCCCACAGCACGAGCACATTGCGATGGCCGATCACCACATTAAGCACCATGAGCGCCGCCATTGCCCAGCAGCCGGGACCGGGAAGTACATCCAAAAACCCCGACAGCTTGATGCCCGCGATCATGAAGCCGAGCAAGCCGACTTCGACCATACCCCATGGACGGATTCGCTCCTGAATCTTCATACAAAGAATAAATCCTGGGGCGCGGTGCCGGCGGCGGGCGGACAGCAGTATCCAGCCGAACAATAAAATTTGTAGTGCGGGTATGACGATGAGCAGCAGCACGGTTAATACCGCCAGCAACAGCATCGGCCCCTGTGCGAGCGCGATGGCTGTCTGCCAGAGCGTCGCTGAATTTTGCACGCCGTGGAAACTAACCCGCAGCACCGGAAATACATTGGCCAGCACCCAGACGATAGCGGCGGTCAGCGTGATCGCCAGCCACACGTCGGTATTGATTGGCGCAGCGTGATACAGCACCGCCGAGCAGCGCCTACAGCGCGCGGATTCGCCGCGTTGCAGCGCTTGTTTCAGGTAAACGCAGTCGCAGTGGGTGCAGACAGTAAGATGACGGCATATTTTCATGATGATACGGGCGATAATCGCCTCTCAAAGGAAGCCGCTGGAGGGCGAGGGCTGAGCCCCGCAAGGTCACTCATTGTATATTGGCTCTTTAGATATCCGGATAGCGAGCGCCATAGATTCGGACAGAAAGTGGACGTTGCAATAGATTGCCACGGGTTTAATTTTTACGCTCATATATTTATGCCTGTCGTTAGGGCGGGCGTGCCGAAACGGGCGACAAAATCCGTGAGCAGACCCGATGGGCGGTCGATATGTTTCTGGTTGAGGCCGCTCCACGCTAGCCGCCTATGTTTGAGGTTAATATCTCTACTGCCTCGGGGCATCATTACCACGCTGATTCCCGGCGATTTTATCGTCTGCCCGACCTAACGTATTATTCAAAAATGAAATATTCAGAGGCTATTACGTCTTCGATAATGTTGCCTTTGCTATAAAGCTATACATCGTCCCGCCGTTATTCTATTTTTATCACCGATACCGGCGCTAATCTTAATCAGAGTGCTTTGGTGAATTAAATATCTCTTTGTCGACGGTATGTTATGAATAATCGAACGGCTATGGTAGTATTAGTCGCCTGATTATCAATATCGATTGTTATTGTTCCAACGCAGGGGGGATAGGCGACAGCTTTAATGCTCACGTCATCAATAGCATTATCTTTTTTTTTATATTGTAATCCTCATGACTTTAGGTGGAGAGGGCGTTATGCCTACCCCATATAATCCATAGCCATCAAAGATGGGTGGGCGATGAAATGAAAATAACGGATATGCTCAGAAAAGCAGACATAGCCTAAATTAAACTCTCCGAAATAAGCCTTAAAGCATAAAGAACCTTATCATAGTGTTCTGAAGTGTAAAAATAAAAAACTTATTGATGCGGTCAATGCGATTTGGCATTTTCCTTAAAGAAAAAAGAGGAAGACCTAATGGGGAGCTATGGGATAACCGTCCTTAAACCGTACAGCGGGGTGGGAGTATTGTCAGTTTGGCGAAAGTTTAGGAATTAGCATAAAAATAGGCTGTGGGCGAGATTAATTTATCCAGTACTCCCTCTTTCATCTATATGTTGTTCACGACTAAAAGAGGACGCGTAGCTAAGTTGTCATAAAGTCACCATCCTGAAGTTATTATATTTATACCCAATTCAAGACAAACGATAAGAGATTTTAGACAAAAGACAAGAGCTTGATTTTTAAATACATAGAAATTATGTGGTCTTTACAAGTAATTAACAAGAGTCGGAAAGCGATAATTAGCTGTCAGAATTTGTTCTGATTCTGAAATCAACGTCGCCTGTCGGCGATGAAGCGTGCTTATCTTATGTACTGAATGAAGGCATGCGTTCCAGGGGGGCGAGTGTACACGCAGTGTGTGGGGTAATAGCGATTGATTCCAGCGCTGGCAGTACTCTCGGGAGAATTAGATAGTGTAGTGCGGAGCTTGAAATCGGTCTTAAAACAGGAGGGCGGATATTCTGAATTATTAAGAAAATTCTCGGTAAGGGGGTATTTCTGAAAAAACTCTGAAATAATGTGACTGATGTTCATTCTTTTTATTCGGTGTTATACTTATTAAAAATCCTACACAAGAGATATAAATTTATGGCATCGCCGGTTTTATGCCAATGGCGATTCACGGATAGTTGTGACTAAATTTGGAGGTAATAAAGAAACAATGGATTATGTGTTTTTTATCGAAGATGAAATAATAACTTATTCGCTTCAAAAAATAATTCGTAGTAAGATTATGACCGCAGTCGACATGAGCTTTGTCGCTACTGACGTAAGTGATTTGATGCGATATCCCAATAAAGAGGTCAGTAAAGTTTTTTTTATCGGAACTTCAAATGAATGTCCGATAACGGCATCTCTTGTCGATGTGATAAAATTTATCAACAAGGAAAATAGAATCATTCTCTTTAAAAACAACGCATCGTGCTATAACTTAAATTATCAGAAATGCGACTCAGTTATCGGACTGAAAAGTCCCATAGATGAGATAGTCTCTTCGATACAGAAAGCCACTCAATCACCGCTCTATATTAGTACTGAGCCTAAACCAATGAGACTGTCATCCAGGGAAATGTTTGTTCTTGAGCAACTTGCTACAGGAAAATCGAACAAAGAAGTTTCCACTATGCTGTGCTTGAGTGAGAAAACTATCAGTAGCCATAAGAAAAATATTCTTAGAAAACTTAACGTAAAAAATATTATCGAAGCTGTAAATCGCATATAAACAAATTATCTTCATATCGTATACACACGCAGAACATTATTTCAAAATAGCTGTTTTTATTTTAATTAAAAAACTTTTCATTATATTAAATGTTTTTCCCTGTTAACATCGGGTGAAATCATTCCCTAAACCTTGAAAGAAAACAAAATCTTATTCATTGAGATAATATTTTGGCATCAACGATATGAACCAACGTTGTCTTCGAATGCGATAAATATGTTAAATATAGACAGTCAAAGGGAATACGGTACGCACTTGCCGAGCTGGTTGTTACTCATTGTTTCTTTACGTAAACGATTGGCGGAGTGATGCAATCACCCGTGATTATATTGATAAATACCGAGCATAGAGGGGGCTATGCTCTATTCGGGTTATATCTGATTTCTTCTGGTGGCAGAAGGACGTCAACGCCTTTTCCCCCCACGCTAAACGAGACGATCATCCCGCCGCTTCGTTGCCGCTTCCCGCTTTTCATCTTCTCTTCTACCCCCGACGCGACCGGGAAGATAAATTTCTCACCGACGTCAGAATGTTGCGCCTGTATCGTTTAGCCTTTTCAGGATATTAGGTGTGGCATCGCGCCATTCATCAGTATGCGCTCAAGATATTGGTTACTTCGGCCGCGAGATCACATTCCGCGGCCGAGACGCATTTCCTTTCCCTTCCCGTGAAGGTATCTGCCATCTTCATTGCCGAACATCGTCGACTATTCCACGATTCGCGATATGCTGAATACGGCGAGGTCGTATTCACGAAAGCTCCTCGCCGGCGCCACGCGTAAGACACGGGCTGTTAAATCATCAGCGCTATAGCGCTATTACCCTGATAAAAAATAAAACGGAGACTGTCGCCGTGAAGAAAATGACCTCCCTACTTCTGGCAGGATGCCTGTTCACTCTGGGGGCCGCCTGGGCGGAACAGACCACCGTGCGTTTCGGGTTGGAAGCCCTGTATCCGCCGTTTGAATATAAAACACCGGAAGGCAAACTGGCGGGTTTTGACGTGGATCTGGGCCATGCGGTCTGTGAAGCCGCCAACGTTCGCTGCACCTGGACCGAAACTTCCTTCGACGGCCTGATACCGGCGTTGCAGGCGCGTAAATTCGACGTCATCAACTCGGCCATGAATGTGACTGAAAAACGACGTCAGGCGATTGACTTCACCGATGTGATTTACCACATTCCCAGCCTGCTGATCGCCCGGGCGGACAGCGGGCTGCTGCCGGCGGTGGAGTCGCTGCGCGGAAAACAGGTCGGGGTATTGCAGTCCTCTGTGCAGGAAAGCTATGCCAATGTTCATTGGGTGCCCAAAGGCGTCAATGTGGTCTCTTATCAGGACCAGGATCAGGTTTACCAGGATCTGGAATCCGGTCGTCTGGATGCTACGTTGGTGATGGCGGCGGCCGGGCAGAGTGGTTTCTTGTCGCAGCCCATGGGAAAGAGTTTCGCCTTCGTGGGCGGTGCTGTTCAGGACGAGAGCATTCTTGGACGCGGTATCGCTTTCGGCCTGCGTAAAGGCGACGATGCGCTTCGCCAGCGTTTGAATACGGCGATTGCCGAAGTGAAAGCCAAAGGCACCATTAACGAACTGTCTAAAAAATACTTTGGCGGACTGGACGTCACCGTGAAGGAGTAAAAACGTGAGGATCCAGGCGTGAACGCCCGGATCCTACGCTTGCCGACAACGCCTACGGCGCACTACCGCACCCGACATAACCGACGTGCGCCTTCTCGCAATGTTTCATCGTCTTTGGAGAAACTTAACCGGATCAGTCCGGTGTCAATGATTTGGCTATAGAACGCCGACAGCGGGATGGCGGCGACCTTATAGTCTCGAATCAGCTTGAGAACGAAATCATCATCGCCCAGATCGCTGAACCCCCGGAAACTCGCCAGCAGGAAAAAACTGCCGCCGCTCGGCAGCAGCTCGAATGGGGACGATTGCAGCGACTCCACCAGCAAGTCTCGCTTGTGCTGATAGAACCCGGCCAATTCCAAATAGCTCTGCGGATCCGCCATCATGGCGGCGAACGCATACTGCATCGGCGTGTCAGCCGAAAACGCCATAAACTGGTGCACTTTTCGAATCTCATCCATCAGCGCTTTGGGCGCCAGACAATAGCCGACGCGCCAGCCGGTGACGTGATAGGTCTTCCCGAACGACGACACGATCACGCTGCGTTCCGCCAACGCCGGATGACGCGCCATGCCGTGATGGATACCGTTATCGAAGACTATGTGCTCGTATACTTCATCGGACAGGATGGCGATATCGGTGCTGCGAGTCAGCGCGGTTAGTCGTTCAATGTCGTATTTGTCAAAGACCATCCCGGTAGGGTTATGTGGGCTGTTGACGATAATCATCCGGGTTTTCGGATTTATGGCTGCCGCCACTTCATCCCAGTCGATACGGAGATTGCTCAGCGAAAGTTTGATGGGGATCGCCGTGGCGCCCTGCAAGCGGACGATCGGCGCATAGCTGTCGAACGCGGGTTCGAAATAGATCACCTCGTCGCCTGGATGCACCAGCGCGCTGATGGCGGAGTAGAGCCCCTCGCTGGCGCTGGCCATGATTGTGATCTCCTCATCGGCGTCGTAACGGGCGCCGTACAGTCGTTCGGTTTTCTCCGCCAGCGCATGGCGCAGCGCGTCCAGGCCGGTCATAGACGCATATTGATTATGTCCTTCGCGCATAGCTTGGGAGACGGCGTCGACCAACTGAGGCGCGCAGGCGAAGTTGGGCGCGCCCTGGGACAAATTCAGCGCTTGATGCTCGGCGCTCAGTTGGCCGATCACGGTAAAAATGGTGGTGCCGACATCCGGCAGCTTGGAACGGGTGGCGCATGCGCTCTGCATGGATAGCTCCTGATTGTCATAGAGAAGGCGTTATTAAGTAATAGAAAGCCCTGGGTAACAAGGGGAACTTTGTCATACTGGCTACGCACTCAGGACATGGCTTAACCGGCTGCGATGGGGAGTTCTCGACCCAGAAACGCCCCTCGCTGGACGTACTGCAAACCTTCGCCGTGGTATCCCGGCATCTCCATTTTATCCATGCGGCGCAGGCCATCTGCCTGACGCAGGGCGCGGGAAGACGCCCGATTTTTGGGCTGGAGCGTCAGCGGAGTTACCCGTTGTTCAAACGTCATGCGCGCGGGTCGATTGTGACGGAACGCCTACAGACGCTGGTGCGCTTGCCCTCGTTGCTCCCAGCCGGTCGGGCAATGACCGCACGTTTCCCCGTAGCCAGATCGCATCCCGCACGGTAATAGGACGGGACAATAGTCCCGCAGCAAAAAAACTCGGCAAGCTTCTGCCGCTTGCGGATTGCTGCCGATGCTCGGCTCAACGGGGAGGCTGAGGCCGCCTCGCTGCGCTGACCGTGGATGTTGTGGCCGGTCTGAGTCAGCAATTCCAGCAGCGGCGCGCGAGCGGTACACCGTAAGGCGGTTTTCATGATGGCGTCGCCTCTATAAGGCGAATGGTGGAAAACCTTATCAGAGAGAATTTATAACCCTGAAATAATGAAATTTGTTTTTATATTCCCATTAGTTCTAACTGGTCGACGGGCGTGCGACGTAAGCAATATACGATGTTATCTTTCCTGGCTCTATGTTGAAGAGTCGGATTGCCGCAGTCGCGGTTTGAGAGGGAAAGGATGATCGACGATAACCGGAGGATACAGTCTGTTGAGCGGGCGATGGCATTGCTGGAAGCGATTGCTGCGGCTGGAGGGGAATCCCGTCTGGTAGACCTGACGACGCAGCTGGGACTCAACAAAAGCACGCTGCACGGTCTACTGAATACGCTGGCGGCGATGGGATACGTCACCCGCAACGGCACACGCTATGCGCTGGGTCTGCGTCTGCGAGAACTGGCACAGCCGTTGACTGACGAAGATTCCGCGCTGCGCGCCACGTTCGGGCCGGTGCTGCGGCGCTTCGCCGAGATTAGCGGCGAGACCTGCTATTTGGCCGTCCCGTGCGGGACGAGTGAGTATCTCTGTATCGACTCCGTGGAATGTGATGGCAGCTTGTTGCGGGCAACCTGTCCCTGCGGCAACCGTGAGGGGCTGACCACTTCAGCCATTGGTAAAATCCTTCTGGCCAACGACGCCGGGCTGATGCGTAGTCTGCGGCGATCGGGGAAAGTGTCGGCGTCGCTGGACGTTGAGCTGAAGATGATCGCCTTACAGGGTTTCGCGCTCGATCTGGAACAAGTAGAGCCGGGCCTGTGCTGCGTAGCTATGCCGCTCTATAAGCAAGGACGCGTCGTCGCCGCTTTGGGGATGAGCGGTCCGTCCTGCCGTTGGTCGTCTTCGGCGCTGCAAGATCTTGTCCATCGCGTGTTGCAGGAATAGTCCGGCAATACGAAAAACAGCGCTGGTCTCGTCAACATCATTCTCTTGCGCTCCTGGCATGGTCATTATCTTTTTCGGAAATATCGGTGGGGGTTACTTGGCCGCTCGTTTCCAGTAGGCCACGGCGCGCACGTAATCTTCGTCCAGCCCCAGAGCATGGGTCAGATAGGTTTTGAGCGCCAAGACTTTGTGGTTCTCGCCGGTGGCCCAGACAAAATAGTCGTCGCTGGGGATCGACAGTCGATCCACTGCGGCGATGAATTGCTGAGCGTCGTCGTTGCCGTCCCGCATTATCCATTCCAGCGTCATCCCGCTTTTCACCGGTATGGAGGGACGCGCCTGGTTCTCTTCGCTCTCGATAAATACCGCGCCGCGCGTCGTGTCCGGCAGCTCCTGAAGTCGGCGCAGGAGTGCCGGGATGCCGGTTTCATCGCAGATCAGCAGTTGCCAAGCATAGTCCGCCGGGATCTGAATCGAGCCGCGTGGACCGCCCATGCCGAGCGCGTCGCCTGCTTTGGCCGCGCGCGCCCACTCGGAGGCGACGCCGTCGGCATGCAGATAGAAGTCGATGGTCAGCTCACGCGCCGCGGCATCAAACTTGAGCGGCGTGTACTCGCGGTTAGCTGGGCGGACGTCACCCCAGATCGGGCCGTCGGGGCCGTTCTCGGGAAGATGAAGTTCGCCGGTGATGCGGTCAGGGAAAAACAGCTTCACGTGGTCGTCGAATCCGGGGCTGTTGAAACCGTCGAGGTCGTCGCCGGTGAAGACAATGCGCTGGAACGGACCGGGGAGATGTGAGGTCGTTTTCACCGTCAAGGCCCGAAATACCAGCGGTAGGTGCATTCGGCTAGGCAGTCTGGATTTAGAGGATTCTGTCGTCATGGTTTACCCTGCGTTCAATCAGTGGAGAACAGACCGGGCGCGCAGCCCGGTCGTGAACGGATAGAGCGACGGAGACCGTCGCTCCAGGTCTTACTGTTCCGTGGTTGGGCTGACGCCGCCGCCCAGCGACTCCCAAAGCGTGATGCGGTTATTGAAGTCGGTTTGACGCAGTGCGATCAGTTCCAACTGCGACGCCCACAGCGTGCGTTGCGCCGTCAGGACGTTCAGATAGTCGCCCACGCCGGACTGATAGCTTTGCCGCGCGAGCGTGAAGCTGCGCTGAGCCGCCGCCACGTACTGCTGCTGAGCGTCCAGCTGCTCCGCCAGAGTCTGACGACGTGCCAACGCATCGGCCACCTCTTTAAAGGCGCTTTGGATCGCTTTCTCATACGAGGCGATTAACCCTTTTTTCTCCGCCTCAGCATACCGCAGTTGAGACAGATTGCTGCCCCCGGTAAACAACGGCAGCGTCACGTTAGGCGCGAACGACCAGATATTGGCGCCGTGGCTGAACAGGTTGGACAGTGAGTTGCTGCCCACGCCTGCGCTGGTGGTCAAAGAGACCGGGGGGAAGAAGTTGGCGCGCGCGGCGCCGATATCCGCGTTGGCGCTTTTCAGACTGTATTCCGCTTCCTGCACGTCCGGTCGGCGCAAGAGCACGCGGGAGGAGACGCCGGCGGGCACCAGTGCGATCGTGCCGTCGTTGAGCTGGTCAAGCGGCGCGGGATGCAGATTTTCCGGCACGGATTCTCCCACCAGCAGGTTCAGGGCGTTGATGTCCTGTGCGACCAGCGTCTGGTAGCTGGCGACGCTGGCGCGTGCGGACTGATAGACGGTCATTGCATCGCTGACGTCGGTCGCCGCCGCAACGCCGGCTGCCATACGGCGCTCAGTGATATGCAGGGAGTTCGCCGCGCTCTCCATTGTGTCTTTGGCGAGCTGTAAGTTGTTTTTGTCCGCCGCCAGCGTGATCCACGCCGTGGTGGTTTCGCCGATCAGCGTCAGTCGGGTGTTCTGCGCGGTGGCCTCGCTGGCCAGCCAGGTTTCCCGCGCCGCCCGCGAGAGGCTGCGATTGCGGCCGAACAGGTCGAGTTCAAAGCTGCTGACCGCGCCCTGCGCTTCGCTGCTCCCGCTGACGCCGGAGTCGATGGTCCGGCTGCGGGTGTGGCTCAGCTCGGCATTCAGCGTCGGAAACAAACTAGCGCGTTCCTCGCCGTAGAGCGCTCTGGCGGCTTCAATATCCGCGATGGCTTTTTGTAAATCTCGGTTGCTGGCCAGTGCCCGTTCCACGACGATTTTGAGACGAGCGTCGTTCATCACGTGCTGCCAGTTGGTCAGCACCGCATCGCTGGCGGCGGCCTGACCGCTCTGCGTCGTTGCGCCCGGCCAGGTGGTGGGGACCGGCGCGGCGGGCCGCTGGTAGTCCGGATCCAGAGAGAGACAGCCGGCGAGCAGCAGCGACAGCGAAAAAAAGCTCATTCGATAAAACATGAATCACTCCTGAACGTCATGGCGACGGGTGAAATAATGTTTCACCAGCACGAAGAACAACGGCACGAAGAAAATCGCCAGCAGCGTGGCCATCAGCGTCCCGCCAATAATCCCGGTACCGATGGCGATACGGCTGTTGGCCCCGGCTCCGGTGGCTATCGCCAGCGGAATGACCCCGGCGATGAATGCCATTGAAGTCATGATGATCGGCCGCAGACGCGTTTTAGCCGCCGACAGTACTGCGGCGCTCAGGGAACTGCCTTGCCGCACCGCCAGCTCCGCAAACTCCACAATCAAGATGGCGTTCTTCGACGACAGCCCGATGGTGGTCAACAGCGCTACCTGGAAGTAAACGTCGTTGCTCAAGCCGCGCAGCAGGGCGGCCAGCGCGGCGCCGCAGATCCCGAGCGGAATGATCATAATGACGGAAAACGGCACCGCCCAGCTTTCATACAGCGCTGCCAGACACAGGAAGACCACCATGATGGAAATGGCGTATAGACCCAGCGCCTGACCGCTCGCCAGTTTCTCTTGCAGAGAGAGTCCGCTCCAGGCCCAGGTCGACCCCGACGGTAGCTGTGAGGCAATGGCTTCGATCTTGTTCATTGCATCGCCGGAACTGACGCCGTCCGCGTTCTCCCCGGTGATTTCGAAAGAGGCGGAACCGTTATAACGCGTTAGGGTTTCCGGGCCATAGGTCCAACTCGTCGAGGCAAAAGCGGAGAACGGCGCCATGCTGTCGTCGCTGCCGCGGACATGCCACTTATCTAAATCCGACGGTTTGGAGCGGAACGAGCTGTCTGCCTGGATGTAGACTTTTTTGACGCGACCGCGGTCGATAAAGTCGTTGACGTAAGTCCCGCCCCAGGCGCTGCTCAGCGTATCGGTGACGTCGCTCAGCGTGAGCCCCAGCGCGACGGCCTTGCTATTGTCGATATCAACCTGCAACTGAGGCATCTGCGGCAGGTCATTGGCGCGGACCGACTGTAGTTCGGAACTGGCGCCCGCCTGCTTCAGCAGTTGGCTGCGTAGCTCCATCAGTTTTGCGCGTTCGGTGCTGCCGTCGGCCAACAGTTCAAAAGTAAAGCCGTTGGTCTGCCCCATCCCCTGCACCGACGGCGGCGTAGTGGCGAAGATGCGGGCGTCGCGCTCGGTGGACAGCGCTCTCATCGCCCGGTTGGCGACCGCCTGCGCGGTATTTTCCGAACCGGGGCGTTCATCCCAGTTTTTCAGCGCGACGAAGGCCATTCCGGCGTTCTGACCGCTACCGCTGAAGTTAAAGCCGGTGATGGTATAGACAACGCTCACGTTGTCTTTTTCCTCTTTGAGGAACCAGTCCGCGATGCGTTTGTTAACGTCGTTGGTCCGGTTAACCGTCGCGCCTGCCGGCAGGGTGTACTGCACCATGATCTCGCCTTGATCTTCGTTGGGTAGGAAGCTGGTGGGCAAGCGCCAGAGGAACAGGATCATCAGCGCGACGATGGCGGCGAATGCGATCAACATGACCAGCGGACGGCGAAGCACGGAGACCACGCGATGGCTGTAACCTTTTTGCGTGCGGGCATAGAACCGGTTAAAGCCGCCGAAGAAGCCTTTTGTATGGGGGGTGTTGTGTTTCAGCAGCAAGCCGCACAGGGCGGGCGTCAGCGTCAATGCGACGACGACGGACAGCGCCATGGCGGAGATGATGGTGATGGAGAACTGGCGGTAGATAACGCCGGTCGAGCCGCCGAAGAAGGACATCGGCAGGAACACGGCGGAGAGCACGAGCGCGATGGCCACCAGCGCGCCGGATATCTCGCCCATCGATTTTTCGGTGGCCGCGCGGGCGGGGAGTCCCTCATCGCGCATGATGCGCTCGACGTTTTCCACCACGACGATGGCGTCATCCACCAATAGCCCGATGGCCAGCACCATGGCGAATAACGTTAGGGTATTGATCGAGTAGCCGAACAGCGCCAGAACGCCAAACGTCCCCAGCAGCACCACCGGCACCGCCAGTGCCGGGATCAGCGTAGCCCGCAGGTTCTGCAGGAACAGGTACATAACGATGATGACCAGCACGATAGCTTCAATCAGCGTCTTGACGACATCCTCGACGGAAATCTTGATGAAGTCGGTACTGTCTTTCGGATACGCGATCTCGTAGCCTTCCGGCATGCTGTGGCTATATTCGTTGATCTTGGCCTTCACTAACTCCGCCGTATCCAGCGCGTTGGCGCCCGGTGCCAGCATGACCGCGATACCGGCGGAGGGATGGCCGTTGAGCCGGGAGGACGACGTGTAGTCTTCGCTGCCTATTTCGACGCGGGCGACGTCGCTGATACGCACGACGGCGCCGTTAGACTCGCTTTTTACGATGATATTGCGAAATTGCTCCGGCGTTTGCAGGCGCGACTGCGCGCGTACCGTCGCTGTCAACTGCTGGTCGGCTAAGGCGGGTTGCGCACCGATTTTCCCGGCGGACAGCTGGATATTCTGCGCTTCGATCGCTGATTCGATGTCCGACGGCATCAGGTTATAGGACGCCAGTTTATTAGGATCCATCCAGATGCGAATGGCGTATTCGGAACCGAACACCCGCAGGCTGCCGACGCCGTTAACGCGCGCCAGCGGATCTTGCATGTTACTGACCAGCCAGTCGGCGATATCCGAACTGGTGGCTTGGTCGGTCTTATCATACAGCGCCATGATCAGCAGGAAGTTGGACTGGGACTTGGTGATGGTGATCCCGGCGGACTGCACCTCAGACGGTAGCCGAGACTCCGCCTGCTGCACCTTATTCTGTACCTGCACCTGCGCGGTATCGGCGTTGGTGCCCTGAGCAAAGGTCACCTCAATGTCGACTTCGCCGTCCGAACTGCTGGTGGACGTGAAGTAGAGCAGGTTATCCAGCCCGGTCAGCTGTTGTTCGATGATCTGGGTGACGCTGTTTTCCAGCGTCTCAGCAGAGGCCCCGGTGTAGGTCGCATTGATGCGCACGGAAGGAGGAGCGACGTCGGGATATTGCGCGACCGGTAACGTCCGGATCGACATCAGCCCCGCCATCATGATGAGTATCGCGATCACCCAGGCGAAAACCGGGCGTCGCACAAAGAAGCGGGAGAACATCAGTTAGCGCCTCCCGTTAGTTGAACTTCGACGGGGTTGACCGTACTGCCTGGCGCGACTTTGTCGCTGCCTTCGACCAGCAGGCGATCGCCGCTCTTCAGGCCGCTGGTAATCAACCAACTGCTGCCGGTGGCCTGCCCCGTGACGACGGCGCGGCGTTCTATCTTATTGTCGGCCGCGACGACCAGTGCCGTCGCGTTGCCTTTCACGTCGCGGGTAATGCCCTGCTGCGGCGCCAGTATCGCATCCTGCATCACGCCTTCATCCACTTTCGCACGGACGAACATGCCGGGAAGCAGCACATGGTCGGGGTTAGGGAACACGGAACGCAGCGTGACGGACCCGGTGGATTCGTCGACGGCGACTTCCGTCAGCGCCAGTCGCCCTTTATGCGGATAGACCGTACCGTCTTCCAGTGTCAGGGTGACGCTGAGCGTATCGCTGTTGGTCGCCAGCGCCTGTTTGCGCAGGCGCAGAAGATCGGCGCTGGAACGGGTCAGATCGAGATACATGGTGTCCAGCGCACGAATGGTGGTGAGCGCGGTGGTCTGCTGCGCGGTGACCAGCGCCCCCGGCGTGACGCTGGAAATACCGATGCGGCCGTCGATGGGCGCAGTGACGGTCGTCCACTGCAGGTTGATACGGGCGCTTTCCAGCGCGGCATTTTTTTCCAGTACGCTGGCCTTGTCTTGCTCACAGGTGGAGCGGGCATCGTCCGCATCCTGCTGCGACACGCCCTGTTCTTTGACCAGTCCGGCGTAGCGTTTGGCCTTAAGACAGTCGGACAAGACCAGGGCTTTGGCGCTCTGCAACGCGGCGGCGGCCTGGTCGTAGGTCGCCTTATAGCTGGATGGGTCTATCTGATACAGCGGCTGACCGGCTTTTACCTCATCGCCTTCGGTAAACAGACGATTTTGAATAAGGCCGCCGACCTGAGGGATGACGTCAGACGTCAGCGTGGCGGCGGTGCGGCCGGTTAATTCGCTTTCCAGCGTAAATGTGGTGGGTTTTAACGTCACGACGCCCACTTCGGTCGGCGTGGCGCTTTCGGTTTGCGTTTGACTGTCGTCGCAACCGCTCAAACCTAGTAATGTCAAAAGGCATAACATGCGTAATTGCATAGCGTTTCCCTGTATTTCGGCGAGATTCGGTGATGGCGAAAGTGATAAAAGAGGTTCAGATTTCGGGGTGTCGACGTGATTCGGGCGGCGATCGCGTTAACGTACTTTCAGCGCCAGCTCTGTGCTTCCCTCAGAGGGCTGATTAACGGAGATAAAACCGCTTTTTGGATCTCGGGTATAGCCGAGACAATCCGGCTCAGCATTGTCATTAAGGGCCATGTAGCCGACCCGCCGCTGCGGCGCGACGACCTTGATGACGTCATACGCTGGCGAAACGGCGCGCGTTGAGACCAACCGTCGATCAGGGCGAGGCCGACAACTCGCGCTGCACTCAGTGAGCGGCAGAGTAGAGGGAGCAGCGCCCCCTGCGGGGGGTGAATGGAGAAACCGTAGTCGGCGATGTCTTCCGGTTTGTTGTCCATCGTTTCTGGCGATGTGTCGGCGGAAGGGAAAGCCCGGTTGTGGTTCAGTCTGTTAATGATGGCAGCGGTTTTGGGATTATTGATCGTATTAACGTAGTTGAATGCGTCTAATGTCATACCTGTAGGCCTGTGTCAGTCACTCAGTTAAAAGCGCACGGCGCCAAAATGCATCAATCACCCGTGCTGCGGTTTCAATGGCATTCCTTATTGGTTTAACTTCATCCAGGCTCAGGTCTCTGTGGTGTAATTTTTTAGCTATGCGCAGGGTTATACGGATCAGATATGAAATAAGCAGAATCAGTTCCTGCCGATTGAATACCTCCGCGCACTGACATGACCGCTGAGGACGCTTATCGCTGACGCCATCAGCGTGAAACGTCGAATTTTCCCATGCTTATTTCGTGCGAAAATGACTCTGTTTTGAGAGTGTGGCCAAGATATATCTTGGGAAAATAAGCGTCAATACACGCCGTGACATCAGGGCGTAATGAAGTGAAAGCGGCATGTTTGTTTGTATTTCCAATCATTTCTTTGCCCCGGCTAGCGCCGATTAATCACTCGCAGAACGCGTTGCCGCCAGGGTGATGAACAGGGCGAAAGTGTCGACGGATCTCTCGCTCCTCATGTCTTGCCCACGGTGATTATTCCGGCGCCGTCAGCGAAGCGGCGAACGCCAACAGGCGATCTCTCATCACCGGATTGGCGAGCTGCTGCACCATCCACGGGCTGAACGCCCACGGGGTTTTGGCGGCGGCATCGATCAGGTCGGACAAATCGACCCAGCGATAGTCGAGCACCTCATCGGCGTTCGGCGAGAGTTCGCCGGCGAGAACCGCCATAAAAACCGGGCAGTACTCGTTCTCTACAATGCCGGAGGCGCTGGTGACGCAATAGCTGAATTCGTCGTCCACCAGCGTGATCCGCGCCACGTCTGCGCCCAGCTCGTAGCGGCAGCGGCGACTGACCGCATCTTCTTTCTTTTCATTCAACTGAGGATGACCGCATACCGAGTTGGTCCAGACGCCGGGCCAGGCTTTCTTGCTCAAGGCGCGGCGAGTGGTCAGAAATTTGCCGTTGGGGGTGAATAAATAGCTGGAAAATCCCAGATGAAAGGGCGTGTTGTCGGTATGCACCGCGCTTTTATCCATCGTACCGATGGGATTTCTGTCGGCGTCCAGCAACACGACGTGTTCCGGTGGGGTAGTCATAAGCTTCCTCGAGACTTCAGGTATTCACCCTGTAGGCGGTCGGGCGGCGCGGTCATTCCCGTGACCAATGTTCCTTCGCGCCGAACAGGGTGGCATTGTCGGTAAACTTTACCGCTTGCAGCGCCAGACGCCAAACTTCCGTCAGGGGTTTCAGGCGGGCAATGGGGTGGCGGGCGACGTAGAAACCGAGCGCGTCGCGGCGTTCGCTTCCGCCGAGTTGACTGACCGAGGCCAGATATTGAATGCCGCAGATATCGCGAATTTTCTCGGGCTGGCCGCTGATGGTGCCGCTGATTCGGCTACCGGCCGCCATTGCGCCGCCGTGGCGCGTGCTGCTGCTGGACAGGACGATCAGACTGGCCGTGGCGGCATCGAACGCATAGAAACAGCTGGCGCTCCACAGGCCGTCCTCGTCCAGCGTCGTCAGCGACAGCACATGATGGTTTTCAATAAACGTGGCGACGGAAGCCGGTAATGGTTGCATTTTTCGTCTCTTCATTTGTGGACCCGGTCATCGAAACCAGGTCCGCAGGCCACTCGTCAGGCGATATAGGCAGACACCGGAGGGGAGCGGCATGACCAGAAACAGTCCCGGCAGCCTATTGCGATAGTGATGACAGCATACCCCAATAGCGTAGCGAAGATCGCCGAAGTAAACAGATCCATCGTCGTCTTGAGGTAGCGGAGCGGCGGGTTGCCGGTCGTGCCTTCGCGCATAGCCCCGAAAATACCGGTGCCGCTGGCGCAGAGCGGCATCAGGATCGCGACGAATTTGTCTGTGAACCGGGTGCGCGGGATGCCCTCCACGATCGTCGCCTCCCGCTCTAAGCTTCGTCCGGCCGATTGCTTGTCGAGGGGTTTTGTATACACTGAACCCGCACTGATACCTTTCTATCCGGGGACGTGATGTATGATAAAGATGATTGCAGTCGATATGGACGGTACGTTTCTCAACAATGATAAGCAGTTCAACAAAAACCGATTTTTCAAGCAGTACGCGCAGATGAAACAAGACGATATTCAGTTCGTCGTCGCCAGCGGTAATCAGTACTATCAGCTCCTCTCTTTCTTCCCTGAAATTCGCGACGAAATTGCCTTTGTGGCGGAAAACGGCGCATACGTGGTCACCGGCGGGCAACCTATTTTCTGCGGAGAACTCGCGCCCGCGGACGTGTGCAAAGTGATTGACGTGCTGTCCGCCATCCCCTACATCCAGTTCGTGGTTTGCGGCAAAGAAAGCGCCTATGTTTATGCGTCTTCCACGGATGACTTCCTCCAATTGATTGCCAAACACTATTACCGCATCGAACAGCGCGACGATTTTGACGGATTGATGGATACGATCTTCAAGTTCTCGCTCAGCGTGCCGGACGATCAGGTCCCTGGGCTGATGGATCACATCGGACATGCGCTCGACGGCATCGTCAAACCGGTGTCCAGCGGATTCGGTTTTGTCGATCTGATTATCCCGGGCGTACATAAAGCCCACGGGATCGCGCTGTTGCAGCAACAGTGGCAGATCGAGAATGACGAGGTGGTGGCGATTGGCGATAGCGGCAACGACTACGAAATGCTTCAGCAGGCGGGGTTCGGCGTGGCGATGGCGAATGCTCAGCCTAAAATCCGCGAAGTGGCTAGGTATCATACCGAAAGCAATGAAGAAGAAGGCGCGCTCAACGTCATCGATCGGGTATTAACCCGCAGCGCGCCGTTCGACCTCCGGTAATCACGTTCCCACGACGAAAGAGGGCAATCCGTGACGCCCGTCTAAGCGATTTTGGCGATGGGCAGTTCGTTCCAGCGTGTCGTGTAGGCGGGAGACAGCATCTCTCTTTTCATCTGCCACGTCGGGGAGATGCCCTGACCGGCGAACCAGACTTTGCTCGATCCGGCGTGGTTGATCGTATCGATGACGTTCATCAGCGCCGTGCTGTTGGGTCGGGGCGGATTGTCATCGAAGAGATGCAGTTGGGTACGGTGGAGCGGCGAAAAATCGTTGAGCATGACGCCGGCTTTCATATAACGCGGCCCTTCCTTCCAGATCCTCTCCAGACCGCGCACGGCGGCGGCCATGATATCTCGCGTATCTTGCGTGGCCGACAGCAGCTGTTCGCTGGCGCTGTTGGCGTAGTAGATCTCGTTGTGCGCGTGGGGAGACGAACGTATGAAGATAGCGACCTGCCGGCAGAGCTGCTTCTCTGCGCGCAGCTTTTCCGCAGCGCGTTCCGCATAGCGGCAGACGGCCTGATGCATATCCTCCAGCCGGGTGATCCGGACGCCGAAAGAACGGCTGCAGACGATGTGCTCTTTCGTGGGCGTCTCCTCCTCAAACTCAATACAGGGTTCGCCGCGCAGTTCGCGGACGGTGCGCTCCATCACCACGCTGAAGTGCTTGCGGATAAACGACGTCGGCGAACGCGCCAGATCCAGTGCGGTGGTGATACCCAGCGTGTGCAGCCGGCGCATCGTTCTTCTGCCGACGCCCCAGACATCTTCCACGGGCGTGAGCGACATCAGTTTCTGTAGCCGGACCGGATGCGTGAGCGCGACGACGCCGCCGGTCGCGGGATAGCGCTTGGCGGCATGGTTGCACAGCTTGGCGAGCGTTTTGGTTTTCGCCATTCCTACGCCGACGGTCAGACCCGTGGCGGCGTGGACGGCCTCTCTGACCTGCCGGCCGAACTGTTCAAACGACAAGGTGACATCAATCCCCGAGATGTCCATCCACGCTTCATCGATGCTGTAGACCTCGACGCGTGGCGCCAGCGCTTCCAGCGTGGTCATGACTCTGGCGCTGAGATCGGCATAGAGCGCATAGTTGGAGGTAAAAACAGTCACCTGTTGTTCCCGGAGCCGCTGACGCATTTGGAAGTAGGGCATCGCCATCGGAATCCCCAGCCGTTTGGCTTCCGCGTTGCGCGCGATCACACAGCCGTCGTTATTGGACAGTACCACTACCGGTTTGCCTTTCAGGTCAGGGCGAAACACGGTTTCGCAGGAGGCGTAAAACGCATTGACGTCGGCCAGCGCAAACATACATTACCTCCGCAGGCTGTGAATGATGTGCGCCACTACGCCGAAGATCTCCAGTGCATTGGGATCGGGATAGATTGGGGCATAGGCCGGGTTCATGGGCAGCAGCGCCAGCCGGGGTTTCAGCGCCAGCGTTTTCACCGTGAACTCTCCGTCGACCGCCGCGATAATCACATCGCCATGAACGGCGTTTATCGACCGGTCGACGACCAGCAGATCGCCGTCGTGGATGCCGACATCCACCATCGATTCGCCGCTGGCGCGCACAAAATAGGTTGCGCTGGGGTGTTTGATCAGCAGTTCATTCAAGTCCAGCGATTTTTCGACATAGTCCTGCGCCGGAGAAGGAAAGCCGGCCACGCAACGATCGCCGAATAAGGGAAGACTTATTTTAGGGGAATCCCACCGTGGAAGGAGCAAACGGTATGAACGCATGAAAGCCTCTTTAACTGGTTTTTTATACAGTATAATCACAGGCCAAGTAGGTTGTGTAGAGGTGTTTTTTGTTTATTAAGCGCAGCGCTGATTTAAAAAGATTTTTTATTTTTTCGGGGCGACAGAGAGGCAAGGCATATCATCACTGCCGGTGTATTAACGAAGAGGTTATATGATCTTGCTAAGTACATGGCGAAACATCTGCGTTATTTCGTGTCCCCCCGTGTGATCGGTATGAATAAGTATTTTTATTTCTTTATTAATAAAATGGCAACGTTTGATAATGACGAAACAGAGACCGCTACGTCTATTATTCAATGACAAACAACATTTTTTGGGAGTTGCAGAGGCCTTGTTTTGGCTCAATGTATCGCAGTTTTACCGTTATTTATCTACACCATACGTTAAATTTAAGCGGTTTTTGTCTTTTATTTATCCAAGTCTTTCCGGTGCTGTAAATAAAACGACAAAGGCCACGCCGTTAATTAATTCTCACCATTAAAATAAGCATTCTATGCATTACTCAATAAGACTATTGAGCACTATTAACCATTAACGTTAATTGACTATATCGTGTGTGAATTCTTAGTTTGTGCATGGTGGTCTTGTTGGTATTTTTCATCCTCGAATAAAAGCGGCATACTGCCTTTCGATCACGATATAGAGAAGTTAGTGTGATTTGAGGCGGAGGAAATTAAACGGTTTAGGCAAATGTTATCGCTGCGGACAGCTATTGTCCGGCCTGCATAATTTTCGGCAAGTTTAGCTCAATCCAATCCGCCAATTGAATGACGCGCGCGTAGACCTCGCGCCCGAGCGGCGTGAGTGAGTACTCCGTGTGCGGCGGAACCACGGGCAACATATTGCGGTGCACAAATCCATCCTGCTCAAACATCTGCAGCGTCTGCGCCAGCATCTTTTCGCTGATGCCGCTGATTTTTCTGCGCAGCTCGCTGAAACGCAGCGTGTCCTCGTCCAATGCAATCAGCACCAGAATGCCCCAGCGGCTGGCGATATGTTGCAGTACATCCCGTGAAGGACAGTTGGCGTCCAACAATTTTCCGTAGCGAATTTCATCATGATGGGGACCGAGTTCACGGCTGTTTTGGGTACGCATTACGTTTATCCTGATAAAAAGTTCAGGCTTACCAAAAGGTAAGTACTTACTAAAAGAGAGTGTATCCTCTATAGTCCCGTCGGTCTATGAAGTGAATGTCTATACTGTGTGGGCATGGCGGGCAGTCGCCGCGTGTCCTGCAACCTTAAACGGAGGTCATTATGATTGCAGTAACAGGTGCAACAGGTCAGTTAGGCCGTCTTGCCATTGAAGCATTGCTGAAAAGAATTCCGGCGGATCAGATCGTCGCTGCGGTTCGTACCCCGTCGAAAGCGCAGGATCTGGCCGATCGCGGCGTGCTCGTTCGCCAGGCGGATTACAGCCAGCCGGCGACGCTGGCCACGGCGTTTCAGGGGGTTGATAAACTGCTGCTGATCTCCTCCAGTGAACTGGGTCAGCGCACTGTGCAGCATCGTGCGGTGATTGACGCCGCCAAGGCGGCGGAAGTCGGGCTGATCGCCTATACCAGCCTGCTGCGTGCGGATACCTCTCCGTTGCTGCTGGCCGAGGAACACCGCCAGACGGAAGCCGCACTGAAGGCATCCGGCGTGCCTTTTGTCTTGCTGCGCAACGGCTGGTATACCGAAAATTACGCCGCCAGCATTGCCCCGGCTTTGGCGCACGACGCCTATATCGGCGCTGCGCGAGAAGGCCGCATCGCATCGGCGGCGCGGGCGGATTACGCGAGTGCGGCAGCGGCCGTTTTGCTGCTGGACGATCAGGCGGGGAGAGTCTACGAACTCGCGGGCGACGACAGCTATACGCTGGCGGAGTTTGCGGCGGAAATCTCAAATCAGTCTGGCAAAACGATTGGCTACGTCGATCTGCCGGTCGCAGCGTTTGCGAATGCGCTGAAGGGCGCGGGCCTACCGGAGGGGCTGGCCGATGTGCTGGCTGATTCCGACGCGGGTGCCGCCGAAGGCGCGCTGTTTGATGACAGTAAAACGCTGAGCCGTCTTTTAAGACGCCCGACCGTGCCCTATCAAAAAGTGATCGCCGACACGCTGGCATCGCTGTAATACAAGTCACACCGCTTTCTCATGGAGAAGTGCGGGGTTGTATCAATAGCAACGATAGTAGCCGCTGGGCCTCACTTTCATCGACCCGAATACAGCCGGTATCGCGACTAAATGCGGGTGCCCAGCGCAATACAGCCCATCAGCATCAATACCGATGCGATGCAGCTCTACGGAAGTACACCTTTAGCTACTCTCCTTCATCAAATAAATCGCCTGGCTGGAAAACCCAGATAGCACGGGACGTAATATCTGACAGATTTAACTGAATAAAAAATGCCTTATCAGGCAGGATGGGCGTATCGGCAGACGCTGTTCAGTAAAAGGGGGGGCTGAGTCATAAAAATCAGGTTGGCGCAGCCGTAATATAAAAAGATATATAACTATATATCAATAGAATAGAAAATATTCTCACGCGCCGCGTCCTGCCTGCAATGATTATCGTGCTTCCTTCAGTTCGCGCTTTTAACCCAGCCGCTATCGACAATCAACCGGCCAGACTCCGCGACCGCTAACGCCGGAACAAGCTCTCCAGCGGCCACAACCTTATCGTGAACAGGTATGACCACCTTGCACTGTTGTCGTCTGGACGTGCTGCGCGTTGCCTTGGTCTCGGCTTTCCTTTAACGGCGCCGCTCAGAGTAAGTAAGATTTTTGACGCAACATCTTTGGAATTACGCTGTCTCATAGCCAACTAACATTACCCCGAGCCCATCAGTGCGTATTGCAGCGGATCATCGCGGACAGGCCCGGGCGTGGGAGCGAATCTATTTCACTCCGTTATCTGCACAGAGGTAATGCGTCACTGAAAGTGGCCGCCAGCGCGAGAAAAACGCCGAGATCGACGGCGCTGGAAAAAAAATGAAACGGATATTTCATCGTTATTGAGTTGGAGAAGGCATTGACCCCTTCGGCTACGACAAGAACTTTATCATGGAAAAGAAAGATGACGGATAAACAGCGTGAAGTGCTTCCTGAAACTTACCGGGCGTGGACCTGGCATGGCGGCATAGAACCCCGCGACTTGAAACTTGAACATATTCCCTTGCCGCCGCCGGCCGCCGATCAGGTGCTGGTGCGCAACGTCGTGATTGGCTTGAATCCAGTGGACTGGAAGCTGCTGGGCGCCGAGAGTCTGCGTTGGCGGCCCGGTAAAGTGCCGGGCGTCGACGGCGCGGGGGTTGTGGCGGCGGTGGGCGAGGATGTCTCCGACCGCTGGCTGGGGCAGCGCGTCGCCTATCACCAGAATATGCGGTCTCCCGGCAGCTTTGCCGAGTACGCGCCCGTCGATATGCGTGCACTGCTGCGCCTGCCTCCTCAATTAGATTTCGCTATTGCCGCCAGCGTTCCTTGCCCGGCGCTCACCGCGTGGCTGGCGCTGGATAAACTGCCGCCGCAGGCGGGTCAGCCGGTATTAATTAGCGGCGCGGGCGGGGCCGTCGGGCACTATCTGGTGCAGTTGGCTGGAGCCTTTGGATTCAACGTGACCGCCATGAGCCATCACCGCCACTGGGAACGGCTGCGGACGCTGGGCGCGAAGGATTGCGTCGCGAGCGAGCTGGCCGGCGATCCGCACTGGCTGGAAGAGAATGCAGGCTTCTTTGCCGTCATCGACAGCGTGAGCGCCGACCATGCCGAGCGGTTGTCCCTGGCGCTACAGGCGAACGGTCACCTGGTGTGTATTCAGGACCGGATCGCGCATTGGCCTTGTGCGCCGTTCGGACGGGCGATCTCCTTGCACGAAGTGGCGCTGGGCGCGCTGCATCAGTTCGGGGACGAAGCCGCGTGGGCGCGGTTAACGGCTGCGGGCGAGCTGCTGTTGATTGACCTGGCGGAAGAGCGATTGCAGGCTGAAGCCCGAGTGGTCTGCGATTTCTCCGAGCTGCCGCTGTTGCTGGACGAACTGCGCCGCCGCTCATTTTCCGGCAAACCGCTGGTGCGGGTGTGACCTTGTACTGAGGAAAACGCAGATTCTGTCAACTGCCGTGTTAAATGTCGTAAGCAGTAAAGTAGTGCAGACACGGCTGATGTGCCCCCTTAAGCGTCAGCGGCTTGCTGCTGACGCCAAATCTCTGCGTGCGGGCGCTGACGTCGCAAGTGGTGTAAAGCCCGCTTGTCGCAGTAAAAGGGGAGATCTGAGCCGCTTCATCTCATCAATCTGGAATACAGGCTCTGAGGCAATGTCACGTTCCACAACTGTTTTACCGAATACCGTCTGTTTGGGTTCCTGTCCAATCTGAACGCCAAGGGTTATCCATCGCTGGTAAAGCTCATCGACCACCTGGATATTTTCAACCATAAAACTGATTTCTGTCCGGTTACCTTCCCCGCATGATGCAAAATCATGAGCCTTTGTTGGCCACAATCCCAGGTGAGGTCATTTTCGAAAGAGAAAGCGGCCCAGGCGGGAAGTACCACGTCTGGCTCTTTATCACGACTTAATCGGTTCGAAATAGCGAAGTTCCTGAAGGGGGACGCCGGTTTTCTCGTATCGGCGGCGAGACTGGCGAGAAGCGCTCGACGAGTTAAAATAAATGTAAAAGTTTCGATCGATTGGGAAAAACATCGGTTATGGTGTGGGTAATCACCGTCAAAAGGATGTCGTCATGCAGAACCAAGGGCGTTTTTCGAATGTGCAAATTGCATTGCACTGGGCCGTCTTTCTTCTTCTTATCATTACCTATGCGACCGTCGAGCTGCGAGGACTGGCGCCGAGAGGAACGTTAACGCGCCAACTGGTGATGGCGACGCATTTCAGCTGTGGCGTCACCGTGTTGGTGCTGATGGCGGCGCGCATTTATTTTCGCGTCAAATACGCCTCTCCGCCGATTGTCCCGCCAGTGCCGAAGTGGCAGCACTTTCTGGCGAACCTAACGCACATTCTGATCTACGCGCTGTTCGTGGCGCTGCCGGTGCTGGCCGTCAGTTCACGCTATTTGCGAGGGCAGGACTGGGCGCTGTTCGGCATTGGTATGCCGGTCGCGGCCACGCCAAATCCGGATTTGGCGGTGTCGTTGATTCAACTGCACGAAACGCTGGCTCCTCTCGGCTATTGGCTAATCGGGCTGCATGCGGCGGCAGCGTTGTTCCACTACTATTTCATGCGTGACAACACCATGCTGCGCATGATGCCCTCGAAAAAAGATCGCCCCTCCGCCTGATTGCCTCCCCGGCGGCTGATTTAACAAACGCAATGAAAACCGTTTATTCGGCCGCCGTTAGGACTATCCTCTATTTATGCATGGAAAAATGAGGATGTGGGCCGATGGAATTCAAAGATTATTATGCCTTGCTGGGGGTTGAACCCTCAGACGATATCAAGGCCATAAAAGCGGCGTACCGGAAGCTGGCGCGAAAGTACCATCCCGACGTCAGCACCGAGCCGGATGCGGCGGAAAAGTTCAAGGGCGTGGCGGAAGCCTACGAAGTCCTTAAAGACAGTGAACGCCGCGCGGAATACGATCAAATCAGACTGCACCGTAACGACCCCCACTTCAACGACTCGCCCTTTTCTCAATCTCGATCCGCTGGCGCAGGCGGCCAGGAATGGCACCACAGCAGCGACTTCTCCGACTTTTTCGAATCTGTTTTTGGTCACCAGGCACAGCCGCGTTCTGCCGGCCGTTCGTCTCATGGGCAACGCGGGCAGGATGTCGAGATGGAGCTACCGCTGTTCCTTGAAGAGACGCTGAAAGAGCAAAACCGCACCATCTCCTATCAACTGCCGGTTCACGACCCGTTTGGTCGCGTGATGGACGAGGTCACGAAAAAACTGAACGTGAAAATTCCGGCGGGTGTAGGCGATGGCGAGCGTATTCGACTCAAAAATCAGGGCGTTGCAGGGATTAACGGCGGCGCGAACGGCGATCTCTACCTGATCATTCGGCTGGCGCCGCATCCCTTGTTTGATATCGACGGTCAGAATTTGCAAATCGTCGTGCCGCTGGCGCCCTGGGAAGCGGCGTTGGGCGCCAACATCGAAATGCCGACGCTGACGGGGCGCATTACCCTGACCGTCCCGGCAGGGAGTCAGACCGGTCAGCGTTTGCGTATCAAGGGAAAAGGACTGGTCAGCAAAAAAGGCGCGGGCGATCTCTATGCCGTGCTGAAAGTGGTGATGCCGCCAAAACCGGATGAATCCACGGCTGCGATCTGGACATCGCTGGCTGAAAAGGCAGCCTTTAATCCTCGGACAGTATGGGAGTAATGCTATGGATGATATCGACGTCACCTTTACCGTGATTGAGGTATGCCAGATCGTCGGGCTCTCCAGAGATGAACTCGGCGAAGTTGTCGCGCTGGGGGTCATCACACCTCGGGGAGAAAGCAGTATGCCGTGGCGCTTCGATGCCTATGCGCTAAGCCGGCTACGGCGAGCGCGACGTTTGCGCTACGAGCTGGATATTGACTGGCCGGGCATTGCCATGACGTTGACGCTGCTGGATAAAATGGAGCGCCTCAATCAGGAGAATCAGCGGCTGCAAAGACAACTGGAACGCTTTATTCCGAGTCGTTGAGGTTTCGCTATAAAGGCTGCGCGTACCGCGACGGGACGCGCAGCAGGGGCTGAATACCTGACGAAAACCGTCCGTTCTCCCTCTTTGCATTCTTCCCGTTCCCTACAATTACCGGTCTGACACCGGCGAATTCTGGCGTTGTCGATACCTCTTTGCATAGGATCCCGGGGCCCTATATCGTCTGGTCCCCACATCGTCCTCTCCGTCATCATCGTCATCGCACAAAGGATGCCAGGGATAAAGCGACATCATTACGAACTGCTTACGGCTATCCGTGAGTTACTGCTGCTGCCCCATCCGCCGCGCTCCGTCAGCCTTTCTATGCCTTCGGCCTTGCCGCCGTGATCTGCCCTATCTTTCTCTGAGGGCTAATTCGCCTGCTTCGCAAAGTAAAAAACGCGGGCTCATCCCTTTGAAACCTTCATCATCCTCGCGCGATAGCGGGAGAATTTGCGATGCTCGAGAAGAGCAATCGGTGTTCCCAAACGGGGAAACCCGGTGCTGGAACCGTCTTTCATTGCGTCAATTGTGTCAGGCGAAGAAGGCGCTCAAGAAAATACCCTAATGGGGTATCATAAACCTGCCGCAGCGCGTATGTTGTTAGGCAGGTTTTCAACGGTTGCGCGTCAACAGCGGCCCCACAGTCCCACGGTGATTTTCCAGGCTTGCCTGCTGCCGGCGCAATAAAGCCCTTGTCTGCAAACAGAGTAGGACAGATCCACCATGAGCTCATCCCAGCCTCTTCACCTCGCCGTCACTGGCATGTCCTGCGCCGCGTGCGCCAGCCGTATTGAACGCGTCCTTAACCGTATGGACGGCGTCTCCGCCAACGTGAACTTCGCCAGCGAGAAAGCGGTGGTTCGTCTCGATGATGCGCGCAGTACGTCCAACGACGTGATCGCCGCGATCCGCAAAGCCGGGTTCGACGTCGCGGATCGGCGGGTATCGTTGGCCGTCGACGGCATGAGCTGCGTTGCCTGCGCGGCACGTATCGAAAAGGTGCTCAATAACGTGGAAGGGGTAACGGCGACGGTCAATTTCGCTGCCGGTCGGGCGCAGGTCAGCGTTACCCCCGGTAGCGCCACGCCGGAATCTCTGATAGCGCGCATCGAGTGCGCCGGGTTTACGGCGCGTCAGGTGACGGCGGGCGATCGGAAGGCCGAGCGTCAGCGGCGCGATCAGGCCTGGAAAAAAGATCGCAATGCGTGGGTAGTGGCCGCCGTACTGTCGTTTCCGCTGCTGTTTGAAATGGGCGCGATGTTTTTCGGGCAGGCACACTGGCTGCCAGGGTGGTTCCAGTGGCTGCTGGCGACGCCGGTGCAGTTCTGGTGCGGCCGCCACTTTTATCGCCGGGCCTGGAGCGCGCTGCGCAGCGGAACGGCCAACATGGATGTGCTGGTGACGCTGGGCACCAGCGTCGCTTACGCATTAAGTCTGGTCACGCTGCTGACGTCGGAACACGGCGATCTCTACTTCGAGGCCAGCGCCGCCATCATCACGCTGGTCCTGCTGGGCAAGCTGCTGGAAGGCAAAGCCAAGACCAAAACCGGGGACGCTATTGAGGGGCTGTTACGCCTTCAGCCGCAGATCGCGCACGTCGAGGTTGACGGTGAATGGCAGGACCGTGATGTGGCATCGCTACGCAGTGGCGACGTCTTTCTGGTCAGACCCGGGGAGAGTGTGCCCGTTGACGGCGTAGTGATCGACGGGCTGTCCGAGGTCAATGAGGCGATGCTGACGGGAGAGAGTCAGCCCGTGGTGAAGCAGGCGGAAGCGCAGGTCTACGCGGCGACGCAGAATCATAGCGGCGCACTGCGGGTACGGGCGACCGGCGTCGGCGGCGATACCGCGCTGTCGCGTATTGTGCGGCTGGTGGAAGAGGCGCAGGCCTCCAAAGCCGGCGTGCAGCGGCTCGCCGACCGGGTTTCCGCGATCTTCGTTCCCGTCGTCATCGCGATTGCCGTGCTGGCGTTCGTGATCAACTGGTTGGTGACGGGGCGGTGGGAGGCGAGTCTGGTCAACGCCGTCGCCGTGCTGGTGATAGCCTGTCCATGCGCGCTGGGTCTGGCGACGCCGACCGCGATTATGGTCGGGACCGGTCAGGGCGCGCGCGCCGGGATCCTGTTTCGCAACGCGGTCGCGCTGGAAAACGCCCAGCAACTGCAAGTCTTGGTGATGGACAAAACCGGGACGCTGACCGAAGGACAACCTTCCGTGGTCAACGTCCTGCCCGTGGATGGCGTCTCGAAGGACGAACTGCTGAGTCTGGCGATGGGGATGGAGCAGAATTCCGAACATCCGCTGGGGCAGGCGCTGGTGAAGTATGCGCAGCTGGCCGGGATGACCGCCGCGGAAGTCCACGGATTTAGCGCTATCGTGGGGCGCGGCATCAGCGCGCAAAGGGGCGATAGCGCGTTGATTCTCGGCTCACCCACCTTCCTCGCGTCATGCGGCGTGGTTTTTGATGCTGCGATCCCCGCTATGCAGGAGCAAGAGGGGCTGACGGTGGTGGGGCTGGCCCGCGACGGGCAGTTGCTCGGCTATATCTGTTTCGACGATCGGCTGCGCGAGGATGCCGTGAAGACCGTGGAGACGCTGCACCGGCAGGGGATCCGCGTCGTCATGCTGACGGGCGATAACGCCCGTGCCGCGAAGCGGGTGGCCGAGCGAGCCGGGATCCGTCAGTTTATCGCCGAAGTGCTGCCGGAACAGAAAGCGGAGCAGATCGCTCGTCTGCAGGCGGAAGGATACTGCGTCGGCATGGTCGGCGACGGCATCAACGATGCGCCCGCGCTGGCGATCGCCAACGTGGGATTTGCCGTCGGCGCCGGTTCGAATATCGCGCTGGATACGGCGGACGTGGTGCTAATGCAAAACCGTCTCGGCGGGTTGCCCGACGCCATCAGCCTGTCGCGTGCAACGCTCAACAAGGTCAGGCAGAACTTGTTCTTCGCCTTTTTCTATAACGTGCTGGGGATCCCGCTGGCCGCATTCGGCCTGCTGAATCCGGTGATCGCCGGCAGCGCGATGGCGCTGAGTTCCGTCTCCGTCTTGAGCAATTCACTGTGGTTGCGCCGCTGGAATCCGCGCCGCAAAGGGTAAGGGGTTCTCGTAGGATTAAACAAACGTTCAGAACAGAGGAGTGTGACGATGTCTCATACATCATTAACAGTTTCAGGTATGGTTTGCGGCGGATGCGTCAGCAAGGTGACCCATGCTTTGCAGGCGCTGGAAGGTGTGAGTCAGGTTAACGTGACGCTGGAGAGTGGTCTGGTTGACGTGGAGTACGCTGAAACAGAAACGGCGACCCCTGACGCGTTCCGCCGCGCCGTTGAAGAGATCGGCTTCGATGTTGCCGGCTAAGTGCGACGCGTGCCTTGACGCCAGCGCGGGCGAGGCTGACGCGAAGCAGGTGGTGCAGCCACGCAAAAAAGCATTGTTGAACCGCCTGAAGCGGATCAACGGGCAGGTCAACGGCATTACGCAGATGGTGGAGCAGGACCGGTATTGCGTGGATATTCTCAATCAGATTACCGCTGTACGTTCCGCGTTGAGCGCCGTCGCCAACCAGATGCTGGCCGATCATGCCAACGGCTGCGTCCGCAAGGCGGTGCTGACCGACGGCGGAGAGGATGCCATTGCCGAACTGTTGCAGGTAATTCAGCGCATGCGCTAACGGTAAAAGCGTGTCGGCTGGGCCGATAACGCTTTACCGCAGGCGGCGGCGTCTGGCGTTTTTGATCGTCATCCGTAAGAGCGGCGTGCGGTGTCTCGCTCGCTGAAAACCCGAGGGCGAAGGGAATATGAGCGTGTTGAACGAGGGGCTACCGGCAGGATAGGCAATAACGAGAAGAATAATTATAAATCCAGCAGTTCGTCAGCCCAGAGGGTCGCCTCGGTGATCAGTTTCAGCATTTGCTGTTCATTGACGTCCATCATTTCCAGGTAGGTATTAACCTGCTCCCAATTTTGCTTCTCATAATAAGCAATTATGCTTAAATAACTCGCCAACTCCCCAGTGTTGTCCATCAGAGCGCATTTGATATGCGACGACACCGGGATTTGCTCCAGCAAAAGCTCCATCGGTGAGTCCAGAATGGCGTCCAGCATGGAAAAGAGACCGCATAAAAAGGCCTCAAAGGGATCTTCTCGACCGTGCAGGCGAATGGATAATAATTCACAGAACTTCCCCCGGATCAGACTCATACGATAAAGTTCGCAGGATTTATCCTTGCTCCCCATCGTGATGCTGATCAGCGAAATAAATCGCCGTAATTCCCGTTGCCCCAGAAATATGGCGATGCTGCGAAACGACATGGATGTTGTGATGGCGGCAAGGTTGGCTCTGTAGCGGAAATTGTTGAAATACCGCATCAGCTTGTAGGCCAGAGATAAATCGCTGTTAATCAGGCGTTCAATGCGGTCGTAGTTCAACTCCCGTTCGTTAGCTTCCTTAAGCAGCTGAATGGCGTTTTTGTGATCGTTGGAAAGCCGTTTGGCCTTGAACATCTGCGGATGGCTGAAGAAATAGCCCTGAAACAGCGTAAATCCCATCGCCTTGACGCGCAGGAACTGCTCGTTGGTCTCGACTTTCTCAGCCAGATAGCTGAGGTGTTTGTGCCGCAGCGTGCTGATGTAGCGACCAATCTCTTCGAAACTCGACTGCTGTAGGTCGAACTTGATGATATCCACATAGGGTAGAAAGCGGTCCCAGCCGGGGTCCATGCTGAAATCATCCAGCGCCAGCGTGAACCCTTTTCTTTTCAGCCTCTTAATGGCTGCAAACAGTTCCTCATCCGGCGTGGAGTTTTCGAGAATTTCAATCACGACTTTATCAGCCGGTAAGATTTCCGCCTGACCGTCGATAAGAAGCTGATAGGGAAAATTAATATAGCTGGGGTGGTCACCGGTCAGTTTATTTAATGGGGTGGTGAGAAATTGTTCTGATATTAGCTGGGCGGTGGCATATTCCGGGCTGACGTCAGGAAATTTATTAGTAATACCTTGGCGAAACAAAAGCTCATAAGCTACGGGTTGTAAGCGCTGGTTTAAAATGGGTTGCCGTGCAACGAATGAATACATTAGAAACCTCCAGACTGAAAAAGGTAAAAAGAGGTAACCGGATCCTTATTAGCAAATTATTCCGAGTTATATTATTTTGTCCCTATATAGCCGGAGGGGCAGCACCATCTTCCTTCAACAATTCTAACAGCCTTTTGATTTTTTTCTGGCGGATGTCCCTGTTTTGAATCGACTATCCTCTACGGTTACTCATGCAGTCAGGTTGTCAACACGGCCGCAGGCCTTGGCCGGTGGGACCATAGCGCGCTACCCGATTGATTTACGACGGATTTAACAGACTAATAAATTTTTAAGAAACGCCAGGCGGGTGTCCTGAGGTTATTTCAAGGGTGTGATTGATAATGACGTCATTCAACGCTCACGGAATCGCCTTCTCGGGCACTTTTCCCTCAATAATAATGATTGTCTAAAAGATAAGAAAAGACGGCTATCGTTAGCATATAGTTTTCATTTCTTCAGCCGATAACAGGCAAGAGCAAATTGAATAAAATGACAGAGTGCACGCGGCTTTGGCCGGACGTCGTTGAGTAGATGCTTATTGGCACATTATGACGTCGGGCCGGACATTAATTAAGTATTCGTATTATTGAGGACTGCATGGATAATTTTCAGAAAGATATCGATGAGAGGACCAACCTTACATCCGCCAACAAGTTTGAACTTTTATTGTTCAGATTAGGAGGCTCCGAGCTGCAGGGGGGCAAATCCGAGCTGTTTGGCATCAACGTCTTCAAGCTGCGTGAAATTGTACCCATGCCGTCTTTGACCAAAGCCGTGGGTATGAAGCCGCCCATGATGGGCATGGTGAATATTCGCGGTCAGGTCATTCCCGTGATCGATCTTCCTTCAGTGGCAGGATGTAAGCCGGAATCCGGGCTGAATATTTTGCTGGTGACGGAGTATGCGCGCAGCACGCAGGCGTTTGCGGTTGAGTCCGTTGACGATATCGTCCGTCTTGACTGGAGCCAGGTGCTGACCGCTGAAGCGGGCGTCAGCAGCAGCTATATCACCAGCATCGCACGGCTAGACAGCGACAAAGAGAGCAACAATCTAGCGCTGGTGCTGGACGTCGAGCAGATCCTGCACGACATGATCCCGGTCGATCGCGACATTCACATCAACGATATGGAAAATAAAGCGTTTCCCATCAAACCGGGCTCTGTCGCCATCGTCGCCGAAGACTCCAAGGTGGCGCGTTCGCTGCTGGAGCAAGGGCTGGAACTGATGCAGATCCCCGGTCAAATGCACGTTACCGGCCAGGAAGCGTGGAACAAGATCCAGCAGATGGCGAAACAGGCGAAGGCAGAAAACGTGCCTATCTCCGATAAGATCGCGTTTGTGCTGACCGACCTGGAAATGCCGGAGATGGACGGCTTTACGCTGACGCGTCATATCAAAGGTGACCCGTACCTGAAACAGATTCCGGTGATTATTCATTCCTCGCTGTCTGGCAGCGCCAACGAGGATCATGTACGCAAAGTCGGCGCTGACGCCTATGTAGCGAAGTTCGAGATCAACGAGCTGGCGGCTGCGGTTCAAAGCGTGCTGGAGAAGTAAACGCTGACTAAGACTCGTTAAACTCCGCCCACATCACGCCGAGATGCGGGCGCAAGAAGACTTCTTTCTGACGTCCCCAATCCTCTTGCGGCAAAGCGCCAATGCTCTGATAGAAAGCGATAGCCGGTTGATTCCAGTCGAGTAAGCTCAAAAAAAGTAAAACGGATGTCGCCCGCTCTCGGTCGATCGCGGGCGGCAAGATTACTGAACAGCGATGTCGTCATGCGCAATAAGACGGCCGTTTTCCAGTTTGAGACATTGATCGGCCAGGTGGAAAAAACGATCGTCATGAGTGATCGCCAATACGGCTTTACCGCGCGTGGCCAGCTCAGGCAGAAGCTCCTGATAAAAGACGCGCTTAAAGAGTGGATCCTGATCGGCCGCCCATTCATCGAATAGATAAAACGGCCGGTCTTCCAAATAGGCCACCACCAGCGCGAGGCGTTTGCGCTGCCCCTGCGACAGGTCGCGGGTGGAAAAATAGCCATTCTCAATCTTCACCTTGTGATCCAGATGCAGTTTGGCAAGGAGCGCATTCGCGCGGGCATCCAATGTAGCGTCGGCGTCGTTCAGGCCAATCAGCGATTCGAACAGATGAAAATCCGAGAAGACGGCGGAGAAAAGCTGCCGGTAGTTTGCCCGATTGCCGTCGGTGATCTCGTGACCGTCAACGGTAATCGCGCCCTCCTCCGGCGTATAAAGCCCGATCAGCAACTTGGCCAGCGTCGTTTTACCGCAGCCATTGCCGCCGATCAGAAAGGTGATTTCCCCTCGCTTAAGCGTCATGTTGATGGGGCCGAGCTGAAATACGCCCTCCTCTTTCTCACGGTAGTAGCTGTGGGTCACTCCCGACAAACGGAGCGTTGAGGCTGCGCCGAATTCGCCGGCCGACACCGCTTTATCGATATGCTCCCGCTCGTCGAGTTCGGAAAGTATCGCGCCAATGCGCTTGAGTGAGACGCGAGCCGAATTTAGCGTGGGTATGCTGTTGAGCAAACCTTCCAAGGGCATCAGCATAAACAGGAACACGATCACGTAGCCCGCCAGTTGTGTTGATTCGAGACCGAGTATCACCGTCGGCGAGAAGGTGACCAGTCCCAGGAATGCATAGAATAAAAATAGCATCCAGCCGATGCCGAAAGCATAAACCCCGAAAGCGCGAGTGCGGTTCTTGCGCACGGCTTCAATTTCATGACCGAGCGATTGGGTGAGGAACGCCTGCGCGCGGGAAACGTGCAGCTTCAGTTCTTTGGCGCCGGAGAATAACGCGTTGAAATGGGAGAACAGACGATCTTGCGCCTGACCTGCCGCTCTCAGCGAGGCGATCGCCGTAGAGCCGCCGACGCTATAACCGAGCGAGCCGAGGATTACCACCGTCAGCGCCAGAAAGAAGATGGGCAACGACAGCCAGGCAAGGTATCCCAGACAGCCGAGGACGATCGACCCCTGCATCACGATATTGGGTAGCGTGAAAAACAGCATGGATACGCTGGTTGAATCATCGGTGATGATCGACTGCGCGCGGGAGGCGCCCAGCGTTTCGATCTGGCGAAAAGGCGCGCGGGCGACGCGATCCGAAATGAGTTTGCGCATTTGGGCCATGGTTCCCTGGCTCAGTCTGGCGAAAATGACGCCGCTGAGTATGCGGCAGATGATGGCGACGACGATCAATACGCCAAAGTACCCGGCAAGCGAGGTGTAGTTTTCCTGGCCGGTCAGCAACGCTTTGTTGATTACCGTAATCAGTAAGACGCTGGAAATCCCGTTGGCGACGCTGGCGAAAGTGGCGATGCCGAGCACTCCGCGCGACCCCCGCAAGAGAGAGAGTAAAAGCCGTGAGGCTGGATTTTTAGCAATAGAATGACTCATGTGATGTCCCTATGTGATGAGGTGAACAGCGGCACAAACAGCGATTTTTCAATGCAGGATTATCGCGCGGATGATGACCCTGTCGGATCGTCCCATCGGCATATCATACCGCCGAATCAAAACGCCTGCATAGCGAAGGCGCCGCTGCCAGCCCGTCAGGGCCGGCAGCGGCGTAATTCACCTCGCAGGGGGCAGATGTGCCCGCAGCCAGGTGGCCAACTTCTCGACCTGCGGAGCGGACAACATCGTCATGTGATTGCCCGGCATGAGACGCATCTCAAAGTGAGCGGCATGCGAGCGCCATTGCTGTTCATTGGCTTCTCTCTCTGCGGCGTCCCCCTCTTCGGCGCTGATGAGATGCGCCAGCCCCGCATAGCGCGCGCGCGGCGTATACACCGTATTGAGATTTGCCTGCATGACCTGAACGATGCCCGACAACACCGATGTCGTCATCTGGGGCGAGAAAATACCCGCGCTCACCAATGCGCCGTGCAACGCCTTAATCTGCTCATCCGGCGTCATCCCCTCGAAATCAGATCGCGTCAGCGCCAAGGGCTGAGTCAGCAGCATATTGTAGATAGCGATTAACTTCAGCAGCGTCTCGATACGATCGATAGACTTCGGCGGGCAGTTCGGTGCGTCGGGCGCATCGGTATCGATCAGTATCAGACTGGCGACCGATTCTCCCTGAGCCTGCAACTGCAAGGCGATATCAAACGCTATCCACCCGCCGAAAGAGTGACCTAATAGGTGATACGGCCCATAAGGCTGCGCCTGGCGGATCGCTTCAAGGTAGGTTCGCGCCGCGCCTTCGACGCTGACGTGAGGCGGTAGACCGCTTTCCGTCAGACCTCGCGCTTGCAGAGCGTTCAAGGGCTGTTGAGGCGGTAATGATAGCGCCAGCTCAATAAAACCGGAGGCGTTGGCGCCGGCGCCGGGAATACAGAACAGCGGCGGTGTCCCCGGCGCGCCGTTTTGGATAATGATATTTGGAGTATCGTTGCCCGATAGCAGATATTCGCTGAACGAATCGACTACCTGATTCAGCAAGGGCGGCTGCATGATCGTATAGTGCGTACCGCCGATAGGATGAATCACGGAATCCTTGCCGACAATGCCTTGCCAGCCGTGCCACGGATCGTCGCCGACCGATAAATGATCGGCGGTATACAGGTGGACCGGCAGGGACGACGCCGGCGCGATATGACCATGAACACATTGCAAAATGGTTTTCCTGGAGGATATTCGCAGCAGAATATCCTCTTGGGTCACCCCGTCGGGCAGCCATCCCCGACGTCGGCAAAACGCGACGGCGTTGTTTACCTCTTCGATCTGACTCAGTTTATCCAACGCCTGTTCATCGGTGACGTGCAGAGTGTTACGCAGATATTTAATCATCGTGGTAATACTTTCCCGCTCATCGTTTACCGGCGCAGCGCGCCGTTCATTTTCCGTACCGCGATGGATCTCACCAAGGTTGTAAGAATCAATCATGCCGAGGAAATCAACGTCTTCTCCGCTGCTAATCAAGTGGATGGCGATTTCATAGGCCAGGGCGCCCCCCATCGACCACCCGGCGAGACGATAAGGGCCGTGATCCTGAATACGGCGAATGGCCTGAATGTGATGAAGAGCCAGTTCCTCAATCGATGTCGGCGGATTATCCGCCGCATGGATGCCGAGCGCATGCAGTCCGTAGACCGGCAGCGACGACGGCAGCAAGGCGGCCAGCGGCGAATACACGACCGGATCGCCCGATGTTTCGTGTACCAGGAACAACGGCGGCAGATCCCCGTCAGGACTTAATGGCACAGGGTTTTCAGCGATGGGCAAACCGGGTTCGATGATGTCGTCATCAATCTCCAACGCGAGATCGCATAGCGTTGGATGAGCGAACAAGGCGGACAACGATACTTCTATACCTTGTTGGCGCATGACGTTTAACAATTTCACGGCTAACAGCGAATGCCCGCCAATTTCAAAAAAGCGATCGTGACGGCCGACGCGCGCTAATCCCAGCAGCTCTTGCCAGATCTCGGCCAGTGCGGTTTCCACCTCGCCCTGCGGGGCTTCATAACCGCGGCTGACCACCGCCGACCGATCGGGAGCGGGCAGGGCCTTGCGGTCGAGCTTGCCGTTCGGCGTCAGCGGTAAGGCGTCGAGAGTGACGAAGGCGCCCGGCACCATATACTCGGCCAACTGCTGGCTAAGTTGTTGACGCAGAACGATCGGATCCAGCGTCGCATCTGCCTGCGGGCAGAGGTAAGCCACCAGCCGGGTGTCGCCGGGGCTGTCTTCGCGGGCGACCACCACCGCTTCCCGTACGCCGGGGCACTGCATCAGCCGGGCTTCGATTTCGCCGGGTTCGATGCGGAAACCGCGCACCTTGACCTGAAAGTCGTTGCGCCCCAGATACTCGATGCTGCCGTCGGGCCGCCAGCGGCCAAGGTCGCCGGTCTTGTAGAGGCGGGCGTCGGGCGTTGTTGAGAACGGATCGGGAATAAAGCGCTCGGCGGTGAGTTCGGGGCGGTGCAGATAGCCGCGCGCCACGCCGGCGCCGCCGATGTAGATCTCCCCGGCTACGCCGAGCGGCGCCGGCTGCCCCTGCGCGTCCAGAATATAGATCCGGGTGTTGGCGATCGGGTGACCGATATAGGGGAGCGGCCGGGTCAGACCGTTTAGCGCGGACCAGATCGTCGTTTCCGTCGGGCCGTACATATTCCACAGCGTATCGACCCGCTGGAGCATCTGCGTGGCCAGCTTCTCAGACAGCGCCTCTCCGCCGCACAGGGCCTTGAAGCCGACGGGCAGAGAAAAATCGGGCAGTTGCAGCAACATCCGCCAGGTTGCAGGCGTGGCCTGCATAAAGGAAACCTGATGGCGGACAATCAATGCGGCAAGCTGCTGCGCATCGGCCGCCTGACTCTGCGTCGCCAGAACCAGCTGAGCGCCGGATAATAACGGCAGGAAGAGCTCCAGAATGGAGATGTCGAAGCAGAGCGAGGTCACGCCGAGTAAGACATCCTCTTGCGCCATCCCCGGCTCCCGGCGCATCGACCACAGGAAGTTGACCAGATTGACGTGTTCAATCATGACGCCCTTGGGCTTGCCGGTGGAGCCGGAGGTATAGATGACGTAGGCCAGATGGCGCGGCGTCAGCCCCAGCGCCCGGGCGTCGGGATTGCCGTCCGGCGAATCCTGACCGGCGGTGCGCGGGTCGTCGAGGAGCACGGTAGGCAGGCGGCTGTCCAACCGGTCGAGCAGGGCGTGCTGAGTGAGCAGCGTGACCGGTTTGCCATCCTCCAGCATGTAGCGCAGGCGCTCGGTGGGGTAGGTTGGGTCGAGGGGGATATAGGCGGCGCCGGCCTTGAGGATAGCCAGCAGGGCGACGACCATCTCCGGGCCGCGCTCGACGCAGAGGGCGACGCGGTCGTCGGGCCGGACGCCGAGCGCCATCAGGTGATGCGCCAGCTGATTGGCGCGGCGGTTGAGTTCAGCGTAACTCAGCGTCCGTTCGCCGAAGACGACGGCGACGGCGTCGGGGCTTCGCTCAACCTGCGCTTCGAACAGTTCATGAACCAGTAAATGCTGCGGGAAATCGGCGTCGGTGGCGTTGAACGCCTCCAGCAGTTGCCGGCATTCGTTCTCCGGGAGAATCGGCAGGCTCAGCGCTGCCTGATGAGGCGTATCCTCCAAAGCCGCGATCAGGTTGCTTATCGTGGCGAGCATAAAGTGAATCAGGCGCGCAGGATCCACCTCTGCGTCGGTTTGGGCGGTGAGACTGAAGTTATCCCCCAAATCGTCCACCGACAGCGTGAGTGGATAGTTGGTGCGTTCTTCTACGGTCAACAAGCGCATCCCGTATCCCCCCGCGTCCCTATCGCTTGAATCAGAGCGGCTATGACGGTAGTTAAGCAGCGCGCTGAACAGCGGCACCGACGGCTCGATGCCGCTACAGCGCTGCGCCAGCGCCAGCGGGGCTTGTTCATGCTCCAATAGCGCCATCAACTTGCGGTAGGTATCCCGAACTAGCTCCAGCACGCTGCGGTCTTGGAGGGGAATTCGTATCGGTAGCGTATTGATAAAAAATCCCATGACGCGATCGGCGCCGGAGACGCCTTGCAAACGCCCGGACAGCACCGAACCGAAGACTACATCGTCACGACCGCTGGTGTGCGCCAGTACCAGCGCGTATGCCGCGTGGAATAGAACGCTGGGACTGAGGTTCAGACGACTGGCCTGAGCGCGTATCGCCAAAGCCAGTGTAGTGTCCAGCTTCAGGCGTGATTCGTGCACATTGTCGCCATTGCCTTGTACGTTCAGTAAACCAAAGGGCGCGGTTGGGGCATCCACATCCGCCAACTGGCTATGGAAATAGGCCTCATGAACTTCGGCCGGCGTACTGCGTATCTGGGCAATAAAGTTCCGATAAGGCGGCGGAACGGGCAACGCATCGGTCCGTTTCTGCAACAGCGATCGGATCTCTTCAGCAATCAGCACTAGCGTGACATGGTCGCTGACCAGATGATGCAGGCGCAGCGCCAACAGCCACTCATCGTGAGCCGGGTCGTAGGCGATATCGGCGGCTAATAGCGGCGCCTGACGCAGGTCGATCCGATGGTGACGCGGGTCGATATGCGCGCGTAGCTGAGCCGGAACATCCTCTTCCCCACTTGGTACGAAAGTGTTCACCGGCAGCGTTGCGTGTCGCCAAACGACCTGCACAGGTTGGCTAATCTCCTGCCAGCAGATGGCGGTACGCAGGATATCGTGACGGTCAATGACCTGTTGCAGCGCATCCAGAAAGGCGTTCAGCCGTTCCCTGCCATCAAAGGCTTCGAGGGCGGTAAGCAGATAGGCGTCGCCTCGCTCCTGCAACAGATGGTGGAACAGCATGCCTTCCTGCAACGGGGCGAGCGGATAGATATCCTGCACATTGGCAGCGCCGCCGGATACGGTCTCGACGAGGGTATCGATCTCCGTCTGGGTCAGCGTCACCAGCGTCAGCATATCCGGGGTAATGGCGCGACACCCCTCGGGAATGCGGTTGGGCGGTATGACGAGAGGCGGATTATCCTGATGGTCTTGTATCGCCGCCGCCATCTCATAGAGGACCGGCGAGGAGAAGATGCCGCGTACATCCAGCGTCCAGCCCCGGTGACTCAACTGTTCTATCAGGCTGACCGCCATCAGAGAATGGCCGCCGAGCTCGAAGAAGTTGTCGTGGCGGCCGACGCGCGCGACGCCCAGCAGCTCTTGCCAGATGTCGGCCAGCGCGGTTTCCGCCTCGCCCCGCGGCGCTTCATAGCCTTGGGTCGCCACCGCCGTCTGGTCGGGGACCGGCAGCGCCTCGCGGTCCAGTTTGCCGTTTGGGGTGAGCGGGAACGCTTCCAGCGCCACAAAAGCGCCGGGGATCATATACTCGGCCAGGTGTCGGCTGAGCCGGCGGCGCAGGTCGGCGGGCGTCGGTTTCGCGCCGAGCCGGGCGCGGAAATAGGCCGCCAGCCGTTTCTCTCCCGGCGTGTCTTCGCGGGCGACCACCACGGCTTCCAGAATACCCGGACACTGCGCCAGCCGGGCTTCGATTTCGCCGAGTTCGATACGGAAGCCGCGCAGCTTGACCTGAAAGTCGTTGCGTCCCAGATACTCGATGCTGCCGTCGGGCAGCCAGCGGCCGAGGTCGCCGGTCTTGTACAGCCGGGCGTCGGGCGTCGTTGAGAACGGGTCGGGGATAAAGCGCTCGGCGGTCAGCTCGGGGCGGTGGAGGTAGCCGCGCGCCACGCCGACGCCGCCGATGTGAATTTCCCCGGCCACGCCGAGCGGCGCAGGCTGCCCCTGCGCATCGAGGATATAAATCCGGGTATTGGCGATAGGCCGGCCGATGGGGGGGATCCGCTTATCCTGCGCATCACAGACGTAGACGGTGGCGCAGATGGTGGCTTCCGTCGGGCCATAGGCGTTGATCATCCGGCGTCCGGCGGCCCAGCGTTTGACCAGGGCCGGCGGGCAGGCTTCGCCCGCCAGAACCAGCGTTTTCAGGTCGGGCAACGCCGCCTTGGGCTCCAGCGCGCCGGCCGCCACGGGCGGCAGGGTCACATGGGTGATGGCCTGGGATTGCAAGGTGTGGAGCAGGGCGGGACCGGGCAGCAGGTCGTCGCGGGTCGCCAGCACCAGACACGCCCCCTGAGTGAGCGCGGCGGCCACTTCAAAGAAGCAGGCGTCAAAGCTGAAAGAGGCGAATTGCAACAGGCGTGCGGAGGGCGTTACGAGCAGGATGTCGGCCTGCGCGCGGGCCAGATTGCACAGGCCGCGATGCTCGATCATCACGCCTTTGGGCTTGCCGGTGGAGCCGGAGGTGTAGATGACGTAGGCCAGATGGCGCGGCGTCACGCCCAGCGCCCGGGGGTCGGGATTGCCGTCCGGGGTGTTCTCGCCGACGGTGCGCGGGTCATCGAGAATGACGGTAGGCAGGGTGACGCTCAGGCGGTCCACCAGCGCGGACTGGGTGAGCAGGGCGACGGGTTGGGCGTCGTCGAGCATATAGGCTAAACGTTCGGCGGGGTAGCCGGGGTCCAGCGGCACATAGGCGGCACCGGCCTTGAGGATAGCCAGCAGAGCGACGACCATCTCTAGACTGCGCTCGGCGCAGAGGGCGACGCGGTCGTCGGGCCGGACGCCCAGCGAGATCAGATGATGCGCCAGCCGGTTGGCGCGGCGGTTGAGCGCGTCGTAGGTGAGCGAGCGCTCCTCGAACAGCACGGCGGCGGCGTCGGGGGTGCGTGCGGCCTGCGCCTCGAACAGCTGATGGATCAGGGCCTGCTGCGGGAAGTCGGCGTCGGTGGCGTTGAACGTTTCCAGCAGTTGCCGGCGCTCGGCGTCCGGCAGCACCGGCAGTGAGAGAATAGCGCGCTGCGGATCCGTTTCCAACGCGTCGAGCAGGCTGTCGATCGCCGTCAGCAGGTAGTGTGCTACTCGCGCGGGATCAATTTCCGCGATGGTTTGAACCAGTAAGCTGAAGTCGTCTCCCTTATCATCCACTGAAAGGGTAAACGGATAGTTGGTACGTACATTCTCTGCCAGCATACGCATGCCGTCCCACGTTGTGACATATTGGCTCTTCGGCGTATGGCGATAGTTGAGCAAGGCGCTGAACAGCGGCATCGGCGGCGCCACGCCGCTGCAACGCTGGGCCAGCGCCAGCGGCGTCTGTTCATGTTCAAGGAGCGTAGTCAGGCCGTGATAGGTGGATTGTACGGCGTCGAGCACGCTGCGGTCCGCCAGAGGAACGCGCAGCGGCAGGGTGTTGATAAACATTCCCATCACCCGATCGGCGCCGGCTGAGCCCTGTAGACGACCCAGCAGCACGGAGCCGAAAACCACGTCGTCGCGGCCGCTGGTGTGCGCCAGCACCAGCGCCCAGGCGACATGAAACAGTACGCCGGGGCTAATCCCCAACTGGCGGGACTGATGGTATATCGCGCTGGACAATGAGAGCGGAAGCGGTACGCGGATGACGGCTATGTTTTCGCCCTTGCCCTGTATATCAAGCAGATCGAAAGGAAGGGTCGGCGTATCGACATCGGCCAACTGGTCGCGGAAATAGGCTTCATGCTCCGTAACGGGGACGCTCAGCGTCTGAGCGATAAAGTTGCGGTACGGCAGGGGAACCGGCAATGCATCGGCGCGGTTTTTCAATAACAGGTCGATTTCGCTGATGATCAGCGCCAGCGTCATATGGTCGCAGACCAGATGGTGCAAGCCTAGCGCCAGCAGCCATTCGTCGTGAAGCGGATCGTGGGCGATATCGGCGGAGAGCAGCGGCGCCTGATTCAGATCAAGACGCCGGGTGCGCGGATCGGTATGCGTCTGCAACTGTGCCGGCACGTCGTCTGATGAAGTCGGGACAAAGGTGTCGATCGGCAGGACCGCCTGTCGCCAGACCACCTGCACCGGCTGGCTCAGTCCCTGCCAGCAGACGGCGGTACGCAGAATATCGTGACGATCGATAACCCGTTGCAGCGCATCCAGAAACGCATCAAGACGTTCACGCCGGTCAAAAGCGATGAGATGGTATAGCAGATAGGTATCGCCCTGCGCCTGAGCGCGATAATGGAACAGAATCCCCTCCTGCAACGGAGAAAGCGGATAGATATCCTGCACGTTGGCCGCGCCGCCGGGTACGGTTTCGAGGATGGCGTCGATGTCGCCCTGAGTGAGGGTCACCAGCGGCAGCTGTTCCGGGGTGATGACGGTACAGCCTTCGGGGATAAGGTTGGGCGGGACGACGAACGCCGGTTCATCCTGAGAGTCTTGCATGGCCTCTGCCATCTCATGGAGCACCGGGGTGGTGAAAATACTCCGGACGTCCAGCGTCCAGCTCCGGTTGCGCAATTGTTCAATCAGGCCGACCGCCATCAGCGAATGACCGCCGAGCTCGAAGAAGTGGTCGTGGCGGCCGACGCGCGCTAATCCCAGCAGATCCTGCCAGATGTCGGCCAGCGCGGTTTCCACCTCGCCCTGAGGGGCTTCATAACCGCGGCTGACCACCGCCGTCCGGTCGGGAGCGGGCAGGGCTTTACGGTCGAGCTTGCCGTTCGGGGTGAGCGGCAAGGCGTCAAGGGTGACGAAGGCGCCCGGCACCATATACTCGGCCAGATGTTGGCTGAGCCGGCGGCGCAGGTCGGCGGGGTCCGGTTCGGCGTCGGCCTGCGGGCAGAGATAAGCCACCAGCCGGGTGTCGCCGGGGCTGTCTTCGCGGGCGATCACCACCGCCTCCCGGATACCCGGACACTGCATCAGCCGGGCTTCGATTTCGCCGAGTTCGATACGGAAACCGCGCAGCTTGACCTGAAAGTCGTTGCGTCCCAGATACTCGATGCTGCCGTCGGGCAGCCAGCGGCCGAGGTCGCCGGTCTTGTAGAGGCGGGCGTCGGGCGTCGTTGAGAACGGATCGGGGATAAAGCGCTCGGCGGTGAGTTCGGGGCGGTGCAGATAGCCGCGCGCCACGCCGACGCCGCCGATGTGAATTTCCCCGGCCACGCCGAGCGGCGCAGGTTGCCCCTGCGCGTCCAGAATGTAGATTTGGGTATTGGCGATGGGACGGCCGATGGGCACGAAGCTGCGCATATCGTCGCGTCGGCAGGCCCAGCAGGTGACGTCGATAGCGGCCTCGGTGGGGCCATACAGGTTGTGGAGTTCGGCGTTGAAGCGGGCAAAGAAACGCTGTTGCAGGTCGGCCGGCAGGGCCTCGCCGCTACAGATGACGCGTTTAAGCGTATCGCAGGGGGTATCGGCCCACTGCACGAACTGTTGCAGCATGGAGGGCACAAAATGCAGGGTGGTGATGCCGGCGTCCTCAATCAGTCGAGCGAGATAGCCGGTATCCTTGTGGCCGTCGGGACGGGCCATCACCAGACGCGCGCCATAGAGCAGCGGCCAGAAGAACTCCCAGACGGAGACGTCGAAGCTGAACGGCGTTTTTTGCAGCACGCGGTCGTCGGGGGTGAGGCGATAGGCGCGCTGCATCCAGACCAGACGGTTGCAGAGACCGCGATGAGCGTTCATCACGCCTTTGGGCTGGCCGGTGGAGCCGGAGGTGTAGATGACGTAGGCCAGATTGGCGGCGCTCAGGCCCAGCGCCTGCGGGTCGGGGTTGCTGTCCCGGCCGGCGTCGAATGCCCCGGTATCGAGCAGGACCACGGGGACGGCGTCGGTATGGACGGCGGTCAGACCGGACTGGGTCAGCAGGGCGACGGGTTGGGCGTCGTCAAGCATGTAGGCGAGGCGCTCGGCGGGGTAGCCGGGGTCCAGCGGCACATAGGCGGCGCCGGCTTTAAGGACGCCCAGCAGGGCGACGACCATCTCCAGACTGCGCTCGACGCAGAGGGCGACGCGGTCGTCGGGCCGGACGCCGAGCGCAATCAGATGGTGCGCCAGCTGGTTGGCGCGGCGGTTGAGTTCGTCATAGGTGAGCGAGCGCGCCTCGAACAGCACGGCGACGGCGTCGGGGGTGCGTGCGGCCTGCGCCTCGAACAGCTGATGGATCAGGGCCTGCTGCGGGAAGTCGGCGGCGGTGGCGTTGAAATCCACCAGCAACTGCCGGCGCTCGGCGTCCGGCAAGACCGATATCGTCATGATGGGGCGTTGGGGATCGACGGCCAGCGCCTCGACCAGACCATAGAGGGCGGTCTCCAGATAGCGAGCCACCCGGCCGGGATCGAGGGACGCGACGGTCTGTGCCACCAGACGGAAGCCTTGGCCCAAATCGTCCACCGACAGGGTCAGCGGGAAATTGGTGCGCTCGTCCGCGGCGAGCCGCCGCATGCCGTTCCAGACGGGGTTGTCGGACATTTGGGGTTGGCTATGGCGATAATTAAACAATGTACTGAACAGCGGTAGCGGGGGGACGACGCCGCTGCAACGCTGAGCCAGAGTCAGCGGCGCTTGTTCATGCGCCAGCAGCGCCGTCAGATCGCGATAGGCGGCCTGCACCACGTCCAGCGCGCTGCGGTCGCCAAGGGAAATGCGCACCGGCAGGGTGTTAATAAACATCCCCATCACCTGGTCGGCCCCGGCGACGCCCTGCAACCGGCCGGACAGCACCGAGCCGAAGACCACGTCGGCGCGGCCGCAGGTGTGCGCCAGCACCTGCGCCCACGCTACATGAAACAGTACGCTCGGGCTGATGCCGAACTGACGAGCCTGATGGCGGATGGTTTCAGCCAACGCCGTATCCAATGAAAGACGGACTTCGGCAATCGGCTGATGGTCTTCTTGCGTATTTAGCAGACCGAAGGGGGCGGTGGGCGCGTCGATATCGGCCAGTCGCGTGCGAAAATAGGCTTCGTGTTCCGACGCCGGGACGCTCAGGATCTGGGCGATAAAGTTGCGGTAAGGCTGTGGGATGGGCAGCGTCTGCGCGCTATCCCGCAACAACAGCGCGATTTCGGCAATGATCAGATCCAGCGTCACATGGTCGCCGACAAGATGGTGGAAACCGAGCGCCAATAGCCATTCGTCGGCGGCCGGATCGAAGGCGATATCGGCCGAGAGCAACGGGGCTCGATTCAGATTAAGACGTCGCCGGCGCGGGTCGGTATGCGCCTGTAATTGAGCCGCCACATCGTCCGGCGAGGCGGGAGCAAAGGTGTGGATCGGCAGAGGCGCATCGCGCCAAACCACCTGTACCGGTTGGTTCAGTCCCTGCCAGCAGACGGCGGTGCGCAGAATATCGTGGCGGTTGATAACCTGCTGCAGCGCCTTCAGAAAGGCATCAAGACGGTTACGGTCATCAAAGGCCAGCAAATAATTGAGCAGATAAGTATCCCCGCGCTCCTGCATGCGGTGGTGAAACAAAATGCCTTCCTGCAGTGGAGAAAGCGGGTAGATATCCTGCACGTTGGCGCCGCCGCCGGGTACGGTATCCACGATCGCATCGATCTCCGCCTGGGTCAGCGTCGCCAGCGTCAGCATATCCGGGGTAATGGCGCGACACCCCTCGGGGATCAGGTTGGGCGGGACGACGAACGCCGGTTCATCCTGAGAGTCTTGCATGGCCTCTGCCATCTCATGGAGCTCCGGGGTGTTGAAAATACTCCGGACGTCTAGCGTCCAGCCCCGGTTGCGCAGCCGTTCAATCAGGCTGACCGCCATCAGCGAATGACCGCCGAGCTCGAAGAAGTGATCGTGACGGCCGACGCGCGCGACGCCCAGCAGGTCTTGCCAGATCTGGGCCAGCGCGCTTTCCACCTCGTTCTGCGGGGCTTCGTAGCTACGGGTCGCCACCGCCGTCTGGTCCGGCGCCGGCAGCGCTTGACGGTCGATCTTGCCGTTCGGGGTGAGCGGAAAGCTCGTCAATGTCACAAACGCCGCCGGGATCATATATTCGGCCAGATGCCGGCCTAGCTGCCGGCGCAGGTCGGCGGGGATCACTTCAACGCCGGGCTGGGGTTGGAGATAAGCGACCAGCCGTTTCTCTCCCGGCGTATCTTCGCGGGCGATCACCACCGCCTCCCGGATACCCGGACACTGCATCAGCCGGGCTTCGATTTCGCCGAGTTCGATACGGAAGCCGCGCAGCTTGACCTGAAAGTCGTTACGTCCCAGATACTCGATATTGCCGTCGGGCAGCCAGCGGCCGAGGTCGCCGGTCTTGTAGAGCCGGGCGTCGGGCGTCGTTGAGAACGGGTCGGGGATAAAGCGCTCGGCGGTCAACTCGGGGCGGTGCAGATAGCCGCGCGCCACGCCGGCGCCGCCGATGTGAATTTCTCCGGCCACGCCGAGGGGGACAGGTTGTCCTTGGGCATCAAGGATGTAGATCCGAGTATTCGCCAGCGGACGGCCGATGGGCGGGATCCGCTCATCCTGTGCATCACAGACACAGAGCGTGGCGCAGACCGTGCCCTCCGTCGGGCCATAGGCGTTGATCATCCGGCGTCCGGCGGCCCAGCGGCTGACCAGCGTCGGCGGGCAGGCTTCGCCCGCCAGAACCAGCGTCTGCAAATCGGGCAATGCCGTATCGGGATCCAGCGCGCCGGCGGCCACCGGCGGCAGGGTCACATGAGTGATGGCCTGCGCTTGCAGCGTGTTAAGCAGGGCATCGCCGGGCAATAGCGCCTCGCGGCTCGCCAGCACAAGGCAAGCGCCTTGACACAGCGCCGTCGTCACTTCAGATATACAGGCGTCGAAACTGAAAGAGGCGAACTGCAGCACGCGGCTATTCGCCGTGATGCGGAATGCGTCAATCTGCGCATGAGCCAGATTGCACAGGCTACGATGTTCGATCATCACGCCCTTGGGCTGGCCGGTGGAGCCGGAGGTGTAGATAACGTAGGCCAGATGCTGAGCATTCAGGCCCAGCACCTGCGGGTCGGGGTTGCTGTCCCGGTCGGCGTCGAATTCCCCGGTATCCAGCAGGACCACGGGGACGGCATCGCTATGAACGGCGGTCTGTCCGGACTGGGTCAGCAGGGCGACGGGTTGGGCGTCGTCGAGCATGTAGGCCAAACGTTCGGACGGGTACGCGGGGTCAAGCGGCACGTAGGCGGCGCCCGCCTTAAGGATACCCAGCAGGGCGACGATCATCTCCAGGCCGCGCTCTGCGCAGAGGGCGACACGGTCGTCAGGCCGGACGCCGAGCGCAATCAGATGGTGCGCCAGCTGATTGGCGCGGCGGTTGAGCGCGTCGTAGGTGAGCGAGCTTTCCTCGAACAGCACGGCGACGGCGTCGGGGGTGCGTTCAACCTGTGTTTCGAATAACTGATGGATCAAGGTTTGCTGCGGGAAGTCGGCGGCGGTGGCGTTGAAATCCACCAGCAACTGCCGGCGTTCGGCGTCCGGCAGCATCGGCAGCGCGGCAAGCGGTTGTGTCACGTCGGCGGCCATCGCGGTCAGGACATTTTTGAGGTAGCCGGCCAGACGGACGATAGTTTTCCTGTCGAAGAGATCGGTTGCATATTCCAGCCCGCCTGTCAGGCCCGATTCCGTTTCAGTGAGCGACAGCGTCAGATCGAAATGAGCGCTGCGCCCTGTCTGTTCTATGGCGGAAAGTTCGAGTCCGGGCAGCGTCAAGGTTTGCGCCGGGGTGTTATTCAGCGACAGCATGACCTGAAAGACCGGGCTGTAGCTGAGACTGCGGACAGGTTGTAGCGCTTCCACCACCTGTTCAAAAGGCAAATCCTGGTGCGCATAGGCCGCCAGCGCCCGTTCGCGCACCTGAGCAAGCAGGTCGGCGACGGTCGTGCATTGACCGGGTTCAACGCGTAACGCCAGCGTATTGACGAAGAAACCCACGACGCCTTCGAGCTCGCGGCGTGTGCGGTTGGCGACCGGCGTACCGACGACGATATCGTCCTGACCGCTAAGACGAGAGAGGACGGCGGCCCAGCCGGCCAGCAGCGTCATAAACAGGGTGGTTCCCTGCTGCTGACTCAGTGTCCTGAGAGCGGTTAATTCTGTGCCGTCGATCTGTATCGGCACCACGCTGCCCACGTAGCGTTGCACCGACGGACGTGGCCGGTCAGTGGGCAGCCTCAGCAGCGCCGGCGCGCCCTGAAGCTGGTTATGCCAGAACGCGTGCAGGTCGGCGAGCGTCTCTCCCCTAAGCCAATTACGCTGCCAGACGGCATAGTCGGCGTACTGGATGGGCAGCGGGGGCAAATGCGCGTTTTCTCCCCGGATCGCGGCGCGGTAGAGCGCCGCGAGTTCGCGCACCAGAATGCCGAGGGACCAACCATCAGAGACGATGTGGTGTTGCGTGAGCAGCAATACATGCTCATCGTCGCCGAGTTGCAGCAACCGGCCGCGAATAAGCGGGCCTTGCGTCAGATCGAACGGTTCGCGCGCCTCTTGCGCGGCGAGTTCGGCCACACGTTGGGGGCAGCCGGCGGCGTCGAGTTTACGCAAATCGAGACAGGACAAGCTGAAGCCGATGCTATCGGGGGCAATCTGCTGGCAGGGCTGTCCGTCGACCAGCGTAAAGTGAGTCCGCAGGCTTTCGTGGCGGGCGACCAGACTATCGAGAGCCGCGGTGAGCGCCGATTTATCAAGCTGACCGACAAGCCGCAACGCCGCGGGGAGATGATAGGCTTGACTGGCCGCTGGGTCGAGATGACCGATAAACCACAGTCTCTGCTGGGCGAAGGAGAGCGGAAGCGGCGTGTTTCGATCGGCGACCGGGATGCGGGAGGGCGAGGTAAACGACGCGTTCGTCAGCACCATAGCCAGATCGCACAGCGTGGGATGAGAGAATAACGCGGCGAGCGTCGCTTCCCTACCTTGCTCTCGCAGGTGATTGATTAATTGAACGGCCATCAGCGAATGACCGCCGAGCTCGAAGAAGTGGTCATGGCGGCCGACGCGCGCTAATCCCAGCAGATCCTGCCAGATCTCGGCCAGCGCGGTTTCCACTTCGCCCTGCGGGGCTTCATAATCGCGGCTGATCACCGCCGTCAGGTCGGGGGCGGGCAGCGCCCTGCGGTCGAGCTTGCCGTTCGGCGTCAGCGGGAACGTATCGAGGGTGACGAAGGCGCTCGGCACCATGTACTCGGCCAGCGATTCGCTGAGCCGGCGGCGCAGATCGGCGGGCAGCAATTCAGCGCCGGGCTGGGCCTGGAGGTAGGCCACCAGCCGGGTATCGCCGCGATGGTCTTCGCGGGCGACCACCACCGCTTCCCTTACGCCGGGGCACTGCATCAGCCGGGCTTCGATTTCGCCGGGTTCGATACGAAAGCCGCGCAGCTTGACCTGAAAATCGTTGCGCCCCAGATACTCGATATTGCCGTCGGGCCGCCAGCGGCCGAGGTCGCCGGTCTGGTAGAGGCGGGCGTCGGGCGTCGTTGAGAACGGATCGGGAATAAAGCGCTCGGCGGTGAGTTCGGGGCGGTGCAGATAGCCGCGCGCTACGCCGACGCCGCCGATGTGAATTTCTCCGGTTACCCCGAGCGGGGCCGGCTGGCCCTGCGCGTCCAGAATATAAATCCGGGTGTTGGCGAGCGGTTTCCCGATGACCGGCAGCGGCTGTGAGGCGTCGATGACGCAGGCGGCGGCATCCACGGTGCATTCGGTGGGGCCGTAAACGTTGATAAAGCGGGTGGCGGCGAGCGTGGTCAGCCTGGACCAGACGTGCGGCGAAATGGCCTCTCCGCCGATGAATACCGCCGCGGGCTGATAGGCCGGGTCGGTGCCGAGACCGGCGTCGAGCAGCCCGTGCAGCTGCACGGGGGTGCAGTCGAACACATCGACGGCGTGACGGGAAAAATAGCGCCACAGCCGCCGGGCATCGGCGCGAAGGGCTTCAGGCACGATGACCAGCGTGTGTCCGGACAGCAGTTGACACCAGCTTTGGACCGAGGCGTCGAACACGATGCTGGCGTTAAGGGCGATGCGGCCGGGCCGTTCGAGCGCCAGCAGCGGCTTGAGGGCGCCGGCGAGGTTGAGCACGTTCCGGTGGGCGACCATGACGCCCTTGGGTTTGCCGGTGGAGCCGGAGGTATAGATGACATAGGCCAGATGGCGTGAGTTCAGCCCCAGCGCCCGGGCGTCGGGGTCGCTCTGCGGATAGACGGCGGAGGCCGGGGTATCCAGCAGCAGGACGGGCCGGGTATCGTCGAAGGCTTCCCGCAGCGCGGTCTGGGTCAGCAGGGCGACGGGTTGGGCGTCGTCCTGCATATAGGCGAGGCGTTCGGCGGGGTAAGCGGGGTCGAGCGGGACATAGGCGGCGCCGGCTTTGAGAATGCCGAGCAGGCCGACCATCATGTCCAGTCCGCGCTCGACGCAAAGGGCGACGCGGTCGTCGGGCCGGACGCCGAGGGAGATCAGATGATGCGCCAGCTGGTTGGCGCGGCGGTTAAGTTGGTCATAGGTCAGCGCGTCGTCCTCGAACAGCACGGCGAGGGCGTCGGGGGTGTGCGCCGCCTGCGCTTCGAACTGTTGATGGATCAAGGCGTGCTGCGGGAAGTCGGCGTCGGTGGCGTTGAAATCCACCAGCAGTCGCCGGCGCTCGGCGTCCGGCAGCACCGGCAGCGATATCAACGGTTGGGTTATCCCGGCGGTCATTGCCGTCAGGACATTTTTGAAGTAGCCGATAACGCGGACGATGGTTTCATGATCGAACAGGTCGGTCGCATAGTTGATCTTGCCCGCCAGTCCCTTATCGGTCTCGGTGAGCGCCAACGACAGATCAAAATGCGTGCTGTGCTGCGGTTGCTCAATGCCGGAAAGTTCAAGGCCGGGCAGCGTCAAGGTTTGCGCCGGGGTGTTGTTCAGCGACAGCATAACCTGAAAGATCGGGTTGTAGCCGAGGCTGCGAACGGGTTGCACGGCCTCCACCACCTGCTCGAAAGGCAGATCCTGATGCGCATAGGCCGCCAGCGCCCGTTCGCGCACCTGAGCAAGCAGGTCGGCGACGGTCTTGCACCGACCGGGTTCGATACGTAACGCCAAGGTATTGACGAAGAAACCCACGACGCCTTCGAGCTCGCGGCGAGTACGGTTGGCGACCGGCGTACCGACGACGATATCATCCTGACCGCTCAGGCGGGAGAGAACGAGACTCCAGCCGGCCAGCAGCGTCATAAACAGGGTGGCGTTCTGCCGCTGGCTGAGCGTCTTGAGTGCATTGAGTTCGTCGGCGGTAAGGTGGAACGGCGCCTGGCCGCCCGCGTAGCGTTGCGCCGAAGGGCGGGGGCGATCGGTGGGCAGCGTCAGCAGCGCCGGCGCCGCGTGCAGATGTTTTCGCCAGAAATCGCGTTGTTCGGCGAGTTTGTCTTCTTTGAGCCAGTCGCGCTGCCAGACGGCATAATCAGCATATTGAATGGGCAGCGCGGGCAAATCCGCGCTATCGCCGCTGAGAATCGCACGGTAGAACGCCGCGAGTTCGCGCACCAGGATGCCGAGGGACCAGCCATCGGAAATAATATGGTGCTGAGTGAGCAGCAATATATGTTCATCGTCGCTGAGTTGCAGCAACCGGCCGCGAATGAGCGGGCCGTGCATAAGATCGAACGGCTCACGCGCCTCGCGTTCGGTCAGCTCGGCCACACGCTGTGCGCGAGCGGCGTCCAGTGAACGCAGGTCGAGCACAGATAAGCAAAAGCGGGTGCTGTCCGGCGCGATCTGCTGGCAAGGCTGTCCGTCGATCAACGTAAAATGGGTGCGGAGACTTTCATGACGCTCGACCAGCCGATTCAGCGCGGCGGTGAGCGCGGGTTTATCGAGCTGACCGATGAGTCGCAGCGCCGCCGGAAGGTGATAAGCCTGACTGGCGGCCGCGTCGAGTTGTCCGATGAACCACAGACTTTGCTGAGCAAAGGACAGAGGAAGCGGCGCATCGCGATCCGCCTTCGCGATCGCGGGGCGTTGTCGGCTCCCGCGCATTTGTAGCTGTTCTTTAACCTTTTTCTCTAAAACAGCGCGTTTTAGCGCCTCAATGTCGATGTCGGTGTTACTCATTAATCTGTGTCTCCATCTAAAATCGCCATTAACTCTTCTACGGACATTGCATCGAGATCGTTTTTGATTGATTCCGTATCGCTGTCCCACGCCGAGCGGATTTGCGTAGCGAGAATGACCTCCGCCAATGCGGATAACTCAGGGAATTGAAAAATTGAGACGACGGGCATCTCGACGAAAAATTCGGCGCGAATACGCGTGATTAATTGCACCGCCATCAGCGAATGACCGCCGAGCTCGAAGAAGTGGTCGTGGCGGCCGACGCGCGCTAATCCCAGCAGATCCTGCCAGATCTCGGCCAGCGCGACTTCCAACTCGCCCTGCGGCGCTTCATAACCGCGGCTGACCACCGCCGACCGATCGGGAGCGGGCAGCGCTTTACGGTCGAGCTTGCCGTTCGGGGTGAGCGGCAAGGCGTCAAGGGTGACGAAGGCGCCCGGCACCATATACTCGGCCAACTGTTGGCTAAGTTGTTGACGCAGAAAGATCGGATCCAGCGTCGCATCTGCCTGCGGGCAGAGGTAAGCCACCAGCCGGGTGTCCCCGGGGCTGTCTTCGCGGGCGACCACCACGGCTTCCCGTACGCCGGGGCACTGCATCAGCCGGGCTTCGATCTCGCCGGGTTCGATGCGGAAACCGCGCACCTTGACCTGAAAGTCGTTGCGTCCCAGATACTCGATGCTGCCGTCGGGCAGCCAGCGGCCGAGGTCGCCGGTCTGGTACAGCCGGGCATCGGGCGTCGTTGAGAACGGGTCGGGGATAAAGCGCTCGGCGGTGAGTTCGGGGCGGTGCAGATAGCCGCGCGCCACGCCGACGCCGCCGATGTGAATTTCCCCGGCCACGCCCAGCGGCGCAGGTTGCCCCTGCGCGTCCAGAATATAGATCCGGGTGTTGGCGATCGGGTGACCGATATAGGGGAGCGGCCGGGTCAGACCGTTTAGCGCGGACCAGATCGTCGTTTCCGTCGGGCCGTACATATTCCACAGCGTATCGACCCGCTGGAGCATCTGCGTGGCCAGCTTCTCAGACAGCGCCTCTCCGCCGCACAGGGCCTTGAAGCCGACGGGCAGAGAAAAATCGGGCAGTTGCAGCAACATCCGCCAGGTTGCAGGCGTGGCCTGCATAAAGGAAACCTGATGGCGGACAATCAATGCGGCAAGCTGCTGCGCATCGGCCGCCTGACTCTGCGTCGCCAGAACCAGCTGAGCGCCGGATAATAACGGCAGGAAGAGCTCCAGAATGGAGATGTCGAAGCAGAGCGAGGTCACGCCGAGTAAGACATCTTCTTGCGCCATCCCCGGCTCCCGGCGCATCGACCACAGGAAGTTGACCAGATTGACGTGTTCAATCATGACGCCCTTGGGCTTGCCGGTGGAGCCGGAGGTGTAGATGACGTAGGCCAGATGGCGCGGCGTCAGCCCCAGCGCCCGGGCGTCGGGATTGCCGTCCGGCGAATCCTGACCGGCGGTGCGCGGGTCGTCGAGGAGCACGGTAGGCAGGCGGCTGTCCAACCGGTCGAGCAGGGCGTGCTGAGTGAGCAGCGTGACCGGTTTGCCATCCTCCAGCATGTAGCGCAGGCGCTCGGTGGGGTAGGTTGGGTCGAGGGGGATATAGGCGGCGCCGGCCTTGAGGATAGCCAGCAGGGCGACGACCATCTCCGGGCCGCGCTCGACGCAGAGGGCGACGCGGTCGTCGGGCCGGACGCCGAGCGCCATCAGGTGATGCGCCAGCTGATTGGCGCGGCGGTTGAGTTCAGCGTAACTCAGCGTCCGTTCGCCGAAGACGACGGCGACGGCGTCGGGGCTTCGCTCAACCTGCGCTTCGAACAGTTCATGAACCAGTAAATTCTGCGGGAAGTCGGCGTCGGTGGCGTTGAACGCCTCCAGCAGTTGCCGACGCTCGGCGTCCGGCAGTACCGATATCGTCATGACGGGACGCTGTGGATGGGTATCCAGCGCGGCGATCAATCCGCTGATTGCCGTGACCACATAGTCAGCGACTCTGGCGGCGTCGATACCTGTGACAGCCTGAACCACCAGACTAAAATCATCACCCCGGTCGTCTACCGACAGCATGAGCGGGTAGTTGGTCCGTTCTTCGGATGTGATGCTCCGCATGCCGTTCCAGGCCTCATCGGCTGGATCAGACTGGCTATGGCGATAGTTGAGCAACGCGCTGAACAGCGGCATCGGCGGCGTCACGCCGCTGCAGCGCTGTGCCAGGGTCAGCGGCGCCTGCTCATGCGCCAGCAGGGCCGTGAGCGCGTGCGAGACGGATTGCACGAGGTCCTGCGCGCTCTGCCCGGCGAGAACGATGCGCAGCGGCAGGGTATTGATAAACATCCCCATGATCCGGTCGGCCCCGGCGTTGCCCTGCAACCGGCCGGACAGCACCGAGCCGAAGACCACATCGTCGCGGCCGCTGGTGTGCGCCAGTACCTGAGCGTAAGCAATATGAAACAGCACGCTCGGGCTGACGCCCAGACGGCGAGCCTGACGGCGGATGGCATCGACGAGCGAGTCCGCTAACGACAGACGCGCTTCGGTGATGTTTTTACCCTCGCCCTGCACATCCAGCAGGCCGAAAGGCGCGGTCGGGGTATCGACGTCGGCCAATTGGTCGCGGAAATAGGCTTCATGCTCCGTAACGGGGACGCTCAGTGTCTGAGCGATAAAGTTGCGGTACGGCAGGGGAACCGGCAACGCATCGGCGCGGTTTTTCAACAATAAGCGAATTTCACTTACGATAAGCGCCAGCGTCGTATGGTCGCTGACCAGATGGTGGAAACGCAGCGCCAGCAGCCATTCGCCATGAAGCGGATCGTGGGCGATATCGACGGCGAACAGCGGCGCGCGGCTCAGGTCGAGCCGGCGCCGGCGCGGATCGATATGCGCTTCCAGCTGAGCCGGGATATTCTCCAGCGAAGCCGGTACGAAGGTGTTGACCGGCAGGACCGCCCGACGCCAGACCACCTGCACCGGCTGGCTCAGTCCCTGCCAGCAGACGGCGGTACGCAGAATATCGTGGCGATCGATAACCTGTTGCAGCGCATCCAGAAACGCATCAAGACGTTCACGCCGGTCAAAAGCGACCAGGCTCTTAAACAGGTAGGTATCGCCCTGCGCCTGTAGCAGATGATGGAACAGAATCCCCTCCTGCAATGGGGAAGGCGGGTAGATATCCTGCACGTTGGCCGCGCCGCCGGGTACGGTTTCGGTGATGGCGTCGATGTCGCCCTGAGAGAGGGTCACCAGCGGCAGCTGTTCCGGGGTGATGGCGGTACAGCCTTCGGGGATGAGATTGGGCGGGACGATGAACGCCGGTTCAGCCTGATGGCCCTGTATCGTCGTCGCCATCTCATGCAGCACCGGGGTGGTGAAAATGCCGCGGACTTCCAACTGATAACCCCGGTTGCGCAGCCGTTCAATCAGGCTGACCGCCATCAGCGAATGACCGCCGAGCTCGAAGAAGTGATCGTGGCGGCCGACGCGCGCTAATCCCAGCAGATCTTGCCAGATCTCGGCCAGTGCGACTTCCACCTCGCCCTGCGGGGCTTCATAACCGCGGCTGACCACCGCCGACCGATCGGGAGCGGGCAGGGCCTTGCGGTCGAGCTTGCCGTTCGGGGTGAGCGGCAAGGCGTCAAGGGTGACGAAGGCGCCCGGCACCATATACTCGGCCAACTGTTGGCTAAGTTGTTGACGCAGAAAGATCGGATCCAGCGTCGCATCTGCCTGCGGGCAGAGGTAAGCCACCAGCCGGGTGTCGCCGGGGCTGTCTTCGCGGGCGACCACCACGGCTTCCCGTACGCCGGGGCACTGCATCAGCCGGGCTTCGATCTCGCCGGGTTCGATGCGGAAACCGCGCACCTTGACCTGAAAGTCGTTGCGCCCCAGATACTCGATGCTGCCGTCGGGCAGCCAGCGGCCGAGGTCGCCGGTCTGGTACAGCCGGGCATCGGGCGTTGTTGAGAACGGGTCGGGGATAAAGCGCTCGGCGGTCAGTTCGGGGCGGTGGAGATAGCCGCGCGCCACGCCGGCGCCGCCGATATGAATTTCCCCGGCCACGCCGAGCGGCGCCGGTTGCCCCTGCGCGTCCAGAATATAGATCCGGGTGTTGGCGATCGGGTGACCGATATAGGGGAGCGGCCGGGTCAGACCGTTTAGCGCGGACCAGATCGTCGTTTCCGTCGGGCCGTACATATTCCACAGCGTATCGACCCGCTGGAGCATCTGCGTGGCCAGCTTCTCAGACAGCGCCTCTCCGCCGCACAGGGCCTTGAAGCCGACGGGCAGAGAAAAATCGGGCAGTTGCAGCAACATCCGCCAGGTTGCAGGCGTGGCCTGCATAAAGGAAACCTGATGGCGGACAATCAATGCGGCAAGCTGCTGCGCATCGGCCGCCTGACTCTGCGTCGCCAGAACCAGCTGAGCGCCGGATAATAACGGCAGGAAGAGCTCCAGAATGGAGATGTCGAAGCAGAGCGAGGTCACGCCGAGTAAGACATCTTCTTGCGCCATCCCCGGCTCCCGGCGCATCGACCACAGGAAGTTGACCAGATTGACGTGTTCAATCATGACGCCCTTGGGCTTGCCGGTGGAGCCGGAGGTGTAGATGACGTAGGCCAGATGGCGCGGCGTCAGCCCCAGCGCCCGGGCGTCGGGATTGCCGTCCGGCGAATCCTGACCGGCGGTGCGCGGGTCGTCGAGGAGCACGGTAGGCAGGCGGCTGTCCAACCGGTCGAGCAGGGCGTGCTGAGTGAGCAGCGTGACCGGTTTGCCATCCTCCAGCATGTAGCGCAGGCGCTCGGTGGGGTAGGTTGGGTCGAGGGGGATATAGGCGGCGCCGGCCTTGAGGATAGCCAGCAGGGCGACGACCATCTCCGGGCCGCGCTCGACGCAGAGGGCGACGCGGTCGTCGGGCCGGACGCCGAGCGCCATCAGGTGATGCGCCAGCTGATTGGCGCGGCGGTTGAGTTCAGCGTAACTCAGCGTCCGTTCGCCGAAGACGACGGCGACGGCGTCGGGGCTTCGCTCAGCCTGCGCTTCGAACAGTTCATGAACCAGTAAATGCTGCGGGAAATCGGCGTCGGTGGCGTTGAACGCCTCCAGCAGTTGCCGACGCTCGGCGTCCGGCAAGACCGATATCGTCATGACGGGACGTTGGGGAGCGACGGCCAGCGCCTCGACCAGACCATAGAGGGCGGTCTCCAGATAGCAAGCCACCCGGCCAGGATCAAGGGACGCGACGGTCTGGGCCACCAGACTGAAGCCTTGCCCCAGATCGTTCACCGACAGAGTCAGCGGGAAATTGGTGCGCCCGTCTGCGGCGATTGTGCGTATATCTCCTTCGTCGGCCGGGCCTGACTGGCTGTGACGATAGTTGAGCAGCGTGCTGAACAGCGGCACCGGCGGCGTAATGCCGCTACAGCGCTGGGCCAGCGCCAGCGGCGCCTGTTCATGTTCCAGCAGCGTCGTCAGATCGCGATAGACGGCCTGCACCACCTCCTGCGTGCTGTGGCCGCTGAGGGAAATGCGCACCGGCAGGGTGTTGATAAACATCCCCATCACCTGGTCGGCCCCGGCGACGCCCTGCAAACGCCCGGACAGCACCGAGCCGAAGACCACATCGTCGCGGCCGCTGGCGTGCGCCAGCACCAGCGCATAGGCCACATGGAACAGCACGCCGGCGCTGACGCCCAAACGGCGGGCCTGTGTCCGGATCGCCGTAGCCAGCGTGAGATTCAGCGACAAACGGGATTCCCGGATCTCCTCGCTATCGCCTTGGACATCAAATAAACCAAAAGGCGTCGTAGGAGTATCAACCTCAGCCAACCGATCGCGGAAATAGGACTCATGCGCCGAGGCCGGTACGCTCAGGATCTGGGCGACGAAGTTGCGGTATGGCAACGGTGTCGGCAACGCCGCTTTACGTCCTTGAACCAGCAGACGGATCTCGTTGACAATCAGCGCCAGCGTCATATGGTCGCTGACCAGATGGTGGAAACGCAGCGCCAGCAGCCATTCATTGTGAGCCGGGTCGTGAGCGATATCGGCGGCGAACAGCGGCGCCTGATTGAGATCAAGGCGGTGCGAGCGTGGATCGGTATGTGCCTGCAACTGGCCCGCCACATCGTCCGGCGAGGCGGGAACAAAGGTGTGGATCGGCAGGGCGGCCCGACGCCAGACCACCTGCACCGGCTGGCTCAGTCCCTGCCAGCAAACGGCGGTACGCAGAATATCGTGACGGTCGATGACCTGTTGCAGCGCATCCAGAAACGCATCAAGACGTTCACGCGTATCAAAAGCCACCAGACTTCTTAACAGATAGGTATCCCCCTGCGCCTGTAGCAGGTGATGAAACAGTATCCCTTCCTGCAACGGTCCAAGCGGGTAAATATCCTGTACGTTGGCGGCGCCGCCGGGCACGGTATCCACGATCGCATCGATCTCCGCCTGGGTCAGCGTCGCCAGCGGCAGCCGATCCGGGGTGATGACGGTACAGCCTTCGGGGATGAGGTTGGGCGGGACGACGAACGCCGGTTCATCCTGAGAGTCTTGCATGGCCTCTGCCATCTTATGGAGCACCGGGGTGGTGAAAATACTCCGGACGTCCAGCGTCCAGCCCCGGTTGCGCAGCCGTTCAATCAGGCTGACCGCCATCAGCGAATGACCGCCGAGCTCGAAGAAGTGATCGTGGCGGCCGACGCGCGCTAATCCCAGCAGCTCTTGCCAGATCTCGGCCAGCGCGACTTCCACCTCGCCCTGCGGGGCTTCATAATCGCGGCTGACCACCGCCGTCAGGTCGGGGGCGGGCAGGGCCTTGCGGTCGATTTTGCCGTTCGGCGTCAGCGGCAAGGCGTCGAGAGTGACGAAGGCGTTCGGCACCATGTACTCGGCCAGCGATTCGCTGAGCCGGCGACGCAGGTCGGCGGGGAGCAATTCAGCGCCGGGCAGGGCCTGGAGATAGGCCACCAGCCGGGTATCGCCGGGATGGTCTTCGCGGGCGATCACCACCGCTTCCCGTACGCCGGGGCACTGCATCAGCCGGGCTTCGATCTCGCCGGGTTCGATACGAAAGCCGCGCACTTTGACCTGAAAGTCGTTGCGTCCCAGATACTCGATGCTGCCGTCGGGCCGCCAGCGGCCGAGGTCGCCGGTCTGGTAGAGGCGGGCGTCGGGCGTCGTTGAGAACGGATCGGGAATAAAGCGCTCGGCGGTGAGTTCGGGGCGGTGCAGATAGCCGCGCGCCACGCCGACGCCGCCGATGTGAATTTCTCCGGTTACCCCGAGCGGGGCCGGCTGGCCCTGCGCGTCCAGAATATAAATCCGGGTGTTGGCGAGCGGTTTCCCGATGACCGGCAGCGGCTGTGAGGCGTCGATGACGCAGGCGGCGGCATCCACGGTGCATTCGGTGGGGCCGTAAACGTTGATAAAGCGGGTGGCGGCGAGCGTGGTCAGCCTGGACCAGACGTGCGGCGAAATGGCCTCTCCGCCGATGAATACCGCCGCGGGCTGATAGGCCGGGTCGGTGCCGAGACCGGCGTCGAGTAGCCCGTGCAGCTGCACGGGGGTGCAGTCGAATACATCGACGGCGTGACGGGAGAAATAGCGCCACAGCCGCCGGGCATCGGCGCGAAGGGCTTCAGGGACCATGACCAGCGTGTGTCCGGACAGCAGTTGCAGCCAGCTTTTGACCGAGGCGTCGAACACGATGCTGGCGTTAAGGGCGATGCGGCCGGGCCGTTCGAGCGCCAGCAGCGGCTTGAGGGCGCCGGCGAGGTTGAGCACGTTCCGGTGGGCGACCATGACGCCCTTGGGTTTGCCGGTGGAGCCGGAGGTGTAGATGACATAGGCCAGATGGCGTGAGTTCAGCCCCAGCGCCCGGGCGTCGGGGTCGCTCTGCGGATAGACGGCGGACGCCGGGGTATCCAGCAGCAGGACGGGCCGGGTATCGTCGAAGGCTTCCCGCAGCGCGGTCTGGGTCAGCAGGGCGACGGGTTGGGCGTCGTCGAGCATATAGGCTAAACGTTCGGCGGGGTAAGCGGGGTCGAGCGGGACATAGGCGGCGCCGGCTTTGAGAATGCCGAGCAGGCCGACCATCATGTCCAGTCCGCGTTCGACGCAAAGGGCGACGCGGTCGTCGGGCCGGACGCCGAGGGAGATCAGATGATGCGCCAGCTGGTTGGCGCGGCGATTAAGTTGGTCATAGGTGAGCGCGTCGTCCTCGAACAGCACGGCGAGGGCGTCGGGGGTGCGCGCCGCCTGGGCTTCGAACTGTTGATGGATCAAGGCGTGCTGCGGGAAGTCGGCGTCGGTGGCGTTGAACGCCTCCAGCAGTTGCCGGCGCTCGGCGTCCGGCAGCACCGGCAGGCTGAGCGCCGGCTGCTGAGCGGCGCTCTCCAAAGCCGCGAGCAGGTGACTTATCGCGGTGAGCATGTAGCGAATCATGCGCATCGGGTCGACGCCGGCGACGGTTTTGGCCGTCAAACGGAAAGCCTCGCCGAGATCGTCCACCGACAGGGTCAGCGGGAAATTGGTGCGCTCTTCCGAGGCCAGAATACGGATGTCGTCCCAGCGTTCAGCGTCGGGATCGGACAGGCTATGGCGGTAGTTGAATAGTGCGCTGAACAGCGGCATGGGTTGAGCCACGCCGCTGCAGCGCTGGGCCAGCGTCAGCGGCGCCTGCTCGTGCGCCAGCAGGGCCGTGAGCGCGTGCGAGACGGATTGCACGAGGTCCTGCGCGCTCTGCCCGGCGAGGACGATGCGCAGCGGCAACGTGTTGATAAACATCCCCATCATCTGGTCGGCCCCGGCGTTGCCCTGCAACCGGCCGGACAGCACCGAGCCGAAGACCACGTCGTCGCGGCCGCTGGTGTGCGCCAGCACCAGCGCGCAGGCGGCGTGGAACAGGACGCCCGGGCTGACGCCCAGGCGGCGGGCCTGTGTGCGGATCGTCGCGGCCAGCGCGGTATCCAGCGGCAGAGAGGCCTCAAGGACATCTTCGCCCTCGCCCTGTACGTCCAGCAGGCCGAACGGCGCGGTCGGGGTATCGACATCGGCCAACCGATCGCGGAAATAGGCTTCATGCTCCGAGAGCGGCACATTCAGGATCTGGGCGATAAAGTCACGATAAGGCAACGGGACAGGCAGCGCGTCGGAGCGCCCCTCCACGAGCAGACGGATCTCGTTGACAATCAGCGCCAGCGTCGTATGGTCGCTGACCAGATGGTGGAAACGCAGGGCCAGCAGCCATTCATTGTGAGCCGGGTCGTGGGCGATATCGACGGCGAACAGCGGCGCCTGATTAAGATCAAGGCGGTGCGAGCGTGGATCGGTATGTGCCTGCAACTGGCCCGCCACATCGTCCGGAGAGGCGGGAACAAAGGTGTTGACCGGCAGGACCGCCCGACGCCAGACCACCTGCACCGGCTGGCTCAGTCCCTGCCAGCAGACGGCGGTACGCAGAATATCGTGACGATCGATAACCTGTTGCAGCGCATCCAGAAACGCATCAAGACGTTCACGCCGGTCAAAAGCGACCAGGCTCTTCAACAGATAGGTATCCCCCTGCGTCTGCAACTGATGGTGGAACAGAATCCCCTCCTGCAACGGCGCAAGCGGATAGATATCCTGCACGTTGGCCGCGCCGCCGGGCACGGTTTCGAGGATGGCGTCGATGTCGCCCTGAGTGAGGGCCACCAGCGGCAGCTGTTCCGGGGTGATGACGGTACAGCCTTCGGGGATGAGATTGGGCGGGACGACGAACGCCGGTTCATCCTGAGAGTCTTGCATGGCCTCTGCCATCTCATGGAGCACCGGGGTGGTGAAAATACTCCGGACGTCCAGCGTCCAGCCCCGGTTGCGCAGCCGTTCAATCAGGCCGACCGCCATCAGCGAATGACCGCCGAGCTCGAAGAAGTGGTCGTGGCGGCCGACGCGCGTTAATCCCAGCAGCTCTTGCCAGATCTCGGCCAGCGCGACTTCCAACTCGCCCTGCGGCGCTTCATAACCGCGGCTGACCACCGCCGTCTGGTCGGGAGCGGGCAGGGCCCTGCGGTCGAGTTTGCCGTTCGGGGTGAGCGGCAAGGCGTCGAGAGTGACGAAGGCGCCCGGCACCATATACTCGGCCAGATGTTGGCTGAGCCGGCGGCGCAGGTCGGCGGGGTCCGGTTTGGCGTCGGCCTGCGGGCAGAGATAGGCCACCAGCCGGGTGTCGCCGGGGCTGTCTTCACGGGCGATCACCACGGCCTCCCGGATACCCGGACACTGCATCAGCCGGGCTTCGATTTCGCCGAGTTCGATACGAAAGCCGCGCAGCTTGACCTGAAAGTCGTTGCGTCCCAGATACTCGATGCTGCCGTCGGGCCGCCAGCGGCCGAGGTCGCCGGTCTGGTAGAGGCGGGCGTCGGGCGTCGTTGAGAACGGATCGGGAATAAAGCGCTCGGCGGTGAGTTCGGGGCGGTGCAGATAGCCGCGCGCCACGCCGGCGCCGCCGATATGAATTTCCCCGGCCACGCCGAGCGGCGCCGGTTGCCCCTGCGCGTCCAGAATATAGATCCGGGTGTTGGCGATCGGGTGACCGATATAGGGGAGCGGCCGGGTCAGACCGTTTAGCGCGGACCAGATCGTCGTTTCCGTCGGGCCGTACATATTCCACAGCGTATCGACCCGCTGGAGCATCTGCGTGGCCAGCTTCTCAGACAGCGCCTCTCCGCCGCACAGGGCCTTGAAGCCGACGGGCAGAGAAAAATCGGGCAGTTGCAGCAACATCCGCCAGGTTGCAGGCGTGGCCTGCATAAAGGAAACCTGATGGCGGACAATCAATGCGGCAAGCTGCTGCGCATCGGCCGCCTGACTCTGCGTCGCCAGAACCAGCTGAGCGCCGGATAATAACGGCAGGAAGAGCTCCAGAATGGAGATGTCGAAGCAGAGCGAGGTCACGCCGAGTAAGACATCTTCTTGCGCCATCCCCGGCTCCCGGCGCATCGACCACAGGAAGTTGACCAGATTGACGTGTTCAATCATGACGCCCTTGGGCTTGCCGGTGGAGCCGGAGGTGTAGATGACGTAGGCCAGATGGCGCGGCGTCAGCCCCAGCGCCCGGGCGTCGGGATTGCCGTCCGGCGAATCCTGACCGGCGGTGCGCGGGTCGTCGAGGAGCACGGTAGGCAGGCGGCTGTCCAACCGGTCGAGCAGGGCGTGCTGAGTGAGTAGCGTGACCGGTTTGCCATCCTCCAGCATGTAGCGCAGTCGCTCGATGGGGTAGGTTGGGTCGAGGGGGATATAGGCGGCGCCGGCCTTGAGAATGCCGAGCAGGCCGACCATCATGTCCAGTCCGCGCTCGACGCAGAGGGCGACGCGGTCGTCGGGCCGGACGCCGAGCGCCATCAGGTGATGCGCCAACTGATTGGCGCGGCGGTTGAGTTCAGCGTAACTCAGCGTCCGTTCGCCGAAGACGACGGCGACGGCGTCGGGGCTTTGCTCAGCCTGCGCTTCGAACAGTTCATGAACCAGTAAATGCTGCGGGAAGTCGGCGTCGGTGGCGTTGAACGCCTCCAGCAGTTGCCGACGCTCGGCGTCCGGCAGCATCGGCAGCGCGGCAAGCGGTTGCGTCGCGTCGGCGGCCATCGCGGTCAGCACGTTTTTCACGTAGCCGGCCAGACGAACGATGGTTTGTCGTTCGAACAGGTCGGTCGCATAGACCAGTCCGCCCGCCAAACCCGTCTCGGTTTCAGTGAGCGACAGCGTCAGGTCAAATTGGGTGGTATTCAGCGTGGGTTCAACCAGAGAGAGCGCCAGCCCGGGGATCGTCGGTTCCTGTGCCGGCGTGTTGTTCAACGCCAGCATCACCTGGAAAATCGGGCTATAGCTCAGGCTGCGCGCGGGGTGCAGCGTTTCCACCACCTGCTCGAAAGGGAATGTTTGATGGGCATAGGCCGCGACGGTTCGTTCCCGTACCTGGGCAAGCAGTTCATTCAGCGTATGGCAGCGCCCAGGCTCGACGCGCAGCGCCAGCGTATTGACGAAGAAACCAATCAGTCCTTCCGTTTCGCGCTGCTGTCGGTTGGCGACCGGGGTGCCGATAACGATATCGTCCTGGCCGCTGAGACGGGAGAGGACCAGCGTCCAGGCGGCGAGCAGCGTCATAAACAGGGTGGTTCCCTGCTGTTTACCCAGCGCCTTGAGTGCGGCGAGCGCCGCAGTATCAAGATGGAAAGGGACGACATCGCCGGCATAGCGCTGTACCGAGGGACGAGGTTTGTCCGTAGGGAGCTCCAGCAGCGACGGCGCGCCCTGAAGCTGGTTTTGCCAGAAGCGGCGCAGTTCTTCAAGCGCCTCGCCCTGCAGCTGATTGCGCTGCCAGACGGCATAGTCGGCATATTGAATAGGCAGCGGCGGTAAGTGTGCTTTTTCTCCCTTGCGGGTGGCCTGATAAAGCGCGACCAGTTCGTGAAGCAGAATACCGACGGACCAGCCGTCCGAGATAATGTGGTGCTGAGTCAGCGACAGCACATGCTCCTCATCGGCCAGTTGCAGCAGCCGCCCGCGGATTAACGGCCCCTGAGTGAAATCAAAAGGCTTTTGCGTTTCCCGTTGTACGATTTCCGCGATGCGGTCTGAACCTATCGCCTTGTCCGAAGAGCGCAGATCCAAATAGGAAAGCGTAATACCGCGGTCGATCGGCGCGAACTGCTGGTATGGCCGGCCGTCGACCAGCGTAAAGTGAGTCCGCAGGTTTTCGTGACGCGCCGCAAGGCCATCAAGCGCGGACGTCAGCGCCTGATGATCTAGCGGCCCGACGATCCGGAGTATCATCGGGATATGGTAGGCCCGGCTGGCGGCGGGATTGAGCTGTGTGAGGAACCACAGCCGCTGTTGCGCAAATGAAATAGGGAGTGGACGACGGCGGTCGGCGGCGGGAATGGTCGTCTGCGCGGTCGGCGCGGTGCCTGTCAGCGTCTGAGCCAGTTCGGCCAGCGCCGGATGAGCGAAAAGCTGCTGAATGGTCATATCCAGTGCCAGACGCTGGCGCACGCGTGTCGTGCATTGTACGGCCATCAGCGAATGACCGCCGAGCTCGAAGAAGTGGTCGTGACGGCCGACGCGCGCTAATCCCAGCAGCTCTTGCCAGATCTCGGCCAGTGCGGTTTCCACCTCGCCCTGCGGGGCTTCATAATCGCGGCTGATCACCGCCGTCTGGTCGGGGGCGGGCAGCGCCCTGCGGTCGAGCTTGCCGTTCGGCGTCAGCGGCAAGGCGTCGAGAGTGACGAAGGCGCCCGGCACCATGTACTCGGCCAGCGATTCGCTGAGCCGGCGGCGCAGATCGGCGGGGAGCAATTCAGCGCCGGGCAGGGCCTGGAGATAGGCCACCAGTCGGGTATCGCCGGGATGGTCTTCGCGGGCGATCACCACCGCTTCCCGTACGCCGGGGCACTGCATCAGCCGGGCTTCGATTTCGCCGGGTTCGATACGAAAGCCGCGCACTTTGACCTGAAAGTCGTTACGTCCCAGATACTCGATGCTGCCGTCGGGCCGCCAGCGGCCAAGGTCGCCGGTCTTGTAGAGGCGGGCGTCGGGCGTCGTTGAGAACGGATCGGGGATAAAGCGCTCGGCGGTCAGTTCGGGGCGGTGCAGATAGCCGCGCGCCACGCCGTCACCGCCGATGTGAATTTCTCCGGCCACCCCGAGCGGGGCGGGCTGGCCCTGCGCGTCCAGAATATAGATCCGGGTGTTGGCGAGCGGTTTCCCGATGACCGGCAGCGGCTGTGAGGCGTCGATGACGCAGGCGGCGGCATCCACGGTGCATTCGGTGGGGCCGTAAACGTTGATAAAGCGGGTGGCGGCGAGCGTGGTCAGCCTGGACCAGACGTGCGGCGAAATGGCCTCTCCGCCGATGAATACCGCCGCGGGCTGATAGGCCGGGTCGGTGCCGAGACCGGCGTCGAGCAGCCCGTGCAGCTGCACGGGGGTGCAGTCGAATACATCGACGGCGTGACGGGAGAAATAGCGCCACAGCCGCCGGGCATCGGCGCGAAGGGCTTCAGGGACCATGACCAGCGTGTGTCCGGACAGCAGTTGCAGCCAGCTTTTGACCGAGGCGTCGAACACGATGCTGGCGTTAAGGGCGATGCGGCCGGGCCGTTCGAGCGCCAGCAGCGGCTTGAGGGCGCCGGCGAGGTTGAGCACGTTCCGGTGGGCGACCATGACGCCCTTGGGTTTGCCGGTGGAGCCGGAGGTGTAGATGACATAGGCCAGATGGCGTGAGTTCAGCCCCAGCGCCCGGGCGTCGGGGTCGCTCTGCGGATAGACGGCGGACGCCGGGGTATCCAGCAGCAGGACGGGCCGGGTATCGTCGAAGGCTTCCCGCAGCGCGGTCTGGGTCAGCAGGGCGACGGGTTGGGCGTCGTCGAGCATATAGGCTAAACGTTCGGCGGGGTAAGCGGGGTCGAGCGGGACATAGGCGGCGCCGGCTTTGAGAATGCCGAGCAGGCCGACCATCATGTCCAGTCCGCGTTCGACGCAAAGGGCGACGCGGTCGTCGGGCCGGACGCCGAGGGAGATCAGATGATGCGCCAGCTGGTTGGCGCGGCGATTAAGTTGGTCATAGGTGAGCGCGTCGTCCTCGAACAGCACGGCGAGGGCGTCGGGGGTGCGCGCCGCCTGGGCTTCGAACTGTTGATGGATCAAGGCGTGCTGCGGGAAGTCGGCGTCGGTGGCGTTGAACGCCTCCAGCAGTTGCCGGCGCTCGGCGTCCGGCAGCACCGGCAGGCTGAGCGCCGGCTGCTGAGCGGCGCTCTCCAAAGCCGCGATCAGGTGACTTATCGCGGTGAGCATGTAGCGAATCATGCGCATCGGGTCGACGCCGGCGACGGTTTTGGCCGTCAAACGGAAAGCCTCGCCGAGATCGTCCACCGACAGGGTCAGCGGGAAATTGGTGCGCTCTTCCGAGGCCAGAATACGGATGTCGTCCCAGCGTTCAGCGTCGGGATCGGACAGGCTATGGCGGTAGTTGAATAGTGCGCTGAACAGCGGCATGGGTTGAGCCACGCCGCTGCAGCGCTGGGCCAGCGTCAGCGGCGCCTGCTCGTGCGCCAGCAGGGCCGTGAGCGCGTGCGAGACGGATTGCACGAGGTCCTGCGCGCTCTGCCCGGCGAGGACGATGCGCAGCGGCAACGTGTTGATAAACATCCCCATCATCTGGTCGGCCCCGGCGTTGCCCTGCAACCGGCCGGACAGCACCGAGCCGAAGACCACGTCGTCGCGGCCGCTGGTGTGCGCCAGCACCAGCGCGCAGGCGGCGTGGAACAGGACGCCCGGGCTGACGCCCAGGCGGCGGGCCTGTGTGCGGATCGTCGCGGCCAGCGCGGTATCCAGCGGCAGAGAGGCCTCAAGGACATCTTCGCCCTCGCCCTGTACGTCCAGCAGGCCGAACGGCGCGGTCGGGGTATCGACATCGGCCAACCGATCGCGGAAATAGGCTTCATGCTCCGAGAGCGGCACATTCAGGATCTGGGCGATAAAGTCACGATAAGGCAACGGGACAGGCAGCGCGTCGGAGCGCCCCTCCACGAGCAGACGGATCTCGTTGACAATCAGCGCCAGCGTCATATGGTCGCTGACCAGATGGTGGAAACGCAGGGCCAGCAGCCATTCATTGTGAGCCGGGTCGTGGGCGATATCGACGGCGAACAGCGGCGCCTGATTAAGATCAAGGCGGTGCGAGCGTGGATCGGTATGTGCCTGCAACTGGCCCGCCACATCGTCCGGAGAGGCGGGAACAAAGGTGTTGACCGGCAGGACCGCCCGACGCCAGACCACCTGCACCGGCTGGCTCAGTCCCTGCCAGCAGACGGCGGTGCGCAGAATATCGTGACGATCGATAACCTGCTGCAGCGCATCCAGAAACGCATCAAGACGTTCACGCGTTTCAAAAGCCACCAGACTTCTTAATAAATAGGTATCTCCCTGCGCCTGCAGCAGGTGATGAAACAGTATCCCTTCCTGTAGCGGCGAGAGCGGATAGATATCCTGTACGTTGGCGCCGCCGCCGGGCACGGTTTCGAGGATGGCGTCGATGTCGCCCTGAGTGAGGGCCACCAGCGGCAGCTGTTCCGGGGTGATGACGGTACAGCCTTCGGGGATGAGATTGGGCGGGACGACGAACGCCGGTTCATCCTGAGAGTCTTGCATGGCCTCTGCCATCTCATGGAGCACCGGGGTGGTGAAAATACTCCGGACGTCCAGCGTCCAGCCCCGGTTGCGCAGCCGTTCAATCAGGCCGACCGCCATCAGCGAATGACCGCCGAGCTCGAAGAAGTGGTCGTGGCGGCCGACGCGCGTTAATCCCAGCAGCTCTTGCCAGATGTCGGCCAGCGCGACTTCCAACTCGCCCTGCGGCGCTTCATAACCGCGGCTGACCACCGCCGTCTGGTCGGGAGCGGGCAGGGCCCTGCGGTCGAGTTTGCCGTTCGGGGTGAGCGGCAAGGCGTCAAGGGTGACGAAGGCGCCCGGCACCATATACTCGGCCAGATGTTGGCTGAGCCGGCGGCGCAGGTCGGCGGGGTCCGGTTTGGCGTCGGCCTGCGGGCAGAGATAGGCCACCAGCCGGGTGTCGCCGGGGCTGTCTTCACGGGCGATCACCACGGCCTCCCGGATACCCGGACACTGCATCAGCCGGGCTTCGATTTCGCCGAGTTCGATACGAAAGCCGCGCAGCTTGACCTGAAAGTCGTTGCGTCCCAGATACTCGATGCTGCCGTCGGGCCGCCAGCGGCCGAGGTCGCCGGTCTGGTAGAGGCGGGCGTCGGGCGTCGTTGAGAACGGATCGGGAATAAAGCGCTCGGCGGTGAGTTCGGGGCGGTGCAGATAGCCGCGCGCCACGCCGACGCCGCCGATGTGAATTTCTCCGGTTACCCCGAGCGGGGCCGGCTGGCCCTGCGCGTCCAGAATATAAATCCGGGTGTTGGCGAGCGGTTTCCCGATGACCGGCAGCGGCTGTGAGGCGTCGATGACGCAGGCGGCGGCATCCACGGTGCATTCGGTGGGGCCGTAAACGTTGATAAAGCGGGTGGCGGCGAGCGTGGTCAGCCTGGACCAGACGTGCGGCGAAATGGCCTCTCCGCCGATGAATACCGCCGCGGGCTGATAGGCCGGGTCGGTGCCGAGACCGGCGTCGAGCAGCCCGTGCAGCTGCACGGGGGTGCAGTCGAATACATCGACGGCGTGACGGGAGAAATAGCGCCACAGCCGCCGGGCATCGGCGCGAAGGGCTTCAGGGACCATGACCAGCGTGTGTCCGGACAGCAGTTGCAGCCAGCTTTTGACCGAGGCGTCGAACACGATGCTGGCGTTAAGGGCGATGCGGCCGGGCCGTTCGAGCGCCAGCAGCGGCTTGAGGGCGCCGGCGAGGTTGAGCACGTTCCGGTGGGCGACCATGACGCCCTTGGGTTTGCCGGTGGAGCCGGAGGTGTAGATGACATAGGCCAGATGGCGTGAGTTCAGCCCCAGCGCCCGGGCGTCGGGGTCGCTCTGCGGATAGACGGCGGACGCCGGGGTATCCAGCAGCAGGACGGGCCGGGTATCGTCGAAGGCTTCCCGCAGCGCGGTCTGGGTCAGCAGGGCGACGGGTTGGGCGTCGTCGAGCATATAGGCTAAACGTTCGGCGGGGTAAGCGGGGTCGAGCGGGACATAGGCGGCGCCGGCTTTGAGAATGCCGAGCAGGCCGACCATCATGTCCAGTCCGCGTTCGACGCAAAGGGCGACGCGGTCGTCGGGCCGGACGCCCAGCGAGATCAGATGATGCGCCAGCTGGTTGGCGCGGCGGTTAAGTTGGTCATAGGTCAGCGCGTCGTCCTCGAACAGCACGGCGAGGGCGTCGGGGGTGCGCGCCGCCTGGGCTTCGAACTGTTGATGGATCAAGGCGTGCTGCGGGAAGTCGGCGTCGGTGGCGTTGAACGCCTCCAGCAGTTGCCGGCGCTCGGCGTCCGGCAGCACCGGCAGGCTGAGCGCCGGCTGCTGAGCGGCGCTCTCCAAAGCCGCGATCAGGTGACTTATCGCGGTGAGCATGTAGCGAATCATGCGCATCGGGTCGACGCCGGCGACGGTTTTGGCCGTCAAACGGAAAGCCTCGCCGAGATCGTCCACCGACAGGGTCAGCGGGAAATTGGTGCGCTCTTCCGAGGCCAGAATACGGATGCCGTCCCAGCGTTCAGCGTCGGGATCGGACAGGCTATGGCGGTAGTTGAATAGTGCGCTGAACAGCGGCATGGGTTGAGCCACGCCGCTGCAGCGCTGGGCCAGCGTCAGCGGCGCCTGCTCGTGCGCCAGCAGGGCCGTGAGCGCGTGCGAGACGGATTGCACGAGGTCCTGCGCGCTCTGCCCGGCGAGGACGATGCGCAGCGGCAACGTGTTGATAAACATCCCCATGATCCGGTCGGCCCCGGCGTTGCCCTGCAACCGGCCGGACAGCACCGAGCCGAAGACCACGTCGTCGCGGCCGCTGGTGTGCGCCAGCACCAGCGCGCAGGCGGCGTGGAACAGGACGCCCGGGCTGACGCCCAGGCGGCGGGCCTGCGTGCGGATCGTCGCGGCCAGCGCGGTATCCAGCGGCAGAGAGGCCTCAAGGACATCTTCGCCCTCGCCCTGTACGTCCAGCAGGCCGAACGGAGCGGTCGGGGTATCAACCTCAGCCAACCGATCGCGGAAATAGGCTTCATGCTCCGAGAGCGGCACATTCAGGATCTGGGCGATAAAGTCACGATAAGGCAACGGGACAGGCAGCGCGTCGGAGCGCCCCTCCACGAGCAGACGGATCTCGTTGACAATCAGCGCCAGCGTCATATGGTCGCTGACCAGATGGTGGAAGCGCAGCGCCAGCAGCCATTCATTGTGAGCCGGGTCGTGGGCGATATCGACGGCGAACAGCGGCGCCTGATTAAGATCAAGGCGGTGCGAGCGTGGATCGGTATGTGCCTGCAACTGGCCCGCCACATCGTCCGGAGAGGCGGGAACAAAGGTGTGGATCGGCAGCGGCGCATCGCGCCAAACCACCTGTACCGGTTGGCTCAGTCCCTGCCAGCAGACGGCGGTGCGCAGAATATCGTGACGATCGATAACCTGCTGCAGCGCATCCAGAAACGCATCAAGACGTTCACGCGTTTCAAAAGCCACCAGACTTCTTAATAAATAGGTATCTCCCTGCGCCTGCAGCAGGTGATGAAACAGTATCCCTTCCTGTAGCGGCGAGAGCGGATAGATATCCTGTACGTTGGCGCCGCCGCCGGGCACGGTTTCGAGGATGGCGTCGATGTCGCCCTGAGTGAGGGCCACCAGCGGCAGCTGTTCCGGGGTGATGACGGTACAGCCTTCGGGGATGAGATTGGGCGGGACGACGAACGCCGGTTCATCCTGAGAGTCTTGCATGGCCTCTGCCATCTCATGGAGCACCGGGGTGGTGAAAATACTCCGGACGTCCAGCGTCCAGCCCCGGTTGCGCAGCCGTTCAATCAGGCCGACCGCCATCAGCGAATGACCGCCGAGCTCGAAGAAGTGGTCGTGGCGGCCGACGCGCGTTAATCCCAGCAGCTCTTGCCAGATGTCGGCCAGCGCGACTTCCAACTCGCCCTGCGGCGCTTCATAACCGCGGCTGACCACCGCCGTCTGGTCGGGAGCGGGCAGGGCCCTGCGGTCGAGTTTGCCGTTCGGGGTGAGCGGCAAGGCGTCAAGGGTGACGAAGGCGCCCGGCACCATATACTCGGCCAGATGTTGGCTGAGCCGGCGGCGCAGGTCGGCGGGGTCCGGTTTGGCGTCGGCCTGCGGGCAGAGATAGGCCACCAGCCGGGTGTCGCCGGGGCTGTCTTCACGGGCGATCACCACGGCCTCCCGGATACCCGGACACTGCATCAGCCGGGCTTCGATTTCGCCGAGTTCGATACGAAAGCCGCGCAGCTTGACCTGAAAGTCGTTGCGTCCCAGATACTCGATGCTGCCGTCGGGCAGCCAGCGGCCGAGGTCGCCGGTCTGGTAGAGGCGGGCGTCGGGCGTCGTTGAGAACGGGTCGGGAATAAAGCGCTCGGCGGTGAGTTCGGGGCGGTGGAGATAGCCGCGCGCCACGCCGACGCCGCCGATGTGAATTTCCCCGGCCACGCCGAGCGGCGCAGGCTGGCCCTGGGCGTCCAGAATGTAGATTTGGGTGTTGGCGATGGGGCGGCCGATGGGCACGAAGCTGCGCATATCGTCGCGTCGGCAGGCCCAGCAGGTGACGTCGATAGCGGCCTCGGTGGGGCCATACAGGTTGTGGAGTTCGGCGTTGAAGCGGGCAAAGAAACGCTGTTGCAGGTCGGCCGGCAGGGCCTCGCCGCTACAGATGACGCGTTTAAGCGTATCGCAGGGGGTATCGGCCCACTGCACGAACTGTTGCAGCATGGAGGGCACAAAATGCAGGGTGGTGATGCCGGCGTCCTCAATCAGTCGAGCGAGATAGCCGGTATCCTTGTGGCCGTCGGGACGGGCCATCACCAGACGCGCGCCATAGAGCAGCGGCCAGAAGAACTCCCAGACGGAGACGTCGAAGCTGAACGGCGTTTTTTGCAGCACGCGGTCGTCGGGGGTGAGGCGATAGGCGCGCTGCATCCAGACCAGACGGTTGCAGAGACCGCGATGAGCGTTCATCACGCCTTTGGGCTGGCCGGTGGAGCCGGAGGTGTAGATGACGTAGGCCAGATTGGCGGCGCTCAGGCCCAGCGCCTGCGGGTCGGGGTTTCTGTCCCGGCCGGCGTCGAATGCCCCGGTATCGAGCAGGACCACGGGGACGGCGTCGGTATGGACGGCGGTCAGACCGGACTGGGTCAGCAGGGCGACGGGTTGGGCGTCGTCAAGCATGTAGGCGAGGCGCTCGGCGGGGTAGCCGGGGTCCAGCGGCACATAGGCGGCGCCGGCTTTAAGGACGCCCAGCAGGGCGACGACCATCTCCAGACTGCGCTCGACGCAGAGGGCGACGCGGTCGTCGGGCCGGACGCCGAGCGCAATCAGATGATGCGCCAGCCGGTTGGCGCGGCGGTTGAGTTCGTCATAGGTGAGCGAGCGCGCCTCGAACAGCACGGCGACGGCGTCGGGGGTGCGTGCGGCTTGCGCCTCGAACAGCTGATGGATCAGGGCCTGCTGCGGGAAGTCGGCGGCGGTGGCGTTGAACTCCACCAGCAGCTGTCGGCGCTCGGCGTCCGGCAGGATGGATGCCTTTTCAACCGTTATATCCAACGAGGCGATGGCGTCGTCCATCAATACGGCTAAACGCGACTGGATGGCCGCAACCTCTTCACGACTCAGATAATTGACGTCGAAATTGAATTCAACGGTGACTGGGTGATTTTTGTCTTCAAAATCATATTGATTGATAAAAATGGCCAGCGGAAGTTGCGTAGCGCGATAGGCCTGGAGTGAGGTGTTGACGTCGCTCATCTTGACTTTGGGTTTAAACCACTCAAATGACAATGACACATCACAAAGATGAGAGCGCCCTGTCTGCTGTCTTAAGCGCGTATGGTGATTGATTTCCGTCAGAGGAAAGCGCTGGTGCTTATAGCAGCGGCGCAGCTCAGTTGCCGCCTTACGCATGACGGTGAGGAAAGAGTCCTGTGGGCAAACGGTCACTCTGACGGGGATGATCGAGGAAAACATGCCTATAGTACTCTTTTGTCTAGCGTTTCTGCGGTTGTGGATCGGAATGCCAATGACGATATCGTCGGTATTTGAAGTGCGGGAAAAATAGAAAGCCAGAACGGCAAACATAAAGTGAAGAACAGATAGCCCTTGTTCCGACGCAATATGTTCAATTTTTTGAAAACATTCATGCTCCAATTGCCAAAAATGACGAAAAGCTGCCCCGCAGACGTGTTTTTTATCGGGGGTTGAACGGCGGATTAACGCCGGGGGGAGAGTGTTATAGCTATCCAGCCAGAATTTCAGGTCGGACTGATAATTATCGGTGCTGAGATAAGCCAGGTCCTCAGTAACAAATTTAAGATAAGAAGGCGCGACGCCTTTTATTTCCTCCCGGTTAATCAACCGGTTATAAGTATCTATCAGATCGTTGAAAAGTATTTTTAAGCTCCAACCATCTGAGATCAGGTGATGGCAGCAAAATTGCCAGTACCAACGTGCGCCGCTTACTCGCATCAGTTCGGAACGCCATAGCTTTTCACGCACATCGAACGGGCGCGTAAATAGGGTATGGATGTGCTGCTGAGCCTGGCTTTCCGCATCAACATATTGTGAGAAATCAGTCGTGTTTATAGGCTCTGAAATCGCATCAGTCAGTTCCTGAAAAGGTAAGCTATCGGTATGAACAAGCTGTAAACGCAATGCATCATGACGCGATACGAGCATGTCGAAAGCCTGACTAAAAAGCGCTTCATCCAGATGCCCGTCGATACGGAGCTGTATGCCGATATTATAATTAGAAGAGTCTGGGTTCAGCGTTTGGTCAAGCCATACCACTTGTTGAGTTGAACTAAGTGGTAATCTGCAATAGTTGGAGGAATGATCGTTATTTAACACAGGCTGGGTTTCCTGAGAATGGTTTGGATAGATGACATTGACATACTTTAATTCCGATATAATCGAGGCCGTTTTTTAACTACGGGTGTACTCCTGAAAAATATTATTCCGCCTAATTATTGATTAATGAGTTTCTATAAACACAAGAAAATGGCGGTATATATTTTTATAAATAGTCGATAGCAATTATTTTTGAATAAATGTTTTTAATTATTATATAAAATATAACGCGTGGACTTTCTTAAAGTGTGGATTAACTATAGACGCTGAAGTTGGTTTAACCATAAAAAATATTAATCAACATCCGAGTACATCAAAAACAAGCTGAGAAGGGAGATGCGGGTATTAGGCGGTTAGTGAGGTGACGCCACTTGCCCGATGTGGGGCCAGTCCACTATTGACCTTAGCCCAAAATCAGCGCAGTGCTAAATCAGGGATCTTCGTCTTTCTGAAGATTTCGAATGAATTCAGCCGGAGTCATGTCATTTAACGATGAATGCGTTCTCTCATAATTATATTCCCTGCGCCAGTGGTCGAGTTTGTCCTGCGCATCGCCCAATGACAGGGACCAGTGAATGTTCAGACATTCATCCCGCAGACTTCCCCGACTCGGGTGCCGGTTTCAGCCTGTTTCAGCGCAAACGCAATCCGTTATTCGGTTTAACGGGTTTTTTTCATGGCGATGAGCCTCTTTGTGTGATGGAAGAAAGGCCGGATACTTCAGTTTAGACCGGCACTGTTTTCAGGGGGAAGATCACCTGCTCGCTCACTATTCTTTGTCTTTTTACATTGATATAACAAGCAAGGTTGATTTACGTTATGATTTTTAATATTTCATTGTGAATATATACTAGGAAAGTTAATTGCAATAAAAATTATATAGCATTGAAATTAAATGGTGATGATTTTCATGTCCATTTTTTATGTGTAATAAATTGACTTTTTATCTGTTAAGTTTGCATATTGATATCAGGGATATATCTGCTTTCTTATTAGCAACGAAAGCTATTGGTGTAGATAAATCATCACGTCAAGGGAGTGATACCTATGCATCCAAAGACTGTCCGCATCCTCAAACGGGATGAATTCGAGCAACTAAAAAACACTATCGCACTGCGCTCAAAAGCTCGTAAGGCGCTGACCGATAACCCACATTACGCTGCGGCGACGCCCGCTGATGTCAGCCTTCAGTTGACCTATCGTTGTAATCTGCGTTGTAAACACTGTTATCAATGGAATGACAAAGGGTTCTTCCATGATATGGACCATCAACAGCAAAAAACGGAACTTCCACTCCCTGTTATTGAAAAGGTGCTACGGGCGACGCAGACGCCTGACGCCAAGTTGTTCTTATGGGGCGGGGAGCCGTTGATACACTCGCAATTCAATGAAATATCTACGCTTTTACAGCGCTATCCCCGAACTATCATTATGTGCACCAACGGCATTCTGATAAAAAAGAGACTGGATGATCTGCTGGCGCTCGGTAACCATTTGAATTTGCTGGTGAGTTTGGATGGTCTGGAAGAACAGCACGATCAACTGCGCGGCAAAGGCAAATTTCGGCAGACCAGCGAAAATATTCAGTACCTGCTGCGCCTGAAACAGGAGGGCCGTTTCCGAGGGGAGGTTTCCCTTTCCTGCATGGTTTCAGAAAGCGGGGTGGGCAAGATGTACGAGTTCATGACATGGGCCGAGCAACTGGGCGTCAACACGGTCTATTTCCAATATCCATGGTTTATCAGCCCCGAGGTGGCCGGGCACATGGATAGCTATTTCCGGGATAAATTCTGCTGGATGAACCCGCCGTCAGAGAAACCGACCTGGCACGCCTATACCTATCAACTGCCGGAAAGCCAGGTGCCGGTATTGCGTGAATCGCTGGCAAAGCTGGCATCGCGTCCCTGGCACTGCCGAATCCGCTATCAGCCGCAGCTTGAAGAGGACGAGATAGACGATTTTATTCGCGGCACTTCCCGGCCGGCTCAGCATCGGCAACAATGTCTGGCGCTATCCAATCGTCTGGAAGTGCATGCCAACGGGGATGTTACATCATGCAAATTCTTTTCCGAATTTGTCATCGGCAATCTTCATGATCAGCAGGTTGACGACATCTGGCACGGTCCCGAATTTCAGCGTATTCGCGAGACGCTGAACGACACGGGATTAATGCCCGTGTGTTCCAAATGTATTCTTTTATATCTTAACGGAGTTTAACGCCATGACGGACGCGCTTTTGACGGAAGTAAAATTTTTATTGCTTGAGGTGCTGGAAAAAAACGGACGGGAAGAGGCATTACGCGCCGAGGATAATATCGCCACCGATCTGGGGATAGATTCCATCCAGATGATTAATTTCTTTTTAATGCTGGAGGATAAATACAATATCGCATTTGATTATGAGTCGATAGAAATAGAAAATTTCACTATCGGGCATTGTTGCGAGCTGATAACCGAATTGCAACGGTAGGCGGTAATAGCGAAATAACAGATAATAAGGATATAGCATGGATAGCAAGCCTTATATTCATTTCGGCACCTTTGATGCCGAGCGCTACTGGCGACCGGATAACGCGGTCAGTTTGCCCGCCATTGCGGATCGGCAGGGGCAGCGCATTATTGCTCAGATGGATCAGCTGTTGGCGATAGCCTGCCGGCCTGACGATATCCTCATGGCCCGGACGGCTTTCTCGCCGGCGCTGCGGGCGGCCTTGGCTGCGGCCAATATCCGTTTTTGCGAACGCCCGCTGCCATCGTCCCCGGCGCAGCAGGCAGAGCGGATATTACTGGATCAGGTTCCGTCTCCTTCCGCGGCTTATGCCCTGGCGCCCTATGCGGTCACCGACGCGGTCAGCGCATTACGCCACCGCTGGCAAGTGACGTCGCCGCTGCCTGATGCCGGCAATGTGGCGCGATTGAGCTCAAAACTATGGTCGAATCAGTGGGTCCGCTCGCATCAACTGCCCGGCGAGTGCGAGGTGGTGACGCAGGTGGCGCAACTTCGCCGTTACGCCATTGATCACGCGGGCGCCGGTTTCATCCTCAAGGACCCTTATGGCGTAGCCGGTCGGGGGGCTATCCATATCACATCGTCCTCGGTACTGGAAAGCGTCTGCCGCCATCTCGAAAAGCAGGTGAGCGTCGGGAGCGAATTGGCGTTGCTCGCGCAACCGTTTTTCCCGCGGCGCACCGATTTCTCCGCGCATCTGCGCATCAGCGAGAGCGGGAATATCGAATGGCTCGGATGGCGGCAAATGCAGAATAACGGATTAGCCTATAACGGTTCGGGCGCGCTGGCGCCCGCATTGATCACTCGGCTGGCGACCGAAGGTTATCAGGAGCTGGCGTGTGAATTAGCGCGCGATATGGCGCAACAGGGCTATTTCGGTCCGTTATGTATTGACGCCATGTTGCTGGCGGATGATCGCATCATTCCGCTACTGGAGGTTAATCCGCGCGTCTCGATGGGGTTGCTGAGTCTGTTGCTGGAAAAAAAATTCGCGCCGGAGTTTGCCGTCGATATGTGCGTCTGGTCGGTAAAAATCACCGCGGCGGATGTCATCGACCGTTTGCTGCAACAACTCGACCAACAAACGATGCTGGCAAGACAAGATCGCCCCGGCATTCTGCCGTTGTCCACGGCGACGGCGTTGCCACCACGCGGGCGGCTCTACTTCGCGCGCGTCTGTCCGCGGGAGCGGCCGGACGCGGCGGCCGGTTATGAAGCGCAGCTGCTACAGACGCTGGAAGCAATCGGAGGCGCACGGTGAAAAAGCGCATGCCGACCATCGGGTTGCTGGGGGCGACGCCGATCGCCGAGAAAGCTATTATCCAACCCGCCCGCAGTAGCGGGCGCTTTAGCGTGCGCGGCGTTGCCGCCAGCAATTTCGCCCGCGCTCAGGCCTTTGCCGCGAGCCGCCCGCCGCTGATCGCTTATGAGAATTATGCCGCGCTACTGCGCGACCCCGCTATCGACATCGCCTATATCTCACTGCATAACGCGGCGCATGCGGTGATGACGCTGGATGCCATCCATGCCGGCAAGCATGTGATCGTCGAAAAGCCGCTCTGCCTCGGACGGCGGGAATGGCATGCCATTCAACAGGCGGCTCATGCCAGTCAGGTTAAGGTGATCGAAGCGATTATGTGCGCCGAGCATCCCTGGCAGAAAACCGTCGCGGCACTGATTAGCGGGCAAACGTTGGGCGCGCTGGAGTCGGTGCATACGACTATTTCATTCAAGCTCTCCGCGCTGCGGGGATATCGTATTCGGCCGGAACTTGGCGGCGGCGCGTTTCTGGATACCGCCAGCTACTGGCTGCAAATGTTGCAGGCTACCTTGCCGCTTCACCCCGTCGGCGTCTCGGGTCATTCCACGTTCAGCGGCCCGAATGGGATTGACCAACAGTTTCAGGCCAGCATTGACTGCGGCGACGGATGCCGAGCCGAGCTGAATTGTGGTTTCGCCGAGACTTATCAGGCTTCCCATGAGTGGCGGTTCAGCCATGGGCGGATCGGCTTGCGCAATTTTCTGTTGCCCGCCAGCGCCGCGTTTCCCGTAAATTTGCATGTCACCGACCGGGACGGCAAGCGTGAGGTGATCACGCACCCTGCCAGCAACTACTATGCGGACCAGTTGCGTCGCATCGACGGGTATTTTTCCGCCGACGCCGCGGCATGGCAAAACCTTGAACGCCGTCAGGCGCAGCGTGTCTCTCTGATGGAGGACATTTATCTGGCCGCGTTGACGCATCGGGCGTAAAGCGCGTCGCCATACGCTATCGTTTCAGGACTCTTGACCAGGAGGTCAATATGATTGCCATTCTTACTTCCGGCGTCGCGCTCGGCGTCCATGTCCCCGGATTACTGTTAGCGCGCCGCTTGCAGGAACATCATGTCGCCAGCCGCGTCGACGTGTTTGAACAACTGATGCGGGCAGACAAACAGGAAAAAATCAACCAGTCCAAACAGGCCTTTCACCGCAATTTCCGAGTTGCTCTGGCCGGTCAGCGACTGGCCAGGGATCTCATGCCCGAGCTGGATGAAGGGGCGCTGGCACGGCTTTTCTCGGCGTGGGAACAGTCCGGCGTGAAGCGGTTTGTCGTGGTATCCGGTTTCTGGCAACCCATCATCCAGCGTTATCGACAACATCACGCCGACATCGCGGTGGATCGTTGCCATATTGATTCAGTGACGTCGCCCTCCTTTCAGTGCACGGAAAGCGTGCCGTCGGCGCGAGATATTTGGCTGGCCAGCGCTGCCGACGGCGCGCTCCCGTGGTCCATTCCGGTCAGCTATGCCGACCCCATTCCTTGGCATCAGCGTTCTAATCGTATTTTGGCGCATGGCGGCGGCTGGGGACTGGGCACTTACGCTGAGCGTGCGCCCGCACTGGCGGAACAAAATATCGCCATCGACATCGTGGCTTACCATCATGACGATATTACCGATACGGGTTGTCGCTATTTTATGATCGACCCCGACTGGCGGCCCTGGCAGGATTCGGGGTTTCCGCCGTTCGGCGAAGTCACGGGCAGAGACACGCCGGTCTCTTTCCAGCGCCGTGATGACCATCATGATTCGTTCGAGCTGGCGCGTCAGGCGCTGGGGATACTGAGCAAACCGGGAGGCGGGACCCTGCTGGATTCGCTATGGTCGGCGACGCCGCTGATCTTTCTGGAACCATTCGGACCGCATGAACAGTGCAACGCATCGCTGTGGGAACGGCTGGAATTGGGGATCACGCTTGAACACTGGCGGCAACAGCGATTTTCGCTCAAGGTGCTGGAGACGCTGCACCAGAATCTCTTGGCGCAACGTCGTCGGGTGCCTGATTATGCGCGCTACCTGGCTGGGGCGGGCGCGTAAGGCGACGCGCCCGAAATCAATGCTATGTGGGGGAAAGGGGGATACGGGCGAGCAAGCGCGCGATCAGGGGTTGCGGATCGTGGTTGAAATAAAAATGACCGCCCGGAAAGATATCGCAGCTAAATTCGGCGCGGGTCCAACTGCGCCAGCCCTGCATCGCTGGAAGCGGCGCCATATTGTCCTTTTCCCCCAGAAAAGCCGCAATCGGGCAGGGTAATGCTTGTTGGGCGGGGGGACGCCAGTCGGTCAGTAACCGCAGATCTTGTCTGACCGCCTGCAAGATCATTTTTCTTATTCCCGGCGAGGCCAGCATTGCTTGCGAGGTGCCGCCCATCTCGCGCAGCAAGCCGCACATCTCATCGTCGCTCAGCAAATATAACGGGTCCGGATTATGAAATTGCGGCGCGACATGAGCGGAAACCGCCAGTAGCGACGGCAGCAGGGATTGCCGTCGCGCAAGTTGCAATACCAGTTCCAGAGCCAGCACCGCGCCCATGCTGTGCCCGAAAAGTACCCAGGGCAGGGACAGATCCGGGGCCATGACATTGGCCAGTCGGTGGGCTATTTCCGGTAAAGTCCGCGGACCGGCCTGCTCCCGCCGCCCCAATAGTGTGGATTTCTGCGTCAGCGAGATCAGATTGAGATCGATATCCGGCGGCAGATAGTCGCGCCAGCCGCGGTAAAAACCATCGTTACCGCCGGCAAAGGGTAAACAAAAGAGCTGCAACCGTGGACGCTCACGCGCAGCCAGCCGGGTGATCTGACAAGCGTTCATACTACTCACTCCTTTTATCGCGGGTTATGTGCAACAGACTCCCTCCCGTTCGCTTTTCGACACATCAATGATGGCGTGTCGTCGACGGCAAACGCTGTCGTGGGGAAAGCATACTCCTCTTGCTGCGTGACGTCAGGCATTGCGAACCTGACCACGCGGCGTGATCTGGGAGCGGAGATGACGGCGGCATCTGAAATCATACGGGCGGGGCAAGGAACGCTGCTGCTTCCCGACGTGACGATAAGGGTTTGCCCCAGCGGATGGGTATGCCATGCGGTGCACGCGCCGCCTCAAAGGTGACGATCCCGCCGCCGACGCGTGCCGGTTCGGCGTGTTGAAACCGGGAATCAAATTTTGCCGTACCGGTAAAATATTCAGACGGACCAGCCGTCGTAGTCTGTGAACCCGCAGGGCTGACGGTAACGCCCTCCTGCGCCACGGCGATCGCGGTTACCGAGTTCGGCCATGAGGAATAAACAGCCAGGTGGATGATGGTTTCAACCAACTCTTCCTCGGTCATCCCTCTGACGCGTCGCCCTAGCAGCGCCTGTATCGGGCAACCAGCCCAATCAGGGAAAAGGGGTTTGGCAGGTAGTCGGTGGCGCCGTGACGCAGCCCTTTGACTCGTTCATCGACCGATCCTCTGGCGGATAACATCAGCACCGAGGTTCGTTTAGTGGCTCTCACCCTTTCAGCACACTGCAGCCATCCATGGACTGACCCCACTGTGGTTTGCCCTTGGTGTATTATTGATATGTATACTTCTATTATTTACTACCTATACACAAAGAGTACCTGTAAGTGGTCGAATAATTTATACCCCTTCGGCTGTTGAGGTGATATCCAATCAAGATGGAGTTATAAACCGTGTCGAGGGACATCGGGGCGAGATGGTAAAAAAAGGAGATATAATCGCTACGCTTTCGCGCGAAGTTGCCTATCTTGGCGGCGGGATTAATCAGTCTTTACTGGATGCTGCGCAATGCCAAATAGTTGAACTTAAAAACGTGAGGTTGACCTATGTAGGGAGATAAAAGGAGAGCGTCAACGTTTATGTGAAAAAATCAGTATTAAAGAAGATGAGATAACAGCCATTCAGGATCTTTAACCTTCAATTAAATACATGGAAGGAGGTAACCTAAGCGGCCCGGCATCTCGCCTTGTTGATAATTTTAGTTAACGCATTCTTATTTCACCGACTTCCATTGTCATGCAATCTATTATCGAAAAAGGCATTCCATCACCAAGCAACTTCGTTATATTGAAGCCTGGCAACGCAGCGAATTATTCAAACTACAGTTTTGCCGGCAATATCATTTTGCGGTCAAGAGCCTTTATATCTTGGACTGGACTGGACTGGACTGGACTGGACTGGACTGGCACGGTGACGGTGATCCCTAGGCCGTCCGGCTCAGGCGAATCGACACCGCGGCGGTGAGACTGCCATATCGATTTATATAAAAACTCGTCTTCTGCATTACCAACCTACTGGCGTAGAGTAAGGCTGCGGTCTGTTAGCGTTATATTTAAAGGGCGCCGCTGCCTTATGCGCGAACGACACGAGATGCTTGGAAAAAGCTAAAGCTTCAGTTTTTCGGTATTAGAAAAGTCTTTCCATCCGTAAAGTATTCGCTGCGAAAACCGCCGATACTTGAAACGCTGATAGCTTCAGTGGCACACATCTTGCTATCCAGATAGAACGATTTCTTTAAGCTGGTTCAACTATGGTCCTTACTACCCTCGATTTCCTGAAGGCCTCAAAGAAAAGTGAAATCACTAGTCTGCACCAGCTGTTGCAGATGGGCAAGCTGGTCGGCGCGGTCAGTCAGCTCATTCACATGCTGCAACGCGAGCGCGGCACAGCTAACATTTATTTGTGTTCTCAGGGCGAAACCTGGAGGGACCGTCTATATGAGGAATTCTTGCAGGTGCAGAGGGCGGAGGAGGGGGTTAATCAGCAGCTTCAGGTACTGAATTTAACCGACACCAGCCTATCGAATCCCTCACGGTTGTTCAGCCGCATTGCTGCCGTACTTCATAGCTTGAGCACCTTGCCGCTGCTTCGTCAACAGATCCAGACACAAAGCATCAGCCAGCCGAAAGCGATGAGTCAGTACTGCGAGGTGATCCGCATCCATCTGGCGCTGATATTTGAGGCGGCCGATTCCTCCGGTGACCCTTCGATTTCCCGAGCGTTGCTCGCGTTGTTCAGCTTTATGCAAGGAAAGGAGCTGGCTGGTCAGGAGCGTGCGCTCGGTGCCGCCGGTTTCGCCACACGTCATTTTGACGATCGCATCAATCAACAGCTCATCGAATTGATTGAAGGGCAGGAACGCTGCTTTAAGACCTTCAGTGAGTTCGCCGATGCGCGCAGTCTTGCGCTTTGGCAGCAGCAACTCACGCAAGACAGCAGCGAGTTCGAACGTTTCCGCCGTATCGCCTGTACCCGCGCCGCGCCGGCCACAAAGCCGCTGAACGCTGCGCTGCGCTAATTTGAACTTACCACGTCGCGCATTGACGGTATGAAACAGTTGGAGGACTTGCTTGAGACGGCATTGATGGAATGTTGCTGCCAGCGTATTCGCGACGCAGAAATCTCTCGCGAGCAGCAGGAACAGGAGATAGTGCAGATCCCGCCACACGACAATAACTATGCAGCGCTCATTTCGCCGCAGCTTAGCCTGTCGATTCTCGAGCTGGTTGAACAACAGGCGCGGCAGTTACAGGCTCAGGACGCCGAACTGACGGCGTTGCGTTCGACACTCGCTGAACGTAAGCTAATCGAACGTGCAAAAGGATTATTGATGCAGCATCACGGCATGACCGAGCCACAGGCACACAAAACGCTGCGTGATATGGCGATGAAGCAAAACAAAAAACTGGTGGAAATTGCAGAAGCGCTGCTCGCGGTGGCCGCCGTATTGGGGAATATGGTGGATGAAAACTAAGAGGGTAGCTGCCTGCCCGTGTGCAATTTCGATGCGCACAGCGCCCCGCTGCAGTGCAGTGCTTGTTGCTCAACTGTAAAAGTACTAACTGATTGATCCTATAGTTACGTTAGTAAGTTGGCACGCAAGCTGCATTGTTATAAACACATAAGCACTAAGCCAAAGGCGGTTTAGTCAGAGTTACGGATAATGGCGTCCGTTAGCGTTTAGGAAACTAAATGCTGACCGGACGCCTTTTTTTTGCCCATTTTTAACCTAACGGGAAGCTGCAATGACGCAAGACGACAAAAAAACTTTCGGCCAGTACACCCGCCGTTGCTTTCTTGCCGGGGGAGCAGCACTCGGCGGCGGCATGATGATACCGGGTTTTATGAACACCGTCTGGGCGGCGGGATCCGATGCGCCGGAGAAAAAGGAGGTCCGCGTGGGGTTTATCCCACTGACCGACTGCTCGTCTGTGGTGATGGCGGCGGTGAAAAAGTTCGATGAAAAATACGGCATCAAAGTCATTCTGAGCAAAGAGTCCAGCTGGGCCTCGATACGCGACAAACTGGTCTCCGGCGAACTTGACGCTGCGCATGTGCTCTACGGACTGGTTTATGGCCTACAGCTAGGGGCTTCCGGTCCACAGCACGACATGGCGATGCTGATGGCTCTCAACCATAACGGTCAAGCGATCACTCTGGCGAACCAGTTGAAGCAGGCGGGAGTGACTGATGATGCATCGCTTAAGAAAGTTATCGATGCCAGCGCCAAAGGCACCTACACTTTCGCGCAGACATTCCCGACAGGCACCCACGCCATGTGGCTGTATTACTGGCTCGCCAACGCTGGAATTCACCCGTTTAATGACGTCCGCAACGTAGTCGTGCCGCCGCCGCAGATGGTGGTGAATATGAAAATCGGCAACATGAGCGGGTACTGCGTGGGCGAGCCCTGGAATCAGCGTGCAATCCTTGATGACATCGGTTTTACCGCCGTGACCTCACAGGAAATCTGGCCTGATCATCCCGAAAAAATTCTCGGCACCACTGCTTCGTGGGTGGCTGCTAACCCGAATACTGCCCGCTCCCTGACCGCCGCCGTGCTCGAGGCATCACGCTGGATTGATACCTCAGACGCCAATCGTATTGAAACCGCGCAGGTCTTAGCGGCGCGCGCTTACATCAATACCGCGGTAGAAACTATTCAGGGACGAATGCTTGGCGATTACGAAAACGGTTTGGGCAGAAAATGGAAAGACGCCCACAGCATGCGTTTCTTTAATGACGGCGCGATCAACTACCCGTATCTGTCGGACGGTATGTGGTTCCTGACCCAGCACAAACGCTGGGGTCTGCTCGATAAAGAGCCCGACTATCTCGGTGTTGCCAAAAAGATCAACCGCATTGACGTCTATAAGCAGGCCGCAAGCGTGGTTGGAGGCATTGCTCTGCCGTCCGGTGACATGCGCAGCAGTAAGTTGATTGACGGCAAGATTTGGGACGGCAGTCAACCCGTTGAGTATGCCAACAGTTTTGTGATGAAACGCTAAGTGAGGCCCGATATGTCTACTCCTTCAACAACTAATTTCGTGGCGCTAGCCGAACCGGTGAGTACAGAAGTCGTTCTGCCCAATGTGGCTAAACCCGAAGCGGTAAAACCGTCGACCAGCGCCAACAAGCGTGCCGCCTTTCGTCGCAGTATGCAAAAGACGATTCCCGGTGTGCTGGGTATGGTCGTGCTGGTGGTCATCTGGCAGATTGCTGCCCTCAACAGCCAGGGATTCCCTACGCCGATGAAAACTTGGGAAGCAGCGAAGGTGATTTTTGCCGATCCGTTTTACATCGACGGACCCAATGATATGGGCATTGGCTGGAACGTGCTGGCGTCGCTGAAACGCGTCGCTATCGGTTTTGGGCTGGCGGCGATTATCGGTATTCCCGCCGGATTTCTGATTGGTCGCTTCAGTTTTATCGCCAATATGTTCAACCCGGTCATCTCGCTGCTGCGCCCGGTAAGTCCGCTGGCCTGGTTGCCAATTGGTCTGCTGTTGTTCCAGCGCGCCGAACCGGCGTCAGCGTGGACGATTTTCGTCTGCTCCATCTGGCCGATGGTCCTCAATACCGCCGAGGGCGTGAAGCGTATCCCGCAGGATTACCTTAACGTCGCGCGGGTACTGAAACTCGGTGAATTCACCGTGATACGCAAAATTCTGTTTCCGGCCGTGTTGCCCTACATCCTCACCGGTGTGCGTCTGTCGATAGGCATCGCGTGGCTGGTGATCGTCGCGGCAGAAATGCTGACCGGCGGCGTGGGTATCGGCTTCTGGATTTGGAATGAATGGAACAATCTCAACGTCGAAAACATCATCATCGCCATTTTGCTGATTGGCGTGGTGGGCATGCTGCTGGAGCTGGGTCTAATGGCTATTGCTCGCCGTTTTAGCTACGACAATCGATAACAGGAGCCTGAGATGAAAACCGAGCAAAGAATCATCCGCGTTGAGAACGTCAGCCAGAGTTTTACCACCGCCAAAGGACCATTTCTGGCGCTCGACAACGTCAGTTTTGATATCGCCAAAGGAGAGACGGTAAGCCTGATCGGCCATTCGGGCTGTGGAAAATCGACGTTGCTCAACCTTATTGCCGGACTGAGCCGCCCTTCAGAGGGCGTGCTGCTGTGTGATAACCAGGAAATCACCGGTCCTGGGCCGGAGCGCGGGGTGGTGTTTCAGAATCACTCGCTGCTCCCGTGGTTGTCGACCTATGACAATGTGGGGCTGGCAGTGCGGCAGGTGTTTAAAGGACAGATGAGCAAAAACGAGATGCACGACTGGATAGCCCACAATCTTGAGCTGGTGCATATGGGGCATGCGATGGACAAACGTCCCAGCGAAATTTCCGGAGGAATGAAGCAGCGTGTTGGCATTGCCCGTGCGCTGGCTATGAAGCCGAAAGTGCTGCTGATGGATGAACCGTTCGGCGCGCTCGATGCTCTGACCCGTGCGCATCTGCAGGACGCGGTGATGGAAATTCAGGTGCGGCTGAAGACCACCATTTTGCTTATCACCCATGATGTCGACGAAGCTGTACTGCTGTCGGACAGGGTAATGATGATGACCAATGGTCCGGCTGCCAAGATCGGCGAAATTTTGCATGTCGAGCTGGAGAGACCCCGTTAGCGGCTGAAACTGGCGACCGATCCTCTGTTCCAGCAGTACCGCCAGCAGGTACTGCACTTTCTGTATGAAAAACATCGGGCAGTGGCCTGATTAGGCCGCCGGGATGGGCGCAATGGACAAACCCACTCTGATAGTGATTGGCAATGGCATGGCTGGCGTGCGGCTGGTCGAACGGTTGTGTCAACTGGCGGCGGGACATTATCGCATCGTGGTGGTTGGCGAAGAACCGCAGACAGCCTACAACCGCATCTTGCTCACCCCGGTGTTATCGGGGGAGAAGAGTTTTGCCGATATCGTGACCCATGACGCTGACTGGTATCAGCGCCATGAAGTGACGCTGCTGACCGGTGTGGCGGTGACGGAAATCTGCCGCGAGACCCGAACCCTCAAGGCGGGCAACCTCACGCTGTCCTATGACCATCTGGCGATCGCCACCGGTTCGCGGCCGTTTATGCCGCCGTTGCCGGGCGCGGAATTAGCCAGTATCTACGGTTTTCGTAGCCAGCAGGATGTCGACGGCATTCTGAATGGACAGTATGCGGGACAACCAGCAGTGGTAATCGGCGGGGGCGTGCTGGGTATTGAGGCGGCCGCGGGGCTGGCCCTGCGTGGCATGACGGTCACGCTGCTGCATCGGGGGCCGCACCTGATGGACCAGCAGCTCGACGCTTTTGCTGCCGGGCTGCTGCGCGACAGTTTGTCGGCGCGTGGAATTCATACGCTATTGCAGGCGAAAACCGTTTCGTATATCGGAGACGCATCGGGTCATGTGCAGGCGGTGATGCTGGATGATGGGAGAGCCATTCCTGCCGAACGCGTGGTGGTAGCGGCCGGTGTGCGTCCGAACATCTCGCTGGCGCTGGCTGCCGGACTAAGGTGCGATCGCGGCATAGTGGTCAGCAGCGAGATGCAAACCTCCGATCCGCACATTTCGGCCATCGGTGAATGCTGTCAGCCAGGGACGTTGACGCCAGGCCTGGTCGCACCGTGCTGGCAGCAGGCTGAGACGCTAGCCGCGCGCCTGGCAGGCGTATCATCGTCGTCGCCAGCGATGAGCAACGTGCCATTGCGCCTCAAAGTGACTGGCCTGAATCTGTTTTGTGCCGGTGAGCTGAACGGCGGCGAAAACGGCCAAATCCACAGCACTTTTGATCCCTTCGAGGGCCACTATCGCCGCCTGTTTTTTCGCGATAGCCAACTCAAAGGGGTGCTATTGTGGGGCGATATTGGTGACAGCATACACTATTTATCGTCCCTCGACGGAACGCAGTCTCTTACGGCGCAGCTCAGCGTGTTCAGTCCTCCACAAGCGCCTCATTTATCTGAATCTCAGTCAATGAAAACAGAACAGTTACCCCTCAAGGTGACGAGGAGCATTGCATTGTCTAAACCCGTATTAGTTATGGCCGGGCACGGTATGGTTGGCCACCATTTCTTACAACAACTGGTCGAACGCGAGCTGCACTTGCAGTATCAGATTATTGTTTTTGCTGAAGAAACTTCCCCAGCCTATGACCGTGTGCATCTCTCCGAGCTGTTCTCGGGGCGTAGCGCCCAGTCGCGGTCGATGGTCGAGGAGGGTTTCTTTGAGGCAACCGGCATTGAATTGCGCCTTGGACACGGCGTCGATCACGTTGATGCGCGCCACCGTTTTGTGGTTGACCGACAGGGGCATCAGACGGCCTATGACCTGCTAGTGCTCGCCACCGGATCCTATCCGTTTGTGCCGCCGATTCCGGGAAATGACGCACCGGGATGTATGGTGTATCGCACTCTTGAGGATCTGTCGGCCATCAAAGCCTGTGCGGAAAAGGGCACAGTGGGCGTGGTGGTTGGTGGTGGCCTGCTGGGGCTTGAGGCGGCCAACGCGCTCAAGCATCTCGGGCTGCAAACCCACGTGGTGGAGTTTGCCCCCCGTCTGATGGGCGTCCAACTCGATGAAGACGGCGCCGGTATGCTGCGACGTAAGGTTGAGGCGCTGGGGGTGCAGGTGCACACCGGCAAAGAGACACGTGGCATCGTGGCTGGCGAGATGTGCAGTTATCGGATGGAGTTTGCCGATGGCAGTCATCTGGAAACCGATCTGGTGTTGTTTTCAGCAGGGATTCGGCCTAACGATCGACTGGCTAAACAATGCGGGCTGGATGTGGGGCTTCGAGGCGGAATAGTGATTAATGACCAGTGTCGCACCTCCGATCCGGCCATTTTTGCCATCGGCGAATGCGCACTGTGGAAGGGGCAAATCTTCGGCCTGGTGGCACCTGGCTATCAGATGGCGCGCATATTGGCAGATACGCTCTCCGGCAGCGAGGCGGCTTTCAAGGGCGCGGACATGAGCACCAAACTCAAGTTGTTGGGCGTCGAAGTGGCGTCGATCGGTGGTGCACACGGTCGTACGCCGGGCAGCCAGAGCTACACTTGGGTCAACGGGCCAGCCCAAGTGTACAAAAAGATTGTTGTATCGCAGGATGGCAAACGTTTGCTTGGCGCGGTACTGGTCGGCGACAGCAGCGAGTACGGTACGCTGCTGCAAATGATGCTTAACGACATACCGCTACCCACTAATCCCGAGGGGCTGATTTTACCTGCCAGCACGGGCGAGGCCCCGCAAACCCTGGGCGTTGCGGCGCTGCCAGGGGGGGCGCAGATTTGCTCCTGTCACAACGTCAGCAAGGCTGATATCTGCGAGGCAGTTAAGGGGGGTTGCGGCGACATGGCGGCAATCAAATCCTGCACCAGGGCGGCGACCGGTTGCGGCGGGTGTGCGGCGCTGACTAAACAGGTGATGGAATTCGCGCTCACCGAGCTGGGTGTTGAAGTAAAGAAAGACGTCTGCGAGCATTTCGCCTATTCGCGTCGGGAGCTGTATCACTTAGTGCGCATAGGCAATATTCGCAGTTGGGACGCGCTGCTTGGCAAACACGGACAGGGCCGCGGCTGCGAAATCTGCAAACCGCTGGTGGGCTCGATTCTGGCGTCGTGCTGGAATGATTACCTGCTCAAACCGCAGCATTTGCCGTTGCAGGACACCAACGATCGCTACTTTGCCAATATTCAGAAAGACGGCACTTATTCGGTGGTGCCGCGTGTTCCGGCCGGTGAGATAACGCCGGACGGGCTGATAGCCATTGGCAGAGTCGCCAAACGTTACAACCTCTACACCAAAATTACCGGTGGGCAACGCATCGACCTGTTCGGCGCACGCCTCGAACAGTTACCGGCTATCTGGCAGCAACTGGTCGACGCCGGTTTCGAAACCGGCCACGCATACGGCAAATCACTGCGCACGGTGAAATCCTGTGTCGGTTCGAGCTGGTGTCGCTACGGAGTGCAAAACTCCACCTCGCTGGCGCTACTGCTGGAGAATCGTTACAAGGGCCTGCGTTCGCCGCATAAAATTAAGATGGCGGTTTCCGGCTGTACCCGGGAATGTGCTGAGGCACAGAGCAAAGACGTCGGCGTGATCGCTACCGATAAGGGCTGGAATCTTTACGTTTGCGGCAATGGCGGAATGAAACCACGCCACGCGGATTTACTGGCGCAGGACATGGGCGTTGAAGAACTTGTCCGAACCGTAGACCGTTTCCTGATGTTCTATATCCGCACCGCCGATCGCCTGCAGCGCACCAGCACCTGGATGGACAACCTTGAGGGGGGGATGAACTATCTGCGCCAGGTGGTGCTGGAAGACAGCCTTAATATCGCCGCCGAGCTGGAGCACGAGATGAGTATGGTGATCGATACCTACCAGTGCGAATGGCAAACCACGCTGGCCGACCCGGACCGTTTGGCGCTGTTTAAGCCGTTTGTCAATAGCGAGGAGCCGGATGAGACTGTGGTGATGGTGCAGGAGCGTGAGCAGCTCCGCCCGGCAACTCACGAAGAGCGCCAGACGTTGGCCGTAAGCTCTCCTTCGGAAGCAAATGCGGAGGACTGGGTTGAGATATGCGCGTTGAGCGCTATTCCCGGCAATGCAGGTATGGCAGCAAGACTGGCCGATCAACAGATTGCGCTGTTCCACCTTCCTGAACATCCACAGCAGGTGTTTGCCCTGAGCAATCACGAACCGGATAGCGACGCGAACGTACTGGCGCGCGGTTTGATCGGCGATGTCAGGGGCGAGCCGGTGGTGATTTCGCCACTATACAAACAGCGTTTCAGCCTGCTTGACGGCCGCAGTGTTGATTCATGCGGGATCGTACTGAACGTCTGGCCGGTGAAAGTGGACGACTTACGGGTTTGGGTACGGCAGCGTCCCGTGGAACGGGATGAGAAAAGGGCCGACATCATCCAAATGGTCAGCCTATGAGCCAATCGCCGACCTCTGTTGCAACCACCTGCGCCTATTGCGGCGTAGGGTGTGGCGTGCGAATGCAGTTGCAGGACACGGCGTTTGTCGCCCACGGTGAGATGACGCATCCGGCTAATCTCGGGCGGCTATGCGTCAAGGGCAGCGCGCTGGGAGAAACGCTTGGACTTGAAGGACGTCTGCTGCGCCCGGAAATCGACCGTCAGCCGGTCAGTTGGTCGCAGGCACTCGACGCGGTGGCCGATGGCCTGCGGGCAGTCATTGATCAGCATGGCCCGCAGGCGGTGGCGTTCTACGGTTCGGGGCAACTGCTCACCGAAGACTATTATGTTGCCAACAAACTGATGAAAGGCTTCATCGGTTCGGGGAACATGGATACTAACTCTCGGTTGTGTATGGCCTCGGCGGTGGCGGGCTACAAGCGGGCATTCGGGGCCGACGTGGTACCGTGCGATTATCAGGATCTTGAACAGGCCGACTGCGTGATCCTCACCGGTTCTAACACCGCATGGGCGCATCCGGTAGTATATCAAAGGCTGGCGCTGGCGAAAAAATCGCGGCCCGGGATGTGCATTGTAGTGATCGATCCGCGTCAGACGGCGACCTGCGACATTGCCGATCTGCATTTGCCATTGCGTCCCGGCAGTGACGCGGCGCTATTTTGCGGTGTGCTCAACGCGATGGCTGGGCAAGGATGTCTGGATGACGACTTTTTACAACAGCATACGCAGGGTGCGGAAGAGACGCTGGCGGCAGTAAAAGCGTGGACGTTAGCAAAAACCGCCGATTTTTGCTGCCTGTCACAGGCGCAGCTGCAGGTATTCTATCAATTTATCGCGGACAGCGACCGTCTGGTGACCCTGTATTCCATGGGTATCAATCAGTCCAGTTCCGGCGTCGATAAGTGTAATGCCATCATTAACCTGCATCTGGCGACGGGCAAAATTGGCCGTGCAGGCTGCGGACCTTTTTCGATAACCGGTCAACCCAACGCGATGGGTGGGCGTGAGGTGGGCGGGCTGGCGAATCAGTTGGCGGCACATATGGGCTTTACGGCGGAAGAAATTGACCGTGTCGGCCGTTTCTGGCACAGCGATAACGTGGCGAAAACTGCCGGATTGAATGCGGTTGATCTGTTTCGAGCCATTGAAGAGGGGCGGGTCAAGGCGCTGTGGATTATGGGTACTAATCCGCTGGTGTCTCTGCCCGATGCCGACCGTGTGCGTGCCGGACTCGCGCGCTGCCCGCTGGTGATTGTCTCTGACATTATGCGCGATACCGATACCACCCGTGCGGCGCACATTTGCCTGCCCGCGCTAGGCTGGGGCGAGAAAAATGGCACTGTGACCAACTCGGTGCGCTGCGTATCGCGTCAGCGCAGCTTCCTGCCCCCTCCCGGTGAGGCAAAAGCCGACTGGTGGATAATCAGCCAGGTTGCCCGGCGGCTGGGGTTTACCGAGGCGTTTAACTATCAGCATCCGGCCGAGATTTTTCGCGAACACGCCCGGCTTTCCGGCTTTGAGAACCAGGGGCGGCGCGCATTTGATATCAGTGGATTGGCGCAACTCTCTAATTCTCAGTGGGACGATATGTCACCGGTTCAGTGGCCGGTCAACGTCCGCTATCCGCACGGTATGCCGCGCCTGTTTGCTGATGGCAAGTTTTATCATCCAGATGGGAGAGCGCGGCTTATTGCCATCACGCCGAGGTTGCCGATAAATCACCCCAGCGCGGCTTATCAGCTGGTGATGAATACCGGCCGGGTGCGAGATCAATGGCATACCATGACCCGTACCGGTAAGTCCGCACGACTGATGCAACATCTCAGCGAACCTTTTTGTCAGTTTCATCCCGATGACTGCCCGGCTGCGCAGGCGGGTGATTTGCTGCGGGTCTCGTCGTCACACGGCTGGCTGCTGCTGCGCGCGGATCCTGACAGTCTGCAACCGCGCGGCAGCCTGTTCGTGCCGATGCACTGGAGTAGCCAGTTCAGCCAGCAGGCGCGGGTGAATGCGTTAATTGAGGCGCATACCGACCCACTTTCCGGTCAGCCGGAAAGCAAGCAGATGCCGGTGCGCATGCAACGCTGGAACCCCGCCTGGCATGCCGAAGTATTTCTTCGAACCGACCTCGCCACACCGCCATCGGTAGCCTACTGGAGTCGAATTACTCAGCCTGGTGTGACCCATTTCACACTGGCCGACTCCACGAAACCCGAAGACTGGATCGCGTGGCTGGACGACCAGTTCGGCATCGGCCAGTGGATCTGTCAGTCGGCACGGATGGGAGACGAGGGTTTTAATCTTCTGGCGTGGAAGGACGGAGAATTGCAGCTGGCGTTTTACGCTCACATTAACCCGCCGATGCCAAACAGGCAGGCTATCGTCGCCGCCTTTGCCTGGGTTTTCTCTGATGCACCGGCGCGGCTGGCATTGCTGGCAGGGCGCGCAGAAGGCGGTAAAACGCCGACCGGCGCTATCCTGTGCAGCTGTTTTGGCGTGGGTGAAATCGCCATTGCCGACGCGGTGCGACAGGGATGTCACAGTGCCGCACAGCTCGGTGCGGCACTGAAATGCGGCACCAACTGCGGCTCATGTATTCCCGAATTGAAAAAAATTATCGCCAAAGAGCGTGAGACGTTAATGGCAAGAGGTCATCATGAATACCCTCGATAAAACCTCACCGATGCAGCAATTAATCAGCTCATTTGTGCAGATTATGTCTATCGCAAATCAGCAGAATCCGGTTACCGGTGGCGAAGTGTGGCTGGTCGGAGCCGGGCCAGGCGATGTTGAACTGCTGACCCTGAAAGCGTTACGGGTGATCCGGCAGGCCGACGTCGTGGTGTTCGACAGGCTAGTGTCTGAGGCAATTATGGCGCTTATTCCACCGCGGGCGCTGCGGATCGATGTTGGTAAATCGACGCGCAATCACACTCTCGGGCAGGACGAAATTAATCAGCTGTTAGTGACGCTGGCGCAGGGCGGGAAAAAGGTAGTGCGCCTCAAAGGTGGCGATCCGTTTGTGTTTGGTCGCGGTGGCGAAGAGATAGTGTACAGCCAGCAGCATGGAGTGGCCTGCCATGTTGTACCCGGTATTACTGCCGCGATAGGCTGCGCCGCCGCCAGTGGTATTCCGCTCACGCATCGCCGTATGGCACAGTCGGTGCGTTTTGTGACCGGATACAGCGCGCAGGGTGAGCCGGAACCAGACTGGCCAACGCTGGCCGCAGAACGTCAGACACTGGTGTTTTACATGGGCATCGCCAATTGTAGCCGCATCAGTGAGCAATTGATTGCCCATGGATTAGGCGCAGCCACTTCGGTAGCGGTGATAGAACGCGGCACACAACCTAAGCAGCGTGTGATTGTTGGTCGACTCGACTTGCTTACGAAAATGGTGGCGATTAATCAGGTGAAGTCTCCGGCTCTATTGATCGTCGGTGATGTGGTGAGTCTTTATAAGCGAGAGGGACAGAGGCGTTTTAGCAAAGGGGAACCTAAGGGATCGCAGTTGCAGGGGGTAAATGCAATCATCTAACCGGAGACTAATTAAATGAAATTAATAAGTACTGTGGCTATTGTGGATGGTGCATCGACTAGCACCTATCTGGCGCCGGCTTTTCGTCCTTATGGCGTTCAGTGCGTTCATGTACTCAGCAGTGAATCACTGCCGGAGCGGCTCAAGGCGCAAATCAATCATTCTTACTATATCAGTCAGAGCAGGTCGACGGGATTGTTAAATGGACGCGCACTCATCTCACCTTACCGGTGGTGGTAAAGCCCAATCGTGGAGCCGGTGTAAGCGGAGTAAAAGTGATCTTCTCCCTGAAAACAGTGCCAGTCTAAACTGAAGTATTCGGCCTTTCTTCCATCACACAAAGAGGCTCATCGCCATGAAAAAGACCCGTTATACCGAATAACGGATTGCGTTTGCGCTGAAACAGGCCGAAACCGGCACCCGAGTCGGGGAAGTCTGCAGAAAGATGGGGATTTCTGAGGCCACCTTTTACAATTGGAAGAAGACATTCGCCGGTCTGGGCGTGACGGAACTGCGACGTCTGCGGCAACGGGAGGATGAAAATCAGCGGCTGAAGAAACTGGTGGCTGACCTGAGCCTGGAGAAATGGGCGTACGAGCATGGCGTTACCATGGACTTCTCCCGGCCCGGAAAACCGACAGATAACCCGTTTATTGAATCATTTAACGGCAGTCTGCGGGATGAATGTCTGAACATTCACTGGTTCCTGTCATTGGGCGATGCGCAGGACAAACTCGACCACTGGCGCAGGGAATATAATTATGAAAGAACGCATACATCGTTAAATGACATGACTCCGGCTGAATTCATTCGAAGTCTTCAGAAAGACGAAGATCCCTGATTTTGCACTGCACTGATTTTGGGCTAAGGTCAGCTGTCACCAGTACCGCATACAGTAATCCTTTAAGTCGAGGCATCAATATTCCCCCATCAGTAAAGTAACGTCAGGTTATTAGCTCATGCCATGAGGTATAGCACTGGCTATATATTGCTGAGAACAGAATTTAAACACCCTGACAAAATCGCGGCGGGGTAATAGCAGAGTGTGATCCATGTCTGATTTTTTCCCCATCATGGAACATCCTTCACTGCAACAGTGCAGAGCACTTTTCATTTCATCGCGTTTCAGCCCCTTAATTGCCCGGGAACTCACTCGTTTCATCAATGAGAGATTCTATTTATTTATCTGAAATTAAAAACTTTTAATTATAATTAAAGATTAAATGAGTAGATTGGCACTTTTTATGCATTATAAAAATCATAATGGCATTATGAACAATCACGTGTGCTTAACTGGCTGTTAAAGAAGTTATTCGCGCTGACAGGATCGACATCTCATTCGTTTTAAAACCCGGAGGATTAACCTGTGGCCAGAACTGTAACCAGCACGGTTGTACGACGTAAATGCGTTAAATCCCGCCTAATGGCAAGCTCATTACTGATGTTGTCTGTTGTTTCCGCGACGGCTTCGGCTAATCAACTGGCGGATATCAAAGCTCGCGGCGAACTGGTCTGTGGCACGCTTTCCACCACTGAACCCCTCGGCTTTACTGACCCGAAGACCCTCAAAATCGTCGGTTTTGATGTGGATATCTGTCAGGCACTTGCCGAGCAGCTCGGGGTGAAAATGGTACAGAAAAGCCTGTCGGTTGAGGCGCGTATTCCAGAGCTGCAAATCGGTCGCGTCGACGTGCTCTCAGCTGCGCTGGGTTATACCGCCGAGCGAGAAAAGCAGATCGATTTTTCCTCATCACATTTCCAGGTGCCGCTAAAAGTGCTGGTTCCAGCCGCTGCTGGATATAAAACGCTGGCGGACCTGGATGGCAAACGTGTCGGGATGACCTCCGGCTCTACCTCCGAGTACTGGCTACGTAAGTCCTTCCCGAAAATTGGTGTGGTCACCTATCACGATTCACCGTCAGGCTTCCTGGCACTTCAGCAACGTAAAATCAGCGGTCAGGCTTTTTCCCAGACTTCAGGGATGCGTTATCTGAAAGCAGGCAAGGGAAAATATGTGTTTATCGATCAGGCCATCAGCTGGGAACCTAATGCGCTGGGTATTAAAAAGAATGAGCCTGAACTTCTGGCTGCGGTCAATACCGCCCTGGGTAATCTGGAAAAAGATGGCCAGCTGGAAGCTATTTGGAATAAATGGTTAGGGTCCGGTACTGATTATAAAATTAAACGCGAATATAAATTAGAGCCGATCGAGCAGGTAAGAAGTAGCGCGCAGTAATAAAATCGTAATGGTAAGCGTCCTGACGGTGTGCGTCATAATGCAATATTAAATCAGGCCCGATCCGACTTTAATAATGTATTAACTGCCTGCCGCGCCAGGAGAGTTGCGTGCGCGTGCTGTTGTTAAGCTGTGCCTGCTCCAGGGGAGTTAATTCTGATGATAAAGTTTGACCCTATTACTTTACTGCAAGGTAAATATTTGCAGTGGATAATCTCCGGACTGGAAACTACGCTAATTTTGTTTTTTCTCTGTCTGATTTCTGGTTTTATTTTATCTCTGCTACTGGCATCAATGCGCCTGTCGGGCATAGCACCACTACGTTGGTTTGTCATGGCCTACGTCGAGTATCACCGTAATGTCCCGGCGCTGGTGCAGTTGCTGCTGTGGTATTTCGGTTTGTCGTCACTATTGCCTTTTGCACTTTCGGAGTGGGTTAATCAGCACGGTAGTGAATTTTTCTTTGCTTATATTGCGCTGACGCTGAATACCGCCGCCTTTATGTCTGAAGATTTACGCAGCGGCCTGCGTGCCATTGCCAGCGGACAGATGGAAGCCTGCCGGGCATTAGGACTGACGTTTTCCCAATCGATGCGGGATGTGATCCTGCCGCAGTCGATTCGCATCTCGATCCCCCCTTTACTGGGGCAGTCTCTGGCGCTGTATAAATCTACCAGTCTGGCAATGGCCATCAGCGTGGCTGAACTGACCCATGCTGCTAAACAGATTGAGAATGAGACGTTCCGAACCTTTGAGGCGTTTGCCATCGTTTCGGTGATTTATCTCGCGGGATCGCTGCTGATTGTCAGCATCGGCACGACGTATGATCGTTATATTTTACGTACCGGGAGCCGATAACATGGATAATATGTTAGATATTTTTCTCAACTACCGTGATTTAATTTTGACGGGAAGCTATCCCAATGGTCCGCTGGGTGGCTTAGCGCTGACATTATTTGTGGCGGCAACCGGCCTGGTCTGCGCCTTTCCACTGGCGATAATTATCGGCATCGCCCGTACCAGTAAATTTAAGCTGTTTTATCTGCCAGCGACACTTTTTAGCAGCGTGGTCCGTGGTCTGCCGGTATTGATGCTGGTCTTCTGGTCTTATTTTTCGGTGCCGTTGATCTCGGGTCACTCTATTTCTGGTGTGAAAACCCTAATTGTCGCATTAATTATTTATGAGATGGCGTTTCTTGGTGAGATTGTCCGGGCTGGTATTTTATCTGTCCCTCGCGGGCAAGTTGAAGCAGCGCGAACGTTAGGCATTAGTTATTCAAGAACGATGTTGGAGATTATTCTGCCGCAGGCATTATTTACCATGATCCCCAGCATCCTGAATCAGTTTATTAACCTAATTAAAAACACCTCGCTGGGTTATGTTATTGGCGTAGCCGAATTAACGTACTCGGCGTATCAGATTAATACTCTTGAGCTCACTAAACCACTACAGGTATTTGGCGTGCTGGCCATGATCTATTTTGGGGTGTGTTTCTCTTTAACGCAGCTGGTGGGCAAGCTGGAGCGCGTTATTCGACGCAAGCGCCAGATGAATGCCCAGGAGAGTTGAAATGTTACTACTTGAAAACGTCGATAAATGGTACGGCCAGCATAAAGTACTGAATGGCGTGAGTGAGCAGGTCGCTAAAGGTGAAGTGGTGGTGGTTTGCGGGCCGTCCGGGTCGGGAAAATCGACCTTAATCCGCACCATTAACCGGCTCGAAGAGATTCATAGCGGCAGAATTCTAGTCGACGGTGTCGACAGCCGCGATCAGAACATTAATTTGAATCAGTTTCGTAGCAATATCGGCTTCGTTTTTCAGTCTTTCAATCTGTTCCCCAACTTGACGGTATTGCAAAACGTTACGCTGGCGCAGCGCCGGGTGAGGAAGCGCAGCCGATGCGAGGCTGATGACGTCTCGGTCGCGCTGCTGAAAAAGGTCGGCCTTGCGGCGAAACTGCAGGCTTACCCGCATCAGCTTTCCGGCGGCCAGCAGCAGCGAGTAGCGATTGCCCGTGCGCTGGCAATGAAACCGCCGGTGATGCTGTTTGATGAACCGACCAGCGCCCTCGACCCGGAAATGGTCGGGGAAGTGCTACAGGTTATGAAGCAGCTTGCCAGCGAGGGAATGACCATGGTGTGCGTCACCCACGAAATGGGGTTCGCCAGAGAAGTCGCCGACCGGGTGATTTTTATGGACCAGGGCGAAATCATTGAACGTGCACCACCCGAAGACTTTTTCCATCACCCACAACATCCCCGTGCGCAAAAATTTGTTGCCGATATTCGCCACTGACAGGACTTTTGACATGAAGATACTTTCTCAAACTCTCGAACGCGTCAAACCCTCTGCCAGCAATGCCGCCAGCCAGTTGGCGCGTGATATGAAAGCACAGGGCAAAGATGTGATTGCCCTCAGCTCCGGCGAGCCGGACTTTGATACCCCTGAGCATATTAAACAGGCCGCGCTGGCCGCCATGAACCGTGGGGAAACCAAATATCCGCCGATCGCTGGCATCCCTGAACTGTGTGAAGCCATCGTCAATAAACTGCGCAGCGATAACCAGTTGGAGTACACCAGCAAACAGATTATCGTCTCTAACGGTGCCAAACAGGTGATCTCCAATGCGCTGATGGCCACCCTGAATCCCGGTGATGAGGTGATTATCCTGTCCCCTTACTGGGTCTCTTATCCGGATATGGTCTCACTGTGCGGCGGTACGCCGGTGATTGTGTCTGCCACAGCCGCGCAGGGTTATAAAATAACCGCTGAAAGCCTTGAGCAGGCGATCACCCCTAAAACCAAATGGTTGCTGTTTAACTCACCTTCCAACCCTTCGGGGGCGGTATACAGCCACTCTGAGCTGCGGGCGCTGGCCGATGTGTTGCTGCGCCATCCGCATGTCTGGGTGATGACTGACGATATCTACGAAAAGCTGGTCTATGACGACTGCGTATTCGTCACCTTCCCACAGGTTGAACCTGCACTGCTCGAACGCTCGCTGATTATCAATGGTGTGTCAAAGGCCTATGCCATGACCGGCTGGCGCGTAGGCTATGGTGCAGGTCCACAGCCGTTGATCAAAGCGATGGAAACCATTCAGGGGCAGACCACCTCAGGTGTGTGCGGCATTGCTCAATGGGCGGCGCACGCTGCACTGACCGGGCCGCAGGAATTTCTCGCCGATTGGCGTGCCAGCTTTAAGGCGAGGCGCGATTACGTGGTGGCCGCGCTTAACGAGGCTCCGGGGCTGCATTGCCAGGTGTCGCAGGGGGCATTTTACGTTTATCCGTCCTGTGCCGGGCTGCTGAATAAAACCACCCCTCAGGGGCGGGTAATCAACAGCGATAAAGACTTTACCGAAGCGCTGCTAGCCAGCGAAGGGGTGGCGCTCGTACACGGTAATGCTTTTGGGCTGGCACCCAATTTCCGCCTGTCTTACGCCGCGTCCATGGCGCAACTGGAAGAGGCCTGCCAGCGCATTCAGCGTTTCTGTCACAGCCTGAAGTAAGTCTTACTGTGCTTCGCGATGGAGTGGAGCATAGTTTATGGCGCACCCATTTCAGCGGTAGCAGGAGTTAACCCGCTGCCGTCAAGGATCTCGCATGTTTCTGGCTGGTGCTTTTCCGGTATTTAAAGAACGAATGACGCGCAGGTATCTGATGGGGCAGGCGGCATCTATCCTCGGTTTGTGGACGCAAAACGTCACGCTTAATTTACTGCTGTGGCAGATGAGTCAATCGCCCTGGCTGCTCGGGGTGCTGAATTTTCTGCTTTACTGCCCGGCGTTGATTGTTCCGCTGCTGTTCGGCAGCTGCCTGACGCCAGCCACCGTCAAAGGCACCATGATGCGCATACTGTGCCTGTCGGCCACTATCAGCAGTTTACTGTTGGTCAGCGTGCTGGCCGGCTTTATTTCACCGCTGTTTATTTTGTTGATTGCGGCGGTAGCGGGCTGTGTATCGTCGATGGAGTTACCCACCCGACATCTGCTGCTGACCAGCAGTCTGCAGGATAAATCGCTGATGTATAACGCCGTGGCGATGAACACCATGGTGTTTAATATCGGGCGGATGTTTGGCCCTGCGATAGCGGCCTGGAGCTTCAATCACTACGGGGCAGCGGCAGGGTTTGTCATCTCGCTCTGTGGGCTGGTGACGATGTTCTTTGCGGTGCGCAGCATGCAGGTCGTGGAGGTGGGAAGTCACTCAAAACGTGCGGGTGGAATGCGCAACGCGCTGCACTATGTAAAGAACGACGACTTCGCCATGCGCTTCTTACCGATGCTGGCGTTTATGGGCATTTTTGCCGGTTCGTATCAGTCGTTGATCCCGGTACTAGCCTCACAAAATTTCCACGATACGGCGCGCTATACGGGCTGGTTTTTCAGCAGTGCCGGAGTGGGCTCGCTGTTGTCAGCGCTGCTGATCTCGGCGCGCATCTCTCACCAGCGTCTGGTGCAGTGGCTGAAGTTTGCCCCGTGGTCAGCGGTGCTGGCATTGGCCGGGGTCTCCTTCTCCACGTTGCCGCTGTTGACCTGCTGTTGTTTTCTCTGGCTTGGTCTGTCCCTGACTTTTTTCTCCACCATGATCAATTCCACCTTACAGCATCACAGCCCGCCTGAACTCCGTGGCGGGGTGGTGGGCCTGTATGGCATGTCATTTCAGGGCACCATGCCGATTGGTAACCTGCTGGTCGGTATGCTGGCTTCAGTGGGCAGCATCATGCTGACTTTCCAGCTGATGTCTTTAATGCTGGCCGCGTTACTGATCGGGCAGTGGGGCATCCTGAAATGGAAACACCGTATCCCGGCAACGGCAGAATAAAGAGATAAAAATGCAAAAAAACGTATTGATGGCGCGCACCTTGCCCGCCGGGCTGGTCGAAAACTTAAGCAGTCATTTTCATCTGATGGGGCCACTGACCACGCTGGATGGTCATAATCTGCCTGAGGGAGCCGATAAAGCCGAGGTGCTGTTAACCATGAGCAGCATCGTTACTGGTCGGGCGTTGATCGACGCCTTGCCGGCGCTGAAGTTGGTGATTTGCTATGGCTCAGGTATGGAGTTTGTTGACAGCGCCTATTTGCAGCAAAAGGGGATCGCCCTGACCAATGCCGCGGGCTCCAATGCGGGTAGTGTGGCTGAATTCGCCTTCGGACAGATCCTTGCCAGCTGCCGTCATATTCTCTCCAGCGATGCTTTCTTGCGAAGCGGAGAGTGGAAGGGCAACAGCATAGAGCGTTACCCGCTGGTATCGGGCCTGCAGGGGCGCAGGATCGGTATTTATGGCCTGGGGGAAATCGGCGCACAGATCGCCCGGCTGGCCCAGGCATTCGCTATGGAGGTTGGCTATCACAGCCGTTCGCCAAAAACGGTGGATTACCGCTATCTGGACAGTATTGAGCAGTTGGCAGACTGGGCCGATGTGCTGGTGATTGCCGCCCGTGGCACGCCGCAAAATTATCATATTATCGATGCTGATATTCTGCGTCGGCTGGGCGCGGATGGCCACCTGATCAACATTGCACGCGGTATGCTGGTGGATGAAAACGCCTTGTGTGATGCACTGGAAAGTGGGCAACTGGCAGGTGCCGCTCTCGACGTTTACGAATTTGAGCCGGAAATCTCAGCGCGCCTGCTGGCGGCCCCGAATGCCATTCTTACGCCTCATGTGGCGGCCAACACCCATACGGCACAACAAGCCCAGCAGCAGCGCATGCTGGATAACGTGATGGCCTACTTTGCCGGAAGGCCATTGATTGGCAGAGCCTGCTAATTTTTGTACATTACACGGCATCGTTAATGAGAATGTTTGCTCACGAAATGGGAAGCTATGTCGAGACTAAAAAGTACGGATGTTGATCGTTCTGTTAAAGCCGTGCAGCGAACGCTGGCGATCCTCGATGCGTTTATCCCGCACCCGGGTGGCATTACGCTGGGTGAACTTGAAGCCGCAACCGGACTGTTTAAAAGCGTGATCCTGCGTTATATGCTGACGCTGGAAGCGCAGCGCTACGTATTTAAGCGAGCCGATGGCTGTTACGAGCTGGGATCGCGTGCTTATCAGTTGGGCTGCGTGTATGAACGCACCTTCGACCTGCACCAGCATATTAAACCGGTGCTGGAGAAACTGACGGCCGCCACGCTGGAAAGCAGCACCTTTTATATCCGCGACGGGGACTATCGCATGTGCCTGCTGCGTAAAGACTCGCCGCAGCACATTAAATCCAGCGTGCCGGTGGGGACGTTGTTGGCGATGGATGATACTTCGGCAGCGGGTGTACTCTCGCAGTTCGCCGGGGGGATGCCGGCCCGCTGGGACTATCAAAGCGGGTTATTAACCTCGTCCGGTGCGGGACTGAACCGGCTGGAGACCAACAGCCTGCTGACTGCCTCAATTTCGGTGCCGGTGTTTAAGCATCAGAACCAGCTCGCAGGCGCGCTCAGTATTTCCGGCCCCACCAGTCGATTCGACCCGGAAGACAGCGCTACCCGGCGGCTAATACTCGATGCGGCGAAAAAGTTGTCGTATGTGCTGGGCGCCACAGTGGTCTGAGTACTGTTCGCGGCTTGTGGCCGCGATTAAAGCGAAAAGCCCCGGGTCAGTCCATTCCCTGAGCGGGCTTTTCAATGTATGGCTCCTCTGACTGGATAAGATAGCCCATGCATCCTGTCAAAGTCAGCATGGCTATGCCGTGAAGTTTGCCAGCGGTTAGCCAAAGGCGTCACCCTGTCTGGTTGGTGATTTGGGTTTTTTACGATAGGTCAGATCGCTCAATTCAAACTGAGTTCAAACAAAGTGGAAGGGTATTGGGAACAGCGACTGACTATTTGTTAACTGCGTCCAATGGATAGTCTTTTCGGCAAACCATTTCTACAACAATGGGATAGATCTATTAACGCGTTTTTTAACCATAAAATACCGACCTTCAAGAAAAGATTGCAATCAGAAATTATATTAGACCTGTTCTCGACGGGTTAAAATAAGAAGTCATCGAATGTCTAAGTATGGGGTAGATCAAACATGGCTCAAACAGAAAATTATGGACAGTCTCATGACATGGATAATATATATACCCTGGTTAAAATGACGGTCGTCATGTCGATAAAGGCGATAAACTCTCACCATGTAAAATAATTATCATTAGGAAAATAATATTGTCATAATAAAGCCGCGGGAAGGTGGCTTTAATGTGCCAATTGCCATTGATATCTCTCATTAAAGAGAATAGCGGGCGCTGTACCCCCTATATCAGGCATGTTAAACCGCAGCCCGCGCCGTTAATGCTACCATCCTTTCACCGCTGTGTTAAGGCATCGTCCGCACGCCCAGCGGGTTATCGCAGTCTATTTAACTAAATACAATTTGATAACGATATCATCTCCATTTATAAAACATCTTATTATCTTTTTGGCTTTCATTCATTTTATAGATCGACCCTATTTCTAGGGTTGTTTTGACATGCTTCATGGTGGGGATGAGTAATAATAAATAGTCATTGTTTGTAAATGGCGTGGATTATTATAATGAAATTTGAGGACGATATTTTTTAAAAGGCATTTCTGATGCTATTAGAATAATATCTTTTATATTCATTAGCAGGAAACATATAAAATATGTTCAAGAAATTATTTCACCCCGAAAAAATTAATCAGTGCGTGATTCCGAACCGGCTCGTTGTTCCCGCCATGGTCACCAACCTGTGTAATAGCGATGGTACAGCGTCAGACCGCTATATCGCCTATCACGAAGAAAAAGCAAAGGGCGGCTGGGGGTTGATCATCACCGAAAACTACGCCATCAACGAAAATGCGATGGGCTTTAAATACACCGGTGGGCTATGGCGCGATGAGCAAATTGCCAGCCATCGTAAACTCACCGATACCATCCATCAATACGACAGTAAAATCTTCTGCCAGATTTACCATGCAGGCCGTCAGACGTCAGAGAATGTGAACGGCGGCGTACAGCCTGTGGCACCTTCGGCGATTCCGTGCCCCGCATTAAAAGAAATGCCCCGGGAACTTGGCATCGACGAAATTCAGCAGTTGGTCTCGGAATTTGCCGACTGCGCCCGCCGGGTGAAAGAAGCCGGTTTCGACGGTGTTGAAATTCATGCCGGCCACGGTTATTTGATTGCCGAGTTTTTATCGCCTTATGCCAATAAACGTACCGACAAATATGGCGGCAGCCTCGACGGCCGTATTCTGTTCTTAAAAGAGATCTATCAGGCGGTGCGTAAAGAAGTAGGCATGGACTATCCGATCACCGTCCGACTCTCTGCTGACGAAGGTTTCATGGGCGGACGTGATATCGCTGAAACGCGTGTGCTGGCGCAGATCTTTGAAGAGTGGGGCGTGGATGCGCTGCATATGACCATGGGCGTTTATGGCGTTCACAACAAGGCTTGTACTGTACCGCCGATGTATGTGGGCCATGCCTGGGCCGTTTCTTTCTCCGAAGAGCTGAAAAAAACGGTGAACATGCCCATCATCACCGTGAACCGCATCAACGATCCGCGTATGGCGGACAATATTCTGGCGCTGGGCAAAGCGGACTTTATCGCGATGGGTCGGGGGTCATTGGCCGATCCACATTTACCGAATAAAGCGAGAGCAGGCGATATAGCGTCAATTCGATACTGCATCGGCTGTATGCAGGGCTGTCTCGCCAGTTTGCCGCTCGGCGTACCCTTCACCTGTCTGGTCAACCCGTCGCTGGCGCGTGAAAATAGGCTGGACTACAGCAAAGTCCACAGCTCTAAACGCGTCTTCATCGCGGGCGCCGGTCCGGCTGGGCTGGAAGCGGCGCGCGTGGCGGCGACGCGCGGTCACAAAGTGACGCTGTTTGAAAAAACCGGCTATCTTGGCGGTCAGTTCCGTTCTGCAGCTTTTCCTCCGGGTAAAGGCGAACTGGCGACTTACACCGCCTGGCTGGGCCGGGAACTGGAAAAATTGGGCGTGGAGATCAAATTTAATACGCCGCTGACGAAAGAGATCGTGGCGGAAAGTCGCCCGGACTCCGTCATCGTCGCCACCGGTGGTAAACCGGCGATTCCGCCGATTAAGGGGATCAATCAGCCGCACGTAGTCCTGGCGGAGGATGTTCTGCTAGGCAACGTAGTCACCGGCCAGCGCGTGATTATCGCAGGCGGCGGTGAAGTAGGGGGCGAAACCGCTGCACATCTGGCCATGCAACTGAAAGACGTCACCGTTGTTGAAATGCGTGGCCGCCTGCTGCAAGAGCTGGATGGCGTCAGCAAGCTGCATTTGATGTCCGTACTGGAAGAGTATGACGTGAAGCAGTACCCCAATACCAAGCTGTGTGAAATTGGCGAACATCAGGTGACCCTAGAAAATGCGCAAGGACGGATGGCGCTGGAGGCGGATACGGTCGTGATCGCACTGGGATATGCGCCGGTGAAAGAACTGGCTGAAGAGCTGGAAGGGGTTGCTGACAATGTGGTCGTCATTGGCGGCGCCGTGAAAACCAGCAATGCGCTGGTGGCCGCGCGTGAAGGTTTTGACGCCGGAATGTGCCTGGCCTAATCGTATCACTGCGCCGTTCATCCTTGACGTTTAACATTCTCGTCACATGGGCTTTTCATGCTAAATGGAAGGCCCGTATTTTTATCTGCATTCAATTTTCACATTGTTCTCCCTCTTTCCTTTGCCTGCACTTTCGTGGAAATCGCGGAATGTGGCATGTCGTTATACGCTAAATGGTATTTCAGGATAGAGAGGCTTCAGGAGAGATGGATGTGCGCGATGGTGGGAGAAAAATAACGGACAGGCGGGAAGCCTGCCCGTTATGAGACCGAATGCGTTATGACACGATCTTCAGCGTTAACGCGTTGGTTGCAGATAACGTGCGGGTACTGACTTTAATCCAGACACTGCCGCGCGGGTCGACATAGGCCGCCTCTCCCTCGTGTTTGAAGAGGGCATCCGTCGAATCTACGCGCGCGCTTAGGGTGGAAGAACCGACCGTCAGCCGTTGCAACGCAGGTTTGTCCGTGCGAATACGGAGGTAGACGAACGTGTGCAGCGGATAGTCGTACTTGCGCGGCGTCAAACTGACCTCCAGCGAATCTTCGGCACGACATTGGCGAACGTCGATTACTGAGAACTGCCCTTGACGTTCTGCCGAACGGGTGACTCCGCCATCGTCCCAGTAAAGCTGATGGTGGCCTTCGCCGGACTCGCCGAGCGGATACAGCGCCAGCACCAGCGGTTGCTGGAACTTATCCATCACCTGGATATTCTTGAACGGCGCTGGCAGATCGGACTGCGCGTGGCGTTCGGGGATAATCGCGCCTTCGCGAATAAACAGCGGCACATTGGTGATATCAGCGCTGACGGCACGGCGCTGGCCCCCTTTAATCGGGTTGGCGATGTCCACCGTGTCTTCAACGGCATGGTAACGATACCAGTTCAAGGTCTGCCCTTTGACCGCGTTAGGGAAGTAAATGTCTTTTTCGGCCACGTAGGCCGCTTCGCTTCCGGCCATGCTGCGCGTCATGATCGGCGCATAGAGCACCGAACGGTCGATGAAGCACTGCGTCGCCAGTATGTCTTTGTTGCGTTTGTCAAAGATCGCGTCATCGCCCTGCCATAAACACATTGCCTGCAAGATCGGAATACCGGTCTGGGTATTTTGATACATCGCGTCATACAGCAGGTGATGCCAGCGAACGCGGAAGCAGACAAACGCCGCCATGATGTCCGCGAATGTGCGATTGCCGCTGACGGGGGCCTTTTCGTTGAAACGATAAATTTCCTGAAAGGGTTTCATCGCATCGTAGTGGTTGCGCATCCACGGCAACAGGCACGCGGCCTGAACCCAACGGGTCATCAGCTCGTGTTCGCAGATATCACCGATGTCGATGTCGTCGGGGCCTAGCACCAGCCGGTCGTAGACCATCGGGTTATGATTGCGGCAGTGCTGAGTACCGAAGAAGATGCTGCTGGGGTCTTCAGGCGCTTCGCCGGGCGCAAAACCCCCGACGTCGGAACCGGAAATCGGTAGCCCGGACATCCCCAGGTTGAGCACCATCGGCAGCGTGGCCTGCAGGTGATGCCAGGTCGATGCGTTATCGCCCACCCAGTGACCCGCATAGTGCTGCAGGCCGGGGTAGCCGCTGCGGCAGATGATATAGCTGCGTTTATAGCCCTTGAGCATATCTTCGTGTGCGTTGAGTCCGTACTCGTAGCTGGACTTCGCCAGCATATAGGCATGGAAGTTGCGCAGTTCGACATACGGCGTCTTACGGCCGTCGCCGAAACGGGGATCGGTCAAATGCGCCTGGCCGTGGTAGCTGCGCCAGTTGAAGGTATTGGTTCTTCTTCTGTCGTCACTGGGCGATTCGCCGGTAAGCGACCAGCCGAATTGGTTACGTGGCGCTTCCGTATCCGCGAAATTTTTTCCATCCTCAACGTGGGGCATGGAGTCCGGCGCCGGCATATCCTGCCAGATGAACCCTAGCCCATTTTTGAGCAGATAGGCATACTGGTCGCCCCAAAAACGCGCGGCGTCCGGGTTGCCGTAGTCTGGGATCACGGCACCGATCATATCGCGTTCTGACGTTTGCGCATTGATGCCGTAATCCAGCACCAGCAAATTCTGGTCGGGATAGTTGACTTCGCCGATGCGGGTATAAGTCAGTCCGGGGTAGTCGCTCTCACGTTTCGGGCCTCGGAATTTGGGAATATTGGCTTCGCCCTCGTTAGCCACGCAGTAGCCTTTCTCGATCAGTCCCTGAGCGGTGACATACTGCTTTTTTAATTTATCTGCCGGGTTATAGGCGACTTTGTCCGCGCGGATGAACGGCGTAATGTTGGTTTGGCACTGTAGATTGAACTGGGCCGCCCAATCAAAGACCGACATCCCCTTGTCGACCTTACCTTTCGTCCAGAAGCTGTCTTTGATGGTGAAGACCTTTTTGTCTTCCTGTATGTCGATATCAATTCCCAGACCTTCGATTGGGATCCCTGCTTTTTGGTGCCCTTTGACGATATCTTCAACGTAAACCTTGATAGGGTCGTCCACATCATTCGGGCGCAGCAGGCCGGGACTGCCGTATTTGGCCTGAAAATAGCCAAAGATGTATTTAGGCGGCATCACCGCACGGTCATTCAGCGTCACGTCTTTTGCCGTTGGCGCATTCAGTTCGCCTTTCCCCATGAGGAAGGTGAATGCATCCATCACGCCCGCACCTTGTTCCGCGAACATATAGTGGCAGTCGAACTCCCCGTGCTGAACGCCGGCTTCTACGGCATTTTTGTCGCGGGATGGATTTTTGAGGGAAAAATAGCTCTGGCCGGTATTATCCAGGAACACCCCGAGAAATTGCTGGCGGCCCTCCACCACGGCGCGCTCGATATAAAAAGGCGCGTTCAGATAAAGCGGGATGTTGGCGTTGGTCTTGAATGCGTCTTTGTACTTTGTCTTGGTCGAAAAGACTTCCGGCTGGTTGTACCACAGGTTGTCGTAGTTGTAGCAGGTGACCTGCGAGCCGGTATGGTCCAGTAGAGAATAGCCGCTGTAACTGTAGCAATCCTCAATGGCGTGTCCGATGGTCGCATTGCTTTTTCCGGTCAGATTGTAATTGACGATTTCGCCCAGACCGAAGTAGTGCGTGGCAGCCTCGGCTTTACGCTTCATATTGGCGACGGTGCCCACGCCGGGTTTGGCATGGCAGAGCGGGCCGGATGAAATATCCGTGACGGCGCCATCGGATAGGCGTTTGATCTGGATCGACAAAAGTCCGTTCTTGTCACGCAAGAACTGAATCTGGATAGATTTCAGCTGGATGCTGACGCCATCGCGATTCCAGCGCAGTAGAGGATGGTATCCGGCTGTCTGCTCATATCGGCGTATCTGATCCAGTCGTTCCACGACAATCGGTCCATAGACCTTATCTGGGTAGTCTTTAATGCTCTCGGCGGAAGGCGCAAAGCGAACCCTAAAGGCATCTTTCTCACAAGATGTGACCTGCAGCACGAGATACACCTCTCGTTCGGCGGTTGCGATGCCGGATTTTGGTTTGGCCTTGGCATTGATATAAATCGTCCAATCCGCGTCGAACCCATTGGGGGAGTGGGGTTTGCCATCCCAGTAGACCGAATAAAGCTCAATATCGTCGCCGACGGACCACTCGTCCACGGGAACATAGTCATAGGTGTTATAAGCACGCCACGAAGTGGGAAGTTCTCTATTTTTTATCATTACGCTGTCCTTGATAGTTGATTAGTGCTTGTCTGCTGAACGGTGAAATTCAAAGGCAATCCAAACGCTATCGGTGTCAGCGTAATATTGATGGGGCGGGTAGAAGAAACAGGGGTCATCCATGCTGGCATTTTTAGCGATGTGCGATACGCCTTTCCAGGCGTCGTATTCTGTGACGATCGGCATCGGCAGATGTGTGTTCCCGGGCGCCAGTCTGAATTCTTCATAGAGTTCAGGGAAGGCTTTACCCGTATCGAACGGCGATACAGCGCCGCCTTCCGGCAGTATGGACCGTTTGCCCGCAATCGCTGCGCGGGCTTTGTCGATGTCGGTGAACTTCTGCATGCGGCCGCAGCCAATCAACTGAGTATGGATCTCGAACAGGTTGCTGCCATGCGCGGCGTGGATTCCGGCATCGGAACCGGCCGGCAGCCACCACAGATTGACATACAGTTCGTAAGGCAGCACCTTGCTGCCCGCGGGCGCGGGTAAACCGGTCAACTGCCACGGATTCACCTGGATCTTGTGGTTCAAATGAAGCTGATTCGAGATCCATAGCGGAAGCGCGGGCGTTCCCGCGGGGAAAGCGTATTTTGCCCATTGAGTATCCTGTGAAAAAATATCCGATTCGACATTGCGGGTATTGCGAACCTGAATCAGCGAGATCACGCCGTTTGCCGAGGCGTCAGCGGTGGTAATCACGGCACCCGCACGGATGATGATGCTTTGTAGCGCGGGAACGGCGTGACGCAGCGGCGTGTCATGGTGCAGGTCGCTATTGACGTGCGCCGTCGCGGCGATATAGACCGGCTGAGTGCCCAAATTGGTAAGAATGACATCGGTGTTATCCTGATGGGCGAAAAGGCCTGCCGTCTCGAATTCGTGCAGATTACTGACCATGACGCCGAACAGCAGTCCGCCGTTGAAAGGATACTCGGTCACGACATTTTCGGCAGCCCGAGGCGTAATGGTGACGGTTTTCGGCGCTGCGGGGTTTGCACCGGGAGCCAATGTCGGATCGGCGGCGACACATGAGGAGGCGATCACGCCAGGAGGACATTTTACCGGTGCAGCAGCATTGGTTACGGCCTCTTTCGCCATCGTCTTATGAGCGGTGCCGGCCAGCGCAACCGTTCCGGCGACGCAGCTTCCATATAGCAGGAACTTACGCCGGGATAGCGTGCGCTGTTTTTCCTCATGTTGAGATAAAGAACATACCTCTGCCGATTTATTCTTCACTTTAGTTTTCATTGTGACCTCTAAGTATTTATGAATTAACAATCCTGTTATCTGTCATTAAAATGACGGCCACCTAAATACCTCATTTCTTAATGCTTGATTCGGCATCAAGAAAAGCAAAATATTTCGGCGGTGATATTGTATTTATGTTGTCATCAATTTATCGGTTGTGATCTCGAAAACAAGGGAAAACACAATCGATAAATCGATGTAAATAAATCCTCACCATTTTTTTAAAATCTGTATTTATCTACTGATAACAACTACGCACGAGTTATTTTCCATCGTTACTGATGGATTAAATTCAGACAGGGCTTCTGTTATTTATACGAGAAAATACCCAAGCATTGGCACCGATAATACCTACGCGAAGCTAAGCCTTCACGCAACCACCAATGGGTGAACTACCTGTCATTGCTTAATTTGTCGCCGGTATAGCCTAATGAGGACTAATTCTCCTGGTGATTGATATACCGCCTTGTAGATCTCTCAAATTGTATATTATTAGCTGTGTCAGTATTCAATGCGTATCCTTTTCTTTATTATTGATGCGTGTGCACGGAAAGAAAGCGCGGCTGCGATTTTTAATAATATATTACACAGCAGGCTATTTATTAGGAGTAAATGTTTATTTAAAGTGTTCTTGGTAAATAAAATTGGCTTTCTTAAATCCCTATTCCCCATTTACGTACATTTTAACCAGCCTGTGTTTAGACATCCTGTTCTTTGTCAAAGATAGAGAGCGTTTTTAATAAAATTATATTTCATTTCACTTGCTAATTAGCATTCAATGTGTGACGGCGCTTTCAGTATGTTGATAGGCAACGAATATCACGTCATTTATATTTTCTATCCCGCCTCTAAACAGGATGTGGTTATAGTGTCATAACCGACCCGCTATTAAACGAGGGGTGAACATGCTGACTAAAAAATACTCAGAAAAAAGGTTGGTATTATTAAGACAATATGGAACCCGATAAATTTATTCCTCCTGGCAGTCTATTCATGTATTCACTAATCGATGATCTTATCGTTTTTTGTTCTGCAAAAGCAGGCCACCATGTTCGGTGACTGGCGATGCAACACCCGATAATTCAAGCCACGCTTATTTTACAGTGCCGCAGCTCGACTATTCTTAAGCCCGTACCTCGGGCGAGTGGTCAGCTTGCGTCCATATATACCCGCATAAAGAATGGAGGGCGTGTGTCTCGTCATATGGTGAAGCGTCGTTAGGTGCCATTGTCATTGCATCAGGATAAAAATAGAGCATTTCTTGCTGCCGTCACGGGCTGTATGACGCGAGGAGATCAACTTTTAGGCACTTGATATTTTGCGGTGTACAAAGGGCTTGCCATCCCTTCTTAACCAGTCCATAATAGCGTCCATTCCTGGTTAGGGAATAAGAAAGTTGATTCTAATCAATTGGTTAGAAAAGAAATGACAATCTGGTCCCCATTCAAAACTACATCGTTGTTATCAATGTAGGTCAGTCATTAAGGCGCGTTGGCAGAGTGGCCATGCAGCGGATTGCAAATCCGCCTACCTCGGTTCGACTCCGGGACGCGCCTCCAAATTTTGGCCCAGGTGGTGGAATCGGTAGACACAAGGGATTTAAAATCCCTCGGCGTTCGCGCTGTGCGGGTTCAAGTCCCGCCCTGGGCACCATTGAATAAAACCCATAATAATCAATCTCCTAGCAAAAGTCATCGGCCGCCATATGGCGGTTTTTTTGTGCCTGCAATAAACCTTAGAAATTAAAATGGCGGCAGTATGGCGACAGAGATTTTTGTGGCCATGATATTTTGTCGTCGAATGAGAAAAATGAACCGATACAGGGCATTTTCCTTATTCTGTATTGATGATTAAATATCCAACGTGATTTGGTTGCCGCCTGCCGCCTGCCGCCTGCCGCCTGCCGCCTGTACGGCACGGTGTTCATGGACTGATCCCTCTCCAGTAGACAATCCGGCCCTGTTGTTGGGCTGGATTGTCTACTGGGGCCGAGTTGTCCTGGCTATTCTCAGTAACGGAGTTGAAGGTGCTGATATATCCACTATTCGCGAGTGCGCTCCTTTTTCCAAACAAACCGGGATCAGGAGCGGATATTCATGCTATTGGTGATATTGGTCTTTCAGACGTTTCCCTGCCCGAAAATCTGCTTCAGCTTTCTATGACGGCTAAAGACGACGTCTTACGTATCGGCGAGTCGGCGTAACACGTCGCAACTCATCTGGCGAAAGATGCCGCCCCCGTGGCTGTTTACCCCCTCACGCAGGCGTTTATCACAGATCCTGATCTATCTGACGGTCGCGTCGCTGCATCCAGGCGTCACGCACCAGAATATATTCGTCCTCCGCCTGCTTGCGGGCTTCGTCCATCGGAAGTGCTCTCGCTCGCCCATCAACCAGTTTCATGACTTGCAGCCCATATGCCACTCCGCTGTTTTCCACGTAGCCGATGGGAGACAGTGGTTGGTCGCCGACCATGCTCAGAGTGTCGCGGACGGTTCGTGGGCCGAGTAAAGGCATAACGAGATAACGGGAATCGCTCCAGCCCCATGTGGCAAGCGTTTGGCCAAAGTCCTCCTTGGATTGACTGGATAAGCCGATGTGGGTCGCCGGATCGAAGAGGCCGCCAATTCCGATGGTCGAGTTGACGACAAAGCGTCCCAATGATTGTGCGCCCAGGCCCGGCCTACCTTGCAATGTGTGGTTGACGGCCGTCGTCGGTTCGCCCAGATTCTTGAAGAACAGCGTCACGCTTGATTGCACTGATTCTGGCGTGACTTTCTCATAGGTGACCGCGAGAGGACGGGTCACGTATCGGTCGATGCCATTGTTGACACTGTGCATCCGACGGTTGAATCCCTCCCACGGATCCCGCGCGGATCCTTCCGGACCGGGTGGAACAGCGCGGTTGGCCGACGTTGGGGGGAGCGCCGCCCGGTCGGCTTGCGCATTTTCATCGGATCGCGGTACGTTTGGCGCCGCAGCCGTCCCCGTTTTGGTGGAATCCTCTCTTCCCGGTACGCGAGCGGTGTCTGATGCAGAGGATGAGGACTTATCAGCCCGACCAACGGCAATCGGCGTAGAGGGATCTGACGCGACGGTTTTCTGTTGCACTTTATCGCTGGCGCAGGCGCTGTTAACCAGCACGATCAGGGTAAGCAGGATGAGGCGGCATGCGTTCATAGGTGTATTCCTTTCCTGTGGAGAAGGCCGTTGGTCAAGCCGTAATTTTCATCAAGCAGTCTGGCGGCCTGACTTGCCTCCATTCCGCAGTATGGCCCCGTTGTGCATGTCGAAGTTATAAAGAGCACTGCGCTACCGTGTTCTCCCTCGACTGGCTTGAGTTGTGGGGCTAGATGAGATTTATACCATAATGAACGATCGGTCATTAGTATTTTTTCCGGTTCAAATAATTTCAGTATCAGCACCGTTGTGGGTCGAGAGGCTGTGGGTTACTCCTGCCTGGGGGCCAGACGTTGATGGTTCAAAGCTCCCGCTCTGGGAGGGCGGTAATAATATAAAGAGAGCGTTCGGCAACCTTGTGTTTTAAACTCTGACGAATCAGGACTGCACCTATTTCCTCCTCATCACGAGGGGGCTGGCTAAGGCATCCAGTGATTTCACCCTGCTGGGAGTGATGGAGCGGTCTGTGGTGAGGAGTAAGCAGCGTTGTGTTCGTTTTGATGCTTACAGCCTTGAACGACGCGAAAGTGAGGAAAAGGCTTTCCTCCTGGCTCCGCTAATTCCGCTGGTCGCGTATCGGTGCTGCACGCGAACCTTGCGATCCGGCGCTTCTATGACATGGCAAATGGCAATATGAAGAAAAAAAATCCATCTACCTCCTTGATCGGTGTTGACCCCAACGAAAAAAAGAAAAGAACGCGTTTGCCCCTTGAGGTTCGGCGCCAGCAGATTCTCGATGCGGCCCTGATCGAATTCAACGCCTTGGGCTTTACTGCTGCCAGCATTTCCAGGATTGCCCGTCGGGCGGGCATATCTAAGGCCAACGTTTATGTCCACTTCGCCAGCAAGGACGATATATTCAAGACGCTCCTTGAGCAATTGATGAGCCGCTCGGAAAGCAACTGGAACCTGTTGCGGGATGTCGAAAATGCTAACGAACTTGTCGAGCGTCTTATTGATTTTGCTTACGGTGGGCTAACTGACGATACGATTGCGATCGCCCGGCTTCTCATCACTGAAGGACATCGTGTGCCGCATCTGCTCGCAAAATGGGGGGCAGGAAACATGCAAGGACGCAGGGATCGCCAGGCGCTCATTGATGGATTCGTGGCGGCCGGAGTGGTAAAGCCCAGTCCGTTGACCGAAAACTTCAGCGTTGTGATCGCCCCCGTCGTCTATGCGGCAGTCACTCAGATGGTGATGGACAAGGACAGGGCGCAGATTGAGGTGCAGGCAGTCAAAGAGACGCATCGAAAGCTACTGACTTTGTTGTTATGTCCCAGCGAATAGTCACAGTTCGCGTTGTATCTGCCTCCTGTCGGGGCAGCCCGCTTGCTGGCGGGGTGTTTGATCATTTTCGCGTCCGACCTCGCCAGAGGATCTCTTTGGCCCGGGGCCGCCGGGTCTACCGCGAAAAAGCGGGCCGATATTGTCGAACCCGATATTTACTGTCCGTGCATTCAGTAGTTGCGGGGGGAATGACCGACCGGTCATTACTGGCGTGTTGTTGTCCGGGCAAAATCGTCCGCGAATAAGACTCCGTGGTTAACCATATCGATTCCATGACGCGGCGCGAATCTCAAGCTGCGATAGCCGTTGCAGCGTTGGCGTCAAACCGCCACGCTTTTTTGGCGGAGCAACGGAGTCAATGTTTGCGTTACTTAAGAAACCCGTATGGCCTCTCTAACGATTTTTCGTCTCGTATGCCTGATTGCGGCCATCGGCACTTCGCTCCACGCGCAGGATGAAATCTTTGCGTCATCCGCGTCATCCGCGTCATCGGCCTCAAGTGCCGAATCGGCATCCCGCGGGAGCGTATCGGATTCGCTAAGCGGATCGAACGACAGCTCAGAGGATGATGAAAAGACGTCCGGCGGCAATTATCAAATCTTCAATGTTGGCGATACGCCTAACCGCACCGGATGTCGCCGTGTCACCCTGCAAGGCAATAATACCCGTCGGAACCTCGTGCTCGATCTGCCATTGGCGGTTTTCGACAAACAAGGCTTGGAAGCCGGTGATGCGGTGCTCGCTCAACAGAGGGTCTACGGTCTCGAATTCGCTCATGGCGATACGCGGAAAGCTTTTTACCTGGTGCTTGCCGACCACTGGCACGACGATCTCGCCGCACGCCAACTCTATTACACCCGTGATGAAGGATGTTCGCGTATCTACGATCAAGGGCTGGCCGGGGACGTGATGGGAACCGAAAATGGATCGCTCGGTTATATCCAGGGGGTCAGGTTCCCAGCGGGGGCGGCGCAAAAGTTGAGTTCAGCGGCGCTCGACTCGAGGCTCGCCCTACGATTGCTGGCTACCGATTACAGCGCTAACGCCTGCGCCTTTGGTTTGGACAATCAGAACTGTAACCAGTGGGTTATGGAGTTGTTCGCCGTGGCGTGAGGAGACCTTGTCGATGGCGAAAATTTGCGTGGGCGTGCGCAAGACTGGCTTCGTCAGTCGCACTATGTGCCTGACCCCGTAGAGGTTCCCTCACGTTGGATGATGTTGGCGTCGACTTTTGTGCCGTTGGTGCATCTGGATGAACATCCGATGGCGGACCGTGAGGCCATACGCTTGAAAATCAGCTTGTCGGAAACCATTGAAACTTTTCTCAAGGCGCAAATACGTGGCAGTGAACGCCTTGAAATTTGTCATGACGAACGGCGCTTAGTCGTTAGCCACGGCTGGTCTCCCATTGCGGCGGAATGTCAGCCGGGCGAGGACGGTCGTGTTATCGCCTTCGCGGGCTGACGGCGTTTTTGGCAATGACTTCGCAACCGTGTTACCCACCTTATGAACAGTTTCATAAATGCTGGCGATAGACGAGAGACAACCTGTTGCTTAGCGCAGACATTTTGTTGGATCGCCGAGTTTGATCCCGGCGAATTCGCCGCAGTTCGAATTATTCAAAGCGGAACTTATCTCTGGAGTGACTTGATAGTATTGATTCGATCAAGCAACGGTGGTAGCGCGTCTTTATCGATTAGAACATCAACAACAGCATGAACGCCTTTCATGATGGCTGCGCTTAGCGTGGTTTCCAAATCGTCCGCCTGCGCGACCTTGACGCCATCTGCGCCTAACACGGTGGCAAACAACGAAAAATCAACTTTTCAGGGAAAATGTCCTCTCCCCTTGGGGTGAACATCACCTGTGTATTCGTTGTAACGGCAAGACGGATTAATATTTCTGCGGCATGGAGACAACCGAGCTCATTTCATATAATGGCTCCGCCTGTTGTAAGCGCTTACGCTATTTTTTGCTGTTGATTCTCAACGTTATTGTCCTTTACGTATGAAAATGAAGCAGGGTTAAGGGGCTTGTTATTTATTTCATTATTTTCTTTTAAATTTTCTTTTCAATATTCATCGGAATGAAAATGCCCAGCACATGGCTATAAGATGTCGCAACATTATTAGTAGCGTCTATTGCTTCTACTCATTTTTCCTGTCTGTCGACCAGGACAATGTTGTCAAAGAAACTGCTAATGACATCGCCCGCAAGGTCGTTGATATCTTAACGGGTTATTTGTTGCAATCCCCATTAACCGTTGTGTTTTTCAATGGTGGTTGCTTAAATGAATATCACTTTTGCACGATCCAACTTCGCTGCGCGCAATCTACTGATCGTCATTTCTGTTTGGCGGCTTAAAATCAGATCCAGTCAATAATATTCACAAAATGAAGCCGCTAATAATCAACTTATATTTTTAGCATCATACAGCCACAATAAGAGCTTTACGTGTGATAGTTTTATGTCTCTGTAATAAGCTAGGTGATAAAAAAAGGAATGTATAAAATAGCTAAACTTTTGGGTATATTTATAAGCCTACTAATGAATTGAGTCTGTGTGTGGTAAAAAATGTTTATCTTTACCGAGATGGTTCTAAAGATTTAGTGATAAAAAAAAAGATGACTTTGTCATATCACCTGAATTTATATCTTGAGTCCTATATCGGTAGTGGCTCTATAAAAATGTTTAGATCTCAAAAAGCTAGCGCTATTCGAGTATTAACGCACTGCATAGCCTAGCGTTGTTGTTAGGTTGGTGACAAGTCAATAAGCAGTAAGTGAACGTTAGTTGTGTTCTGATTTCATTATGATTTGCCGTGATTGATTGTCCTACGTCCTGTAGGGTTTTGGGAAATATTGTTTCTTATTTCTGTCGGCGTCAGGCGCGGATACATGGTTTTAGCTTATATCTTGTCTTAATAAATAATTATCGGAATACTAATAAATAACGTTATTAATTTGATTTTTTTAATGGAATTTTGGTGTATTTTTGTTCTCAAGATAGGCTGTATCATAAACTAGGCTTCTTTTTATTTTAAAAACAGATAGTTGCAGTCATTATCGTGACTTTTAAAATCTTTACAAAGTGTGGTTTTTTTTCGTTTCTGTATGTTTTTTGTATAAAAAACTTTCAGTTTGTGGGAAAAAAGGCCGTAGAAATGAAAGCGAAAACTTTCATTTTTGTGATGCGCATCACATAATTGTCAAAATTCACGTGCGGCTGCGTTGTATGTGTTGGGGTATAGGCGGTAGAGTGACAACCGTTTAGGATTAATCCTATGCCTCGTTTAAGGACGACAATGGACGGAAGGGAGCTGGTGAGGTGATGGATAATAGGAGCCTAGAAGGTGTTGAGATCGGCGTGGTAAATAAAGTCGAAACAAAATTGCATAAAAGCAGTTGGCACATCTGGCACCGATAGTTTCATGCCACCTATGGAGAGTGATTATTGAACTGGGCGATAGCTAATATCACCCGATTTATGTTGAAACATAGCCTGTTGGGATGGATTATGGGTACCTCTGAACTGCTCAAGCACATTTATGATATAAACCTGTCTTATTTGTTACTGGCACAACGTTTGATTAATGACGAAAAAGCTTCTGCGATGTTTCGTTTGGGCATTGATGATGAAATGGCTAATGCGTTGATGCAGTTAACATTGCCTCAAATGGTAAAATTGGCTGAAACAAATCAGCTGATTTGTCACTTCCGCTTCAACGATCACACAACTATTAAGCAACTGACTCAGGAATCTCGTGTGGATGATTTGCAGCAGATCCATACCGGTATTCTTCTGTCTAGTCATTTACTTCAACAGTTGTCTTCAAAAGAAGAGAACGTGCCTAAGAAAAGGGCATAATAATGGCTGAGAAAAGTATTGTTCAGGAAGCTAAAGATATTCAGTTGGCCATGGAACTGATCACGCTCGGCGCTCGTTTGCAAATGCTGGAAAGTGAAACGCAGCTGAGCCGCGGACGTCTCATCAAGTTATACAAAGAATTACGAGGTAGTCCTCCGCCTAAAGGCATGCTGCCGTTTTCCACTGATTGGTTCATGACGTGGGAACAAAATATTCATTCTTCCATGTTTTACAACGCTTACCTGTATTTACTAAAAATCAGTAAGTGCAGTGGAGTTGAAGCCGTCATTAAAGCGTATCGCTTATATATCGAACAATGCTCACCACATAACGAAACGCCCTTACTGGCATTGACCCGAGCCTGGACGCTGGTCCGCTTCGTGGACAGCGGCATGTTGCAGTTGTCAGCTTGTAATTGCTGTAACGGAATGTTCATCACCCACGCGCATCAGCCTAAAAACGTTTTCGTTTGTAGTTTATGCCAACCGCCTTCCCGGGCAGTAAAAAGACGTAAACTTTCTCCAGGCGTTGCCGATATCCTACCTCAACTGCTGGACGAACAGGTTAAGCACGCAGTCTGAGCTTGGTAGCGCTAGTGAACCTGCCATTGAGTGTTATAGGCATAATGGCAGGGCTCTTTCCTCCTAAAGTCATACGCGATAAGACTGCGTTTTAACCTCACTCCACTACCCTTGTTACTATAAGGAATGCTTGTGCTGGTTATATTGGGTTATATCGTCATTATAGGCTCCATCCTGGGCGGTTATCTTATCGTCGGTGGAGAGCTAGGTGCACTTTATCAGCCTTCCGAGTTGCTGATTATCGGTGGCGCTGCCATCGGTGCGTTTATCGTGGGAAACAACGGTAAAGCAATTAAAGGCACAATCAAGGTCTTACCATTGCTCTTTAAAGGTTCGAAATATACCAAAGCGGTATATATGGACCTCATGGCCGTGCTCTTCCGACTCATGGCCAAATCACGCCAACAAGGTATGCTTTCTCTGGAATTCGATATCGATAATCCTAAAGAAAGTGAAATTTTCTCGAGTTACCCCCGCATATTGTCAGATAGTTATGTTGTTGAATTTGTGACGGATTATCTGCGTCTGATGGTCAGCGGCAACATGAACGCATTCGAAATAGAAACGTTGATGGACGAGGAAATCGAGACCGTTGAACATGAATGCGAAGTCCCTGCATCCAGTCTGACTCAGATAGGTGATGGTCTTCCCGCGTTTGGTATCGTCGCCGCAGTTATGGGCGTAGTCCACTCACTGGCTTATGTTGACCGCCCCGCCGCAGAGCTCGGAATGATGATCGCGCATGCGATGGTGGGGACCTTCCTCGGTATCCTTTTGGCCTATGGATTCGTATCACCTCTCGCATCACTGCTCCGTCAGAAAAACGCTGAAAAGATCAAAGTGTTGCAATGCATAAAAGTCACATTGCTGTCCAGCCTTAACGGCTACGCGCCGCAGATCGCCGTAGAATTTGGGCGTAAGACGCTGTATTCCACGATCCGTCCCTCATTCACTGAAATGGAGGAGCACATTCGCAATGTGAAGGCGCCGGCAGCGCAGTCAGCGGAAAGTGACGCATGAAACATCAGCACCCTATTATTCGAAAAAAGCGTAAATCAGGTCATGCTGGCCATCACGGCGGGGCCTGGAAGATTGCTTACGCCGACTTCATGACAGCCATGATGGCATTGTTCCTGGTGATGTGGCTCATCGCTATTTCATCGCCTTCCCAGTTGGCGCAGATCGCGGAATATTTCCGTACCCCGTTAAAAATTGCCATGACGAATGGTACTCGCATCGGCGACGCGTCCAGTCCTATCCCCGGTGGCGGACAAGACCCGACTCAGCAGGACGGTGAAGTCAGGAAGCAAATGGATGTTTCCAGCGATCAACGCCAGCGTGAAATAGCCAAATTAATCAAACTGCGAGACAAGCTCGATCAACTTATTGAGGCCGATCCGCGACTTCGTGCATTGCGTCCGCATCTGCTGATTGAGTTGATCGAAGAAGGTCTGAGAATACAGATTATCGATAGTCAGAAACGGCCGATGTTTAAGCGGGGCAGTGCTCAGGTTGAGCCGTATATGAGCGATATTCTGCGTGCCATTGCGCCGATCCTGAATGATATCCCTAACAAAATTAGCTTGTCCGGCCACACAGATGATGCTCCTTATGTGACCGGAGAGCGGCGTTATAGCAACTGGGAGCTGTCTGCCGATCGTGCCAATGCATCCCGACGTGAACTCATTGCCGGCGGCTTGTCTGAGGGCAAGGTGCTGCGCGTCGTCGGTATGGCTGCCACCATGGGGCTGAAGCAGGCACTGAGCGGTGATGATGCGATTAATCGGCGCATAAGCCTGGTGGTGCTAAACAAGCAGACGCAGGAAAGCATTGAGCGTGAAAACGCCGAAAACAATGCCGTTGACATTGATAAAGCTGAGAATTTACAAAATCTCAATCCTGATAATGCTAAACCTACCCCGGCACCTGCCGACAATAACAGTAGCAGCGGCGCTACGCCTGCGGCCGAAAATGGAACACCGGCACCAGCTCAAGGCGCGGCTGGAGCTCCTGGTTCGGCAACCGTCATAGAGACGAATGCCGCACCCGCTGCCGGGCGGCCACAGCCGACTACCGCTTTGCCCGCTTCTCCTGATAGCCAGGTGACGCCTTCTTCAACAAGCTACGATTCACAGCAGAGGTGACCCACGTGAGCATGGACATGAGTGCTTTCTATCAAACGTTCTTTGATGAAGCAGACGAATTGTTGGCGGATATGGAGCAGCATTTACTGCTGCTCGACCCGTCAAGCCCTGATACCGAACAGATGAATGCGATCTTCCGAGCGGCTCACTCGATCAAAGGGGGCGCTGGGACGTTTGGTTTCAAGGTATTGCAGGAAACCACGCATTTGCTGGAGAACCTGTTAGATGGTGCCAGACGCGGCGAAATGCGGCTGAGCACTGACATTATCAACCTGTTTTTGGAAACAAAAGACATTATGCAGGATCAGTTGGACGCCTATAAAACCGCGCAGGAACCGAACGCCGAAAGCTTCGAGTACATCTGCAAGGCCCTTCGTCAGCTTGCGCTTGAGTCTAAAGAAGCTGAGGGCGGAGCCGTTCCTGCCGCTGCGACCAACGAAAGTGATTCCAATTCGTCCGCAGTGCCATCCACGCCCGCGGGACATAATGAACTGCGTATTATGCTGACAGGCCTGAAAGAACAGGAAATCCCGCAGTTGCTGGAAGAACTGGCGAATTTGGGTACGGTAAAAGATTCGCATCAGACGGCGAGCAGCGTGGAAGCCACGTTGGTGACGACTGAAAGCCAAGACGATATCACTGCAGTGCTGTGCTTTGTCCTGGAGCCAGAGCAGATCAACTTCAAAACTGCCGGCGCGGGCGCGGCTTCAACTGCTGCGGCGCCGCAAGAAGCGCCCAAGCCTGAAGCGGTTGAACCAGCTCCGGCTGTGGCTGCACCGACCAAACCTGCTGCACCCGTCGCTAAACCAGCGGAAGCGGCGAAGGCTCGGCCTAAAACCGGTGATACCAGCATTCGTGTTGCCGTTGAAAAAGTTGACCAACTCATCAACCTGGTCGGAGAACTGGTGATCACGCAGTCCATGCTGGCGCAGCGTTCCAGCGAGCTGGACCCTGTGGTGCACGGCGACTTGCTGAACAGTATGGGGCAGCTTGAGCGTAACGCGCGGGATCTTCAGGAATCCGTCATGTCCATCCGTATGATGCCGATGGAATATGTCTTCAGCCGCTTCCCGCGCCTGGTTCGTGATTTAGCCGCCAAGCTGGGCAAAGAAGTCGAATTGACCTTGCAAGGCAGCTCTACCGAACTCGATAAGAGCCTGATTGAACGCATCATAGACCCGCTGACTCACCTGGTGCGTAACAGCCTTGACCACGGTATTGAACCTCCCGAGGATCGTGTCGCCGCCGGCAAAACGGCCGTGGGTAATCTGACCTTGTCCGCTGAACATCAGGGCGGCAACATTTGTATCGAAGTCATCGATGACGGCGCCGGGCTGAACCGTGAACGTATTCTTGCCAAGGCGCTCTCTCAGGGACTCTCCGTCAGCGACAGCATGACGGATGAAGAAGTCGGGATGCTGATCTTCGCACCCGGATTCTCTACGGCGGAAAAGGTCACTGACGTTTCTGGCCGCGGCGTGGGTATGGACGTGGTTAAACGAAATATCCAGGAGATGGGCGGTCATGTGGAAATCTACTTTCAGAAAGGGAAGGGAACTACTATCCGGATTCTGCTGCCATTGACTCTGGCGATTCTGGATGGCATGTCCGTCAAGGTTAACGGCGAAGTCTTCATTCTGCCGCTGAATGCGGTGATGGAATCTCTTCAGCCGCAGTCTGAAGACCTCTATCCGCTGGCTGGCGGCGAGCGGGTATTGCAGGTTCGCGGCGAATATCTGCCGCTGATTGAGCTTTATCAGGTGTTTGATGTAGAAAATGCGAAGACGGATGCGACTCAGGGCATTGTCGTCATTCTGCAAAGTGCGGGACGTCGTTACGCGTTGCTGGTTGATCAACTGATTGGTCAGCATCAGGTGGTAGTGAAAAACCTGGAAAGCAACTACCGCAAGGTGCCAGGCGTTTCAGGCGCAACAATTCTGGGCGATGGAAGTGTTGCGCTGATTGTTGATGTGTCGGCGTTGCAGGCGCTTTATCGTGAAAAGCGTGTGGTAGAGACCGCTTAACAAAAAACGGCTATTGATAATAAGGTGAGTAACATGACTGGACTTGCAAACGTCACAAAACTGGCAGGTGAAACCGTAGGGCAGGAATTCCTGATCTTTACGCTTGGCGACGAAGAATACGGCGTCGATATTCTGAAGGTACAGGAAATCCGGGGTTACGATCAGGTGACTCGCATTGCCAACACGCCTTCCTTTATTAAAGGTGTAACCAACCTGCGCGGCGTTATCGTTCCGATCGTTGACTTACGCATTAAATTTGCACAGCAGGAAGTTGACTATGATGACAATACGGTCGTTATTGTCCTGAACCTGGGACAGCGCGTCGTGGGGATCGTCGTTGACGGAGTCTCTGATGTGCTGTCTTTGACCGCGGATCAGATCCGTCCGGCACCGGAGTTTGCGGTAACGCTTTCGACGGAATATCTAACAGGCCTAGGCTCCTTGGGTGAACGGATGCTGATTCTGGTGGATATTGAAAAGCTGTTGAGTAGCGAAGAAATGGCGTTGGTTGATAGCGTGCTGAAAGGTTGATTTAAACATACTCATCACTCGGGCCATCGCAATGATGGCCCGAGTTGTGTGTAATGAATTTTTTAAACGGAAATCTGTCCAGGTAATGTCCAATTACCGGTGATCGACTCATGGAACTATGGAAAAGGCTCAAATGCTTAATCGTATTAAAGTGGTAACGAGTTTAGTTCTTATCTTGGCATTGTTCAGTGCTCTTCAATTCATCTCTGGTGGTCTGTTTTTCAATGCGTTGAAAACGGATCGTGAGATTTTTCGCGATACTCGCATCCTCAACGATCAAAAATCAGAGTTAGACGCAACTTGGACGTACCTGCTGCAGGCACGAAATACGCTTAACCGCGCCGGTTCACGTTTGGCGCTGAATCAAAGTACTCAGTCTACGAATAATTCGGCCGCGAATGAACTCATCGAATTAGCAAAAAAACAGTTGCAGACGGCCAACGATCGTTTCGGCAACTACGAAAAAATCCCGTATTCGCCAAAACAGGATAAAGCTATTCAGGCGGCGGTTAAAGCCGATTTCAACGCGTTGAATGGTGCATTAAGCGAACTGATCGTGTTCATCACAACGGATAAGCTGCAGGCTTTCCTCGATCAGCCGACACAGAGTTATCAGAACACGTTCGAAAAAACCTACCTGACCTATCGTGATTCCTATGATGCCATTTACAAAAACGCCATAGAAGAAAATGCATCGGCATACAGTTTTTCATTGTGGATCCTTGGTTCTATCGTGGTCCTCGTCATGTTTATGTCCAGCGTAGTTTGGCTGGGCGTTAACCGTGCTCTTATCCAACCGCTGAATAAGATTGTCGAAAATATCCGTTATATGGCGAAAGGCGATCTGACTCATCGTCTTGAATTTCAGGGTACTAATGAAATGGGTATTCTGGCCGACAGCCTTCGCCATATGCAGAGTGAATTCATTACTACAGTGAGTGCAGTACGTCAGGGTGCCGAAGCAATTTATACCGGTTCAACTGAAATCAGCGCTGGTAATAACGATCTGTCCTCACGTACCGAGCAGCAAGCCGCATCCCTCGAAGAAACGGCGGCGAGCATGGAACAACTGACGGCTACGGTGAAACAAAACGCCGAAAATGCGCGTCAGGCCAGCCAACTGGCGCTGAGCGCCTCGGAAACGGCGCAGAAGGGGGGGCAGGTTGTCGATAACGTGGTTAAAACGATGCACAATATTGCTGGCAGCTCGCAAAAAATTTCTGATATCACCAGCGTGATTGATGGTATCGCCTTCCAGACCAACATCCTTGCGCTGAATGCTGCGGTTGAAGCGGCCCGTGCCGGCGAACAAGGTCGTGGTTTTGCGGTGGTCGCAGGTGAGGTCCGTAATCTGGCGCAGCGCAGCGCCCAGGCGGCCAAAGAGATCAAAACGCTTATCGACGACTCTGTCGGACGTGTGGCCGAAGGGTCAAAACTGGTCGAAACGGCGGGTGAAACTATGGGCGAGATTGTCGGCGCGGTAACCCGCGTAACCGACATCATGGGCGAAATTGCTTCCGCTTCCGATGAACAGAGCAAAGGCATTGATCAGGTGGGTCAGGCCGTGACGGAAATGGACCGGGTGACTCAGCAGAACGCCGCTTTGGTAGAAGAATCAGCATCTGCTGCGGTCGCCCTTGAAGAACAGGTTCGTGGATTAAACCATTCGGTGTCGCTGTTCCGTTTGCCGGAAGAAAAAAACGCCTTTCGTCCTGCCATTGCGCCAGCGGCGGCGAAAACGGCGCTGCTTAGCTCATCGGCGGGAAAATCGCCAGGTAAAACTAGCGCTGTGGCGGTAGGTTCATCCAGTGATAATTGGGAAAAGTTCTAACGATTTCCCAGATCGTCGCGGAATGTTAAGTGTAATTTCCACTACGCTTGAATTTGTACCGGCGATCGTCTGTCTGGCCTCATTTGAGGCCGGAAAAATCGTTTTAGCGAGCCGAAAGGTTATATTTTCGGCTAATACGCGCTGAAAAAGCGTATTGCGTTAAAGAAAGGTCGGCATCAGCCGATGGAGTTAGTACAGGGGACATGTCGAGCCGGATCATGGGCTGACAGCTCCGCGTGAGTTGGGCAAAGACTGAAGTCACACAGCAAAACTTATAGCCTTAATGGCAGCGCTGCCGGAAACCGGCAGCCTATTATAAAAGCAAATTTTTGATTGATGGCCGTGGTTAACGATATGTAGACATGGCTACTGTAGCCTCCGACAGCGAGTATAGAGGTAGCGAAGTGGGTAAAACGCAGTGACTAGATGGACGTGTCACCCGAGCTAATTAAGCGTTGATATAAAAATCAGCAGCATCTCGGAGGTTGAGGGGCACAGGGTTGAATGTTTACCAGTAAGGCGCTGCGGCTGCGCCATACATCTGCAGAAGATGGATATCTGATAAATGGTATGCCTGTAATTGCTGTTAGGGACGAGCCCATATTCAAAAACAAGAAGATAACCTATCCATTTTCGGGCAGTTAGACAATGAAAAATACGACATCGCCAAATCATTCTGGATCTGCATCAATTTTGTCGCAGATGGTTGAACGGTTACCGCTTTCTGACACGCATTTTAAACGTATCAGCCAGCTTATCTATCAACGTGCCGGTATCGTGTTGGCCGATCACAAGCGGGAAATGGTTTACAACCGTTTGGTTCGGCGTCTGCGACTGCTGGGCATAAACGATTTCGGTCAATACCTGGCGCTATTGGAGTCTGATCCCAATAGCGCTGAATGGCAGGCGTTCACCAACGCATTGACCACCAACCTGACGGCTTTTTTCCGTGAGGCGCATCATTTCCCGATCTTGGCTGAACATGCCCGCAAGCGGCAGGGTAACTATTCCGTTTGGAGTACCGCGGCTTCTACGGGGGAAGAGCCTTATTCGCTAGCGATGACGTTGTCAGAGGTTTTTGGCGACAAATCACATAATCATTACCAGGTGATTGCCAGCGATATCGATACTCAGGTGCTGGAAAAGGCTTCTGCCGGAATATACCGACAGGATGAGTTGCGCTCGCTCTCTCCGCAACAGATGCAGCGCTTCTTCTTACGCGGTACCGGTCCGCACAGCGGGCTGGTTCGCGTGCGGCCTGAGCTGGCTTCAATGGTTCATTTCCAGCAGTTGAATCTCTTGGCGCCTGAATGGGCCGTTCCCGCGCCGTTTGATGCCATCTTTTGCCGTAACATCATGATTTATTTCGACAAAGAAACACAGGAACGCATCCTGCGCCGCTTTGTTCCGCTGCTTAAACCCGGCGGATTACTATTTGCTGGTCATTCAGAGAATTTCAGTCAGATCAGTCGGGAATTCTATCTGCGCGGGCAGACTGTGTATGGGCTGGCTAAGGAAAGATAATGAGCAAAATAAAAGTTTTGTGCGTTGACGACTCAGCGCTCATGCGTCAAATCATGACTGAGATCATCAATAGTCATCCCGATATGGAAGTGGTGGCGACCGCGCCGGATCCTCTGGTGGCGCGAGACCTGATAAAAAAATTTAATCCACAGGTTCTGACGTTGGATGTCGAAATGCCGCGCATGGACGGATTAGATTTTCTCGAAAAACTGATGAGACTACGACCGATGCCGGTTGTTATGGTGTCATCGTTGACAGGTAAAGGATCGGAAATCACGCTGCGGGCGCTTGAACTGGGGGCGATCGATTTTGTGACCAAACCACAGTTAGGGATCCGTGAAGGCATGCTGGCGTACAGCGAGCTGATCGCGGACAAGATCCGCACGGCCGCCAAGGCGCGTCTACCGCAACACAGCCAGAGCGCTGCTGCGCCGGTGAAAGTGCTCAGTACGCCACTATTAAGTAGTGAAAAGCTGATTGCGATCGGCGCATCAACCGGCGGTACAGAGGCGATTCGCCATGTTCTTCAGCCGCTGCCGCCGACCAGCCCAGCGGTTATTATTACGCAGCATATGCCCCCGGGTTTCACCAAATCTTTCGCCGAGCGTCTCAACAAGCTGTGTCAGATCACGGTGAAAGAAGCGGAAGACGGAGAACGTGTTCTGCCCGGTCATGCGTATATCGCGCCGGGAGCCCGTCACATGGAGCTTTCGCGCAGCGGGGCAAACTACCAGGTTAAGCTGCATGACGAGGCACCGGTGAACCGGCATCGTCCTTCCGTTGATGTGTTATTCCGCTCCGTCGCGAAATTCGCGGGCCGCAACGCGGTCGGCGTTATTCTGACGGGAATGGGTAACGACGGCGCGATGGGAATATTGGAAATGCATCAGGCCGGCGCATACACGATGGCGCAAAATGAAGCCAGCTGTGTAGTTTTCGGTATGCCTCGAGAGGCTATTGCGCTCGGTGGTGTCGACGAAGTGGTGGATTTGCACCAGGTAAGTCAGCGAATGCTGGCTCAAATTTCTGCCGGACAGGCATTACGTATATAGCAGCTCCGAGTGAGCAATAATAACTGTAGGAGTAGGTATGGCTGATAAAGAACTCAGATTTTTAGTGGTAGATGATTTCTCGACGATGCGTCGTATCGTCAGAAATCTGCTAAAAGAGCTGGGCTTTAACAATGTGGAAGAAGCGGAAGATGGTGCAGATGCTCTAAACAAGCTGCGCGCCGGTGGTTTTGACTTCGTTATTTCCGACTGGAATATGCCCAACATGGATGGTCTGGAACTGTTGCAAACCATTCGCGCCGACGGCACGCTTTCCAAACTTCCGGTACTGATGGTGACCGCAGAAGCGAAGAAAGAGAACATTATTGCAGCAGCGCAGGCTGGTGCCAGCGGTTATGTGGTTAAACCATTTACCGCGGCTACGCTTGAAGAAAAGCTGGGTAAAATTTTCGAAAAGCTGGGTATGTAAGGAGATGTCATGAATCCACATCCGGTGCCCCCTGTTAACGATAACGCTTCTGCGACCGAGATCATTTCCCGTATCGGTCAACTGACTCGTATGCTGCGTGATAGCCTGAAAGAGCTGGGCTTGGATCATGCGATTGCCGAAGCGGCGGAAGCAATTCCTGACGCTCGCGATCGTCTTGATTATGTTGTTCAGATGACCGCACAGGCGGCAGAACGCGCTTTGAACTGTGTTGAGGCTTCTCAGCCGCGGCAAAATAAGTTGGAAGAAGACGCTAAATCCCTGACGACGCGTTGGGATGAGTGGTTTGAAAATCCGATCGAGTTGGCCGATGCACGTGAGCTGGTAACGGATACCCGTAGTTATCTACAGGAAGTTCCCGAACATACCTCTTTCACCAATGCTCAGTTACTGGAAATCATGATGGCGCAGGACTTCCAGGATCTGACGGGACAGGTCATTAAACGCATGATGGACGTTGTCCAGGAGATTGAGAAACAGCTGCTGATGGTCTTGCTGGAAAATATGCCTGAGAAAAAGGCTGAACCTAAGCGTGCTGGTGATGGGCTGCTCAATGGTCCTCAAGTCGACAAAACCGCTGCAGGTATTGTCTCAAATCAGGATCAGGTCGACGACCTGCTAGACAGCCTCGGATTCTGATCCGCCCGATCCCTGACAGTCTACAGATTGGGGGGGATATCAGGCAAAGGTATGTGGATTTTTACGGTCGGACCTTCTTCCGACCGTAAATCCTCTCTCTATTGACTTATGCATCAAATAGCCGCCTCTTTTCTTCTTTTTTCGACCCATCAAGTTTTTTCTTATTTGTCATGCTAATCGCGTGTATTTTTCGTTTTGGTCAGTAACAAACAGGAACAGCTAACGTGGCAGACGATAGCGATCTGGAAAAAACAGAGGCCCCCACAGCCCACCGAACGGAAAAAGCCCGCGAGGAAGGTCAAGTTCCTCGATCCCGAGAATTGACATCTATTCTCATGCTCATTATTGGGCTGGGAATATTGTGGATGACAGGTGAAATGATGTACCAGAGGCTCGGTATAATGCTGAGTCAGGGATTGTATTTCAATCACGACATCATTAATGACAACAAACAGATGGGACGCCATGTTTTTGCATTGCTGAAAATGGCTGTGCTGGCATTAGTCCCGATTATGATGGGCATGGTCCTGATCGCCATTGGCGCTCCAATTGTGCTGGGTGGGTTAGTGTTCAGCACCAAGTCCTTCGAGTTCAGTCTTGAAAAACTCGATCCTATTGCAGGGCTTAAACGGTTGTTCTCATCTCAGATGCTGGCTGAATTGTTTAAAGCCGTCATCAAAGCGTTGGTCGTCGGTTTTGTGACCGGGCTGTTCCTTTGGCTCAAATGGCCGGAGATTCTGCGTTTAATTTCCGAACCGCTGGTCACGGCGCTCGGCGATGCGCTGGAGCTGGCGATTTACTGCGGTTTTTTGGTACTGCTCAGCATGATCCCCATGGTGGCCTTTGACGTCTTTTGGCAGATCTGGAGCCACTTAAAAAAACTGCGCATGAGCAAGCAGGATATTCGGGATGAGTTCAAACAGAACGAAGGCGATCCGCATATCAAAGGGCGTATTCGTCAGATGCAACGGGCGATAGCCCAGCGCCGTATGATGGCCGATGTCCCGAAAGCCGATGTGATTGTGACTAACCCGACGCATTTTGCGGTCGCGCTGCAGTACAACGACAAAAAGATGAGTGCACCCAAGGTATTAGCCAAAGGCGCCGGAGATATCGCACTGAAGATTCGGGAAATCGGCGCTGAACATCGCGTGCCGACGTTGGAAGCGCCCCCTCTGGCGAGGGCGCTTTATAAGCACGCTGAAATTGGAAAAAGCATCCCTGCCACACTGTATGCGGCCGTTGCCGAAGTGCTGGTCTGGGTTTACCAAATTAAACGTTGGAAACGCGAAGGCGGCCTGACGCCGCAGAAACCAACCCATTTATCTGTGCCAGATTCACTGGACTTTGCAAAAGAGAACACGACTGATGGCTAATCTGGCTTCATTGCTACGCTTGCCAGGCAACTTAAAAGACACGCAGTGGCAGGTTTTGGCAGGACCGATTCTAATTCTGATGATTCTGTCGATGATGGTGCTTCCGCTGCCACCGTTTATTCTGGATCTGCTGTTTACCTTTAATATCGCGCTTTCCGTTATGGTGCTTTTGGTCGCCATGTTCACCCAGCGGACGTTGGAGTTCGCCGCATTCCCGACGATTCTGCTGTTTTCCACGCTGTTGCGGCTCTCGCTCAACGTCGCCTCCACGCGAATCATTCTTTTGGAAGGCCACACGGGAGCCGGAGCCGCCGGGAAGGTGGTGGAAGCCTTCGGTCACTTCCTGGTGGGGGGTAACTTCGCTATTGGTATCGTGGTGTTTATCATCTTGGTCCTGATCAACTTTATGGTTATTACTAAAGGTGCCGGGCGTATCGCCGAAGTCGGCGCACGTTTTGTGCTGGATGGAATGCCGGGTAAACAGATGGCGATTGACGCCGATCTTAATGCCGGAATCATTGGTGAAGCCGAAGCGAAAAAGCGTCGCTCTGAAGTGACACAGGAAGCCGACTTTTACGGATCAATGGACGGCGCCAGTAAGTTTGTGCGCGGCGATGCTATCGCCGGGTTGATGATCATGGCCATCAACATCATCGGCGGCCTGTTGGTTGGGGTCATTCAGCACAATATGGATCTGGGACATGCGGCTCAGAGCTATACGTTGTTGACCATCGGCGACGGTCTGGTCGCGCAGATCCCGGCATTGGTAATTTCTACCGCAGCCGGTGTCATCGTGACTCGCGTCAGCACTGAGCAGGATGTCGGCGAGCAGATGGTTACCCAGCTGTTTAATAATCCTAAAGTGATGGTGCTGAGCGCCGGCGTCCTCGGTTTGATCGGCCTGGTTCCGGGCATGCCTAACTTCGTCTTTCTACTGTTTACCGCGATATTGCTGGGCGTCGCCTGGTGGACGCGTGGAAAGGCCGAACGTAAAGCGGCGACGGCGGCAGAGCCCGTGCTGGCGGAAAGTCAGCAGCAGCAAATTGTTGAAGCCAGTTGGGATGACGTCCAATTAGAAGACCAACTCGGTCTCGAAGTGGGCTATCGACTCATCCCGATGGTGGACTTCCAACAAAACGGCGAACTGCTGGGACGAATCCGAAGTATTCGTAAAAAATTCGCTCAGGAAATCGGCTTCCTTCCGCCGGTTGTTCATATTCGAGATAACCTCGAGCTGCAGCCCGCGGGTTACCGCATCTTGATGAAAGGGGTTGAAATCGGGAGTGGTGAAGCGCATCCGGGGCGTTGGATGGCGATTAATCCCGGTAGCGCCGCAGGTAAACTGGTGGGCGAGGTTACGAAAGACCCCGCATTCGGTTTGCCCGCCGTATGGATCGAAAGCGCCCTGAAAGATCAGGCGCAGGCGCAAGGCTTTACGGTGGTTGAATCCAGTACCGTGGTGGCGACGCATCTGAACCATTTGATCAACGTATATGCCAGCGACCTGTTTGGTCGTCAGGAAGCGCAGCAGTTGATGGATCGCGTCACGAAGGAGATGCCTAAGCTGGCTGATGATTTTATTCCAAATGTGGTGACGCTGACGGTGCTGCACAAAGTGCTGCAGAATCTGCTGTCTGAGCGTGTGTCCATTCGTGACATGTGTACGATTCTGGAAACGTTGTCTGAGCATGCTGCGATCCAGAAAGACCCGAACGAACTTACCGTGGTCGTTCGCGTGGCACTGGGCCGTGCCATTACTCAGCAATGGTTCCCGGGTAACGATGATATTCAGGTGATCGGTCTGGAATCGTCACTGGAGCGCGTACTGCTTCAGGCGATGCAGAACGGCGGCGGTTTGGAGCCGGGGCTGGCCGAAAGACTGCTTGCGCAGGCTCAGGACGCGGTTCAACACCAGGAAGCGCTGGGCGCGCCGCCGGTTTTGCTGGTCACGCACGCGCTTCGCCCGCTACTGTCGCGATTCCTGCGCCGCAGCCTGCCGCAGTTGGTCGTACTTTCTAATCAGGAAATTACCGACAGCCGTCAGATTCGCATGACGTCAGTCATTGGCGGGTCAGGGCAGTGAAACGTTTTGCAATAATGCTGTTGTTGGTGGCCGGTATCGCTGGCGCCGCCGATAAGCATCCCGTATGGGAAGGTGCCAATCTGCTAATCAGTCAGAAGGGTGTTGCCAAACGCTCGGTTCTACTTCATTCCAACGGCTCCTTCCCCAAAGGGGCCGTTTTGACCTCGGTCCTCTGGCGTTATGAGCTGTTGACACGTAACTCAACCGGATTGCACGCCTCTCTCTGCATTCCTGTACAGTGTGTTCGTCTTAATGGGCAAAATGGAAGTACCGAGATGTTCGCGGGATTATCGGCGGAAACGCCTTTCTATCTGGTATTTCATGTCCCCGGCAAAGGCGCTTTGCGACAGCCTATGCGAGTGACGAAATACCAGCTGATAGTCAACTACACCAAAGAATAACGCGACTGATTTGGATGATGTCTCAGACGCTGAACTTGCGGCCCAGATGTGAACCGCTGTTCTCGGTGTGACCGTTCGGGCCATAGATGCCTTGACGCTGTTTCTGCTCCAGGAAGGCCAGCGACTGCTGGTTATTTTCCATGTGCGCGTTCAGCAATAGACCATTGCGATGATTGTACTGGCTCAACTCGCGCGTCAGCTCGTGAATCTGAGACCACTGAGCATTCAGCTCCGGCGAGTGGGGGTAGGGAGGTTTAACCGACAACTGCTCATCCAGCGCCAGGCGCTGGTTATCAAAATGCTTGAGAATGGACAACTGCTCGTTCTTATTCTCAGTCACCCGGTGCAAAAACGACGGATTGACCTGGCGCGCGCTCAATTCATCCTGCTCTTGAGACAGAATGTCTTTGAGTGACACCAGGCTATTCAGCATCTGTTCCAGAACTTCATTTATTTGCATGGGCCAACGTTGCCTTTTAATAATCCAATCAGAAAGGTGTCTGTACTTCGCTCAACAGCGCATCGGCGATTTTACCCACGTCGACTTCCAGCTTTCCATCCTTGATGGCCTGCTTAAGGGTGTCGACTTTTTCCATATCGATGTCCTGGCTGCTCGGCTGCATCAGGCTGGACTGGGCCTCGCTTAGGCTAACCTGCGTCTGGCTGGGCGTGCTTGCTGCGCTGCTTGATGAAGTAGATTTATTTTTTACGCTGTGAAGTAAATCTGATTCCGTATTTTGAACTGATTTTATTCCAGATACCGGACGAGTACTGTCAATGCTCATATGGCCTCCCTACTTACAAAAATTATATCGGTATAGTGACTGAATACTTATATCGGACGATTCAATCGAAGCTTTAACAGTTATTGTACAATTTTTACCAGTCCCTTTTCAGCCACTGTACCCGTAATAATTTGTCCAGACTCCATGCGTATTCTGACGGCGTCATTGAGCGTGGCGTTGTCCATGGATTTGCCTTCGCTGACAATACTGAAACCGTCTCCGGATACGGCGACTTTCACGATATCGCCCATTTTTACCGCCCAGGGATTTCGCAGCATGCTGGCAGCAATGGGCTGCCCTGCACCGATCATACGAATGCTGACGGCACCGACGGCGAGAGCGGGATTCGCCAGCGGCATTACGCTTAATGCGTCAAGTCGGCCGTGTTGAAGCGCCACGTCTTCAGCCAGGATTTTCTGTTTGGGCGGTATCGGACGGGTGGCGACAAGGTAAGGCGCCGTCACCTGAACATTGGTCTGCAGAAAATAGCGATGGGTACCGCACATGGCTCGGATGCTGAGGGTGCCCCAGATTTTCTTTCTTGAGGGCAACGACAGCTGAGGTTCAGAGCATAATTCGAGTTTTTCGACCGGAGTTTTGACGATGACATTGACTTCAGCGGAGGGGATGTCGAGCTGTCCCTGAATGAATGTCTTAATTTGAGCCGTAATTTGGTCGCGGTCAGCGGCCCCGGCCGGGGTCAGTGAGATAAGGAAAAAAATCTTACATAAGATTGTTTTGCGCGAAAATCCCATCAATATACCCCGTCCGTTTTCTCAAATGTCGTCGAGCCTATCGCTGAAGTACACAACATCGCCTGTGAAGTTTACAGAGATGCGGTCTGTGCCAAACGAGAAAATAGCCACTCATTTCCCGTCTATTCCGGCGATAAAGTTGCCGCGCGAAGTTTATCCTGTCTATTGTCACTCTTCTTTAATTACTTTTCCTGAGGGAAAGCATGCTTGACAAATTAGATGCATCGTTCCGCTTCCAGCAGGAGGCGTTGAATTTACGGGCTCAGCGCCAGGAAATCCTTTCTGCGAATATCGCGAATGCGGATACGCCGGGCTATCAGGCTCGGGATATCGACTTTTCCAGCGAGCTAAATAAAGCCCTGAAGCAAGGTCGCGCAACCGGTACGACCATGTCATTAGCCACAACGTCGACCCGGCATATCCCTGCATCTACAACGTCAATGCCTGATTTAGATCTGCTCTATCGCGTACCCGATCAGCCGGCCCTTGACGGGAACACCGTAGATATGGACAGAGAACGGACAAATTTCGCGGATAACAGTCTGCGATATCAAACGGATCTTACGCTGTTAAACGGCCAAATCAAAGGCATGATGTCAGTGTTACAGGATAAATAACGCGTATGTCGCTCATTAATATCTTCGAAATTTCGGGTTCTGCGCTTACCGCGCAGTCCCAGCGTATGAACGTGAGCGCCAGCAATCTGGCGAATGCGGACAGTGTGACCGGACCCGATGGCGAGCCATACCGCGCCAAGCAGGTCGTATTTAAAGTGGCTGCTCCAGACGGACAGGCTATCGGCGGCGTGCAGGTTGACGACGTCGTTGAAGATACCTCTCCGGACAAGCTGGTTTATCAACCGGGAAATCCTCTGGCTGATGAACGTGGCTACGTGCGTATGCCTAATGTGGATGTTACTGCGGAAATGGTGAACTCCATTTCCGCATCCCGCAGCTACCAGGCAAATGTGGAAGTGCTGAACACGGCCAAATCGTTGATGCAGAAAACGCTGACATTAGGCCAATAACAACGTAGGAGAGCAGCCATGAGCGTCTCAGTTTCACTTACCGAATCGACAGATACCAGCAAGATCAGCACAACCAGCAGCTCGTCCAGTACGAGCAGCAGTGCGAACCTGCAAAATGAATTTATGACCTTATTGGTTGCGCAGTTGCAGAACCAGGACCCGACCAATCCGATGGATAACAGTCAACTGACCACGCAGCTCGCACAGATTAGTACGTTGAGCGGCATCGAAAATATGAACACCACGCTGGGATCTATTTCCAGCCAGTTGGATACCTCCGAGACGTTGCAAGCCAGCTCTCTGATTGGCAACGGTGTTTTGATTCAGGGCAATAGTATCGTGGTTGGCTCGGACAGCTCCACAACCGCATTTGGCGTCGAACTGGCTAATGCGGCTACGGACGTGAATGTAACTATTAAAGACTCCAGCGGTAATACGGTGAAAACCGTAGCTCTTGGTGCTCAAAGCGCCGGCGTACAGACCTACAGTTGGGATGGCACTAACGACAGCGGCGGCACCGTCGACGCCGGCACTTACACCTACACGGTGTCGGCGACCGGTTCCGATGGTGTCAGCGTGACAGCCACGCCGCTGAAATATGCGCTGGTCTACGGCGTTAACACGGACTCTTCGGAAGCCGTGCTTAACTTGGGCCTGTCAGGCACTGCGTCGCTGAGCGACGTCAAACAAATTATTTGATTGTGAATCGTGCGGCTGACAAGCAGACCAGCCGCCTAAGACAACACACAGCAAACTACTAATTTTAGGAGCACCTCCAAATGGGTTTTTCGCAAGCGGTCAGCGGATTAAATGCTGCCTCCAGCAATCTGGATGTCATCGGCAACAACATCGCCAACTCTGAGACGACGGGCTTTAAAGGCGCAACGGTCTCTTTCGCAGATATTTTCGCTGATTCTGCAGTAGGCCTGGGCGTTAAAGTCGCCGCCGTGACTCAGAACTTTAACGACGGTACGATCGAAAATACCGACGTGGGCACCGATGTCGCCATCTCGGGCAATGGCTTTTATCGCGTTGCGGATGATGCTGGTTCGGTTTACTACACGCGTAACGGCGAATTCCAGCTGGACGCGGATCGTAACCTGACCACCAAAACCGGTTACTACGTGACGGGGTACGCCGTCACCGGGACGCCGCCGAGCATCGCTGCGGGTGCAGAACCGACCACGATCAATATCTCTGCCGGCTCGATCGCCGCTCAGCAGACCTCGACTTCTACCTATGTCGCCAACCTGAACTCCAGCACCACGGCGCTGGCCGCAGGCACCACGTTCGATGCGACCGATTCCAGCACCTACAGCTGGACCAAGTCCATGACGACCTACGATAGCCTGGGGAACACCCATGTGATGAACCTGTACTTCTCCAAAACGGCTGACAATACCTGGGAAGTGCACGCGCTGGACAGCAGTGACAGCACCGCCACCGCGCAGGATCTGGGAACGTTGAACTTCAGCACCAGCGGTCAGTTGACTGGCACGACGGCGTTTAATGTGACGACCAATTCACTGAACGGCTCTGCGGCTAACACATTCTCAATCGACTTTGTCGGTTCTACCCAGCAGAACGCGAGCAGCTCCGAGCTGAGCAAAACGCAGAACGGCTACACCACGGGTAACCTGGTCGAATACGCCATCAATGATGACGGCACCATCAGTGGGACTTACTCAAATGGACAGACTCAGTTGCTGGGTCAGATCGTGCTGGCCACGTTCTCCAACAGCCAGGGCCTGAAGTCTGAAGGGGACAACGTCTGGAGTGCGACGTCATCGTCTGGTGAAGCCTCTCTTGGTACTGCGGGCACTGGCCTGCTGGGGTCTCTGACCAGTGGAGCGCTGGAATCCTCCAACGTCGATATCGGATCTGAGCTGGTCGATATGATCGTTGCCCAGCGTAACTATCAGTCCAACGCCCAGACCATCAAAACACAGGACTCCATCCTGAATACGCTGGTCAACCTGCGTTAATTAAGCCACACAAGGTAACGATATGGATCACGCCATATATACAGCGATGGGCGCTGCTAGCCAGACGATGGAACAGCAGTCGGTCATCGCCAACAACCTGGCCAATGTGTCGACGCCCGGTTTCCGGGCGCAGTTAAACGCCATGCGCGCGGTGCCCGTCGAGGGCCCTACGCTACCGACGCGCACGTTGGTCGTGGCGTCGACTCCGGGTGCCGACATGTCTCAGGGGCCGCTGAACTATACGTCTCGTCCTCTGGATGTGGCGGTGCAAGACGACGGTTGGTTGGCTGTACAGCTACCTAACGGCGAAGAGGCCTATACCCGAAACGGCGCTATTCAGATCGACGAAACCGGTCAGCTGACTATTCAAGGCTACCCGGTGGTCGGCGACGACGGTCCGCTGACGGTGCCGGTACAATCCAGCGTCACTATCGCTGCGGACGGGACCATATCCTCTCTGGGCGACGGCGATGCGCCGAATACGGTAGGGGCTGCGGGCGCGTTGAAACTGGTCAAATCGGAACCGAATCAACTGGTTCGAGGCGATGACGGTCTGTTTCACCTTTCCCCGCAGGCTCAGCAGCAAGTTGGCAACGCACTGCCGGCGGATGACACAGTGAAAGTGATGCCTGGCGTCCTCGAAGGCAGCAACGTGAATACGACGGAAACGCTGGTTGACATGATCAATAGCGCCCGGCGCTTTGAAATGCAGATGAAAGTGATCACGAACGTCGATCAGAACGCTGAGAGTGCGAACAAGCTGCTGTCTGTTAGTTAATCAATTTTAAGGGTAACACTATGATTCGTTCACTGTGGATCGCAAAAACCGGGCTTGACGCTCAGCAAACCAACATGGATGTCATCTCGAACAACCTGGCTAACGTCAGCACCAATGGCTTTAAACGTCAGCGCGCGGTTTTCGAAGATCTGCTGTATCAAACGGTGCGTCAGCCCGGCGCTCAGTCTTCCGAACAAACCACGCTGCCTTCGGGTCTGCAGTTGGGCACAGGGGTTCGCCCGGTATCGACGGAGCGTTTGCACAGCCAGGGTAATTTGGAGCAGACGGAAAACACCAAAGACATCGCTATCAACGGTCAGGGCTTTTTCCAGGTTCTGTTGCCGGATGGCACCACGGCCTATACCCGCGACGGTTCTTTCCAGTTGGACGCGAATGGTCAGATGGTAACGTCCAGCGGTTATCAGGTTCAGCCGGCGATTACGGTTCCCGACACCGCGATATCGATGACGGTAGCTCGTGATGGTGTGGTCAGCGTGACTGAACAAGGTCAGGCTGCCGCCACGCAGATAGGCCAATTGACGCTGAGCACGTTTATCAACCCGACCGGCTTGCAGAGCCTGGGAGAAAACCTGTATCAGGAAACCCAGAGTTCCGGCGCGCCGACAGAGTCCACTCCGGGTCAGAACGGCTCAGGCGTGCTTTATCAGGGTTATGTCGAAACCTCTAACGTCAACGTGGCGGAAGAACTGGTGGATATGATCCAAGTACAGCGTGCCTACGAGATAAACAGTAAGGCGGTGTCGACCTCTGATGCCATGCTGCAGCGGCTTACGCAAATTTAAGAAAGCGCATTTATGGTGTTAATGAGAAAAGAAGTGAACGTACCGCGCTTGCGCGGCCTTCGCCTATGTTGTACCGGGTGGAAAAATGGGGTCGCCCCGATGGTGATGCTGGCGGTATGCGCTTCACTGGCCGGATGCGCCTATTTCCCGCACAAAGAGCTGGTGGAAGGCGAAACGACGGCACAGCCTGCTCCGCCTAATCTGGTTGTCACCAACGGCTCGATATTTCAGACGGTTCAGCCCATGAACTACGGTTATCAGCCGCTGTTCGAGGACCGTCGTCCCCGTAATGTCGGAGATATTCTGACAATCACCCTGCAGGAAAACGTCAGCGCCAGTAAAAGCTCCACGGCAAATTCGTCCCGCGATGGTGCGGGAACGCTGGGGGTAACGACAGCACCTCGCCTGTTGCAGGGACTGTTTGGCAACCAGCGCACCGACTTCGACATCCAAGGGACAAACGACTTCACCGGCGCTGGCGGCGCCACCGCGAGAAACACCTTTACCGGCACGATTACGGTGACGGTGAAAGACGTGTTGAGCAACGGCAACCTGAAGGTGGTGGGCGAGAAACAGATCGCCATTAACCAGGGGGCGGAGTTCATCCGCTTCTCCGGCATCGTAAATCCAAGAACAATTACCGGGTCGAACTCCGTGGTCTCCACGCAGGTTGCTGACGCCCGGATTGAATACGTCGGCAAAGGCTATATCAATGAAGCCCAGGAAATGGGGTGGCTGCAGCGCTTCTTCCTGAACGTTTCACCATTTTAAGAGGTTAAACATGCGGGTTCGTCACCTTATTTTTTCATTTATCACATTATCACTGACGCTCTTGTCATCAGCACACGCCGAGCGTTTACGTGATTTGGTTGATATTCAAGGCGTACGTGATAACCCGCTGATTGGATACGGCCTGGTTGTCGGTCTTGACGGTACGGGCGACCAAACCACTCAGACGCCTTTTACGACGCAGAGTTTGACCAATATGCTGTCGCAACTGGGGATAACCGTTCCCAGCGGCACCAACATGCAGTTGAAAAACGTCGCGGCGGTGATGGTGACCGCAAACTACCCTGCGTTCGCTCGCGCCGGTCAGAAAATCGACGTTGTCGTTTCATCTTTGGGATCCGCGAAGAGTCTGCGCGGCGGCACGCTGCTGATGACGCCGCTGAAGGGCGTCGATAATCAGGTCTACGCGTTGGCGCAGGGCAACATGCTGGTCGGCGGCGCCGGCGCCTCTTCCGGGGGCAGCCAGGTCAAGGTAAATCAGTTGTCCGGCGGCCGAATCAACGGCGGCGCAACCATTGAGCGCGAGCTGCCTACTACTTTCGGTGCTTCCAATAACATCACGCTGCAGTTGAAGCAGGAAAACTTCAGCCTGGCGCAGCGGATCAGTGACTCCATCAATCAGTACAACAGCTCCGGCGTGGCCAGACCGCTTGATGGACGTACCGTGGAAGTGACGTTGCCCTCAGGTAGCTCATCCCAGGTTCGTTTCCTGGCGCAGATTCAGGATATCAACATTAATACCGGCGAAATGGATGCGAAGATCATCATTAACTCGCGTACCGGCTCGGTGGTGATGAACCGCAACGTGACGCTCGACTCTTGTGCTATCGCGCAGGGCAGTCTGTCTGTGACGGTCAACAATCAGCAAAATGTGAATCAGCCGAACACGCCGCTGGCCGGAGGGCAAACGGTGGTCACCCAGCAGACGCAGATCGATGTGCGTCAGGAAGGGGGCGCACTTCAGCGAGTAAATGCGGGTACCAATTTAAACAGCGTGGTGCGAGCGTTGAACTCATTGGGCGCGACGCCGATGGATCTGATGTCCATTATCCAGGCAATGCATAGTGCAGGCTGCATCAAGGCGGACGTGGAGATCATCTAATAATGAAACTCGATAACACGAGTTCGGTCGACCAGGCGTCCGCAGCCTATGACGTCAAGTCGCTGAACAAGCTGCGTAATGATGCGGTGAAAAACGAGCCTTCCGCACTTAAAAATGTGGCGCGGCAGGTGGAAGGCCTCTTCGTCAGCATGATGCTGAAAAGCATGCGTTCCGCATTGCCGCAAGAGGGGTTACTGAGCAGCGATCAGACCCGGCTGTACACCAGCATGTATGACCAACAGGTCGCACAGGATCTGTCAGCGAAAGGTCTGGGATTGGCCGACATGATGGTGAAACAGCTCAGCCGCAACGCGAACGAGCCGATTGGCAACGGGGTGGGCACCACGCCGATGCCCGTCAGCAAAGATGATTTTCTGACGTCGTCCGCGTTCCCGCCAGCGCTGATGGGCGAGTTTTTAAAACGCACGAATCAGGACGGTGAACGTTCAACAAAAGCGGCGCCGGAATTGCCGCCGTCTTCGGAAGACTTCACAAACCATCTATCGATGCCTTCCATGATTGCGAGCCTGAAAACCGGCATTCCTCACCACCTGATTATGGCTCAGGCCGCGCTGGAGTCAGGCTGGGGTAAACGCGAAATCACCACCAGTGACGGTAAACCCAGCCACAACCTGTTCGGCGTGAAAGCGGGCAGTAACTGGGATGGAAAAGTCACAGAGATCATGACGACCGAGTTTGAAAACGGTCGGGCTTACAAGGTCAAAGAGAAGTTCCGTGTTTACGACTCGTATCTGGATTCCATCAACGACTACATCTCCCTGCTGACCGACAACGCCCGCTATAAAGGCGTTGTGAATGCGAATAGCGCGGAGTCGGCGGCGTATGAACTGCAAAGGGCAGGCTATGCGACCGATCCGCGTTATGGAGACAAACTGGTGCAAATTATCGGACAGATTAAGAATACGACAGAGAAAGCGGTGAAGGCGTATACACACGACATAAGTAACTTATTTTAAACCGCTTTTATTTTGTGATTTCTTGCTCAAGTTTATCTAAGCCTAGCCGATAACTTTATCAGACACCATTGCCGGTTAGAATTTGTTATTAAAGGAAATTTCATGGCCAGTTCATTGATTAACATTGCGTCGTCAGGCCTGAAAGCTGCGAATGTGGCTCTTAGCACTTCGTCCAACAACATCAGTAACGCTTACACTGATGGCTATAGCCGACAGAGCGTGTCTCTGGCGCAAAATGCCGGTACGCAAAAGCCTTACGGCACCATCGGTAATGGCGTAAATATTGTTTCCGTCGACCGGGCCTATGATTCCTTGGTGACCAATCAGCTGCGTGCTGCGTCCAGCAACTATGCGGGTACGAAAGTCTATTCCGAGCAGGTTTCGCAGATCGACAACTTGCTGTCCGACAGCGACAACAGTCTGTCCACGCTAATGTCTTCGTTCTTCTCTTCCATACAGTCGCTCAGCACCAATGCGAGCGATGCCTCTGCGCGTCAGACGGTGATCAGCAGTGCGCAGAGTATGGTGAATCAGTTCAGCAGCACCGATAAATATCTGCAGGATATGGATTCGTCCATCAATGCTGCGTTGAAAACCAGCGTGGATCAGATCAACACCTACTCGAAGCAGATCGCGAATCTGAACGAAAAAATCGTTCAGCTCGGCAGCGGCTCCAGCTCTGCGAACGCACTGCTCGATCAGCGTGACCAGTTGATTAACGAACTGAACAACTATGTCGGCGTCACTACCACCACGCAGGACAGCATGGTCAGCGTGAGCCTGGCTAACGGTATGACCCTGGTACAGGGCAACGCTTCCTATGATTTGGTCACCGTGACGTCTCCAGACGATCCGTCGAGGACGGAAGTGGCTTACGACAACGCTATCAGCGGCCCGATTCAACTAAGTTCAACTTCGCTCGAAAGCGGTAGCGTCAGCGGACTGCTTACATTCCGCACCGAAACGTTGGACTCGGCTCGAAATCAACTGGGACAGCTCGCGCTGACGCTCGCTAGCAGCTTCAACGCCCAACATAAAGAAGGCGTTGATTTGGACGGCGACGTGGGGACGGATTTCTTTAGCTTCACTCAGCCCAGCGTCATCAGCAACACCAATAATAAAGGTAGCGCCGCTTTAACAGCGACATATACCGATACAACGGCGGTCAAGGCCAGCGACTATACGCTGAAGTACACGAACGGAGCGTGGGGCGTCACGCGCACGTCTGACGGTGCCAGCGTCGATTACACGACGGGTACCGATGATAGCGGCAACACGACGCTAAGTTTCGATGGCGTTGAGGTCGCAGTCAGCGGTACCGCTAGTTCCGGCGACAAATTTACGCTGAATACCGTCAGCGAAGTGATCACCAATATGAGCATGGTCATCACTGACACGGCGAAGATCGCCGCCGCGCTTAATGATTCCAGTACCGGTGAGAGCGATAACCGCAACGCGGCTGCGCTGCTGGCGCTGCAAGACAGCAATCAGGTGAACGGCAACGCCACCTTTAGCGAAGCCTATGCCTCGCTGGTCAGTGAAATTGGTGTGAAGACGCAAAGCGCTGATACCAACAGTACAACGCAATCAAGCATCGTGGATCAGTTGACAGAGAAACAGCAGTCTATCTCCGGGGTTAACCTGGATGAAGAGTACGTCGACCTGCAGCGTTATCAGCAGTACTACACGGCAAACGCCAAAATATTGTCCACTGCCGGAAACATTTTCGATTCCCTGCTGGCTGCAATTTCAGGATAACTGATGTCTCACTAATTTATTGAAAGATAATGTATAAATTCAATTTAAGGACTGTGTTATGCGTCTTAGCTCATCGATGATTTACCAGCAGAACATGCAAAGCATTACGAACGCCTACTCCAAATTCCAAAGCGCGTCGTTAGATTTGTCCAATGGAAAGCTGGTCAACAAACCATCGGACGATCCTATCGCTTCGGCGCAGGCCGTTGTGCTGGCGCAATCTCAGTCAACCAACGAACAGTTTGCTACCGCTCGCGATACGGCGACCAGCAACCTGTCTCTGGAATCGACGGTGCTGGATCAGGTCACTGACGTGATTCAAAACGTTCAGACTCTGCTGGTTAAAGCGGCGAGCACGACTTACAGCGACTCCGATCGTCAGTCAATGAAAACTGAACTACAGGGCTACAAAGATCAGCTGTTGACGTTGGCCAATACGACGGACAGTAACGGCAACTACATCTTTGCCGGTTACAAAACCGACACGGCACCCTTCGTCGAAGACAGCGATGGCAACGTCTCCTATGTCGGCAGCGATAGCTCCGTGAGTCAAAAGGTGGATGCCAGCCGTACCATGACGACGGGCGATACCGGTACAACCGTTTTTATGAGCCTGGCGGCGGGCTATAAAACTGAGCCGGACGGTTCTGACAGCGAAATCAACATGTTTAACAGCATCGATACCGCTTTAACAGCGCTGGATATTCCCCTGGACGATACGGGTGATGACACCACGATCACCGATTCTTACGTCGCGATGTTCGACAAGGCCAATCGTGGCATGTCCAACTCTTTGGATAACGTATTGACCGTGCAGGCTTCCGTCGGCAGCAAGTTAAATGAGTTAACGACATTAGACAGCATAGGCGACAGCCGTGACCTGATTTATTCAGACCGTATGACCAGCCTGAAAGGGTCTGATGTCGATGATATGTACGAAATGATTTCCAATGTCACCATGCAGCAGGTGGCGCTACAGGCAGCGCAGAGCACATTCTCGTCGATGAAAGGCATGTCGCTGTTTGAGATGAATAGTTAATTAGCTTCAAATTTTGGAATACGCTTAAACCGGGCGTATTTGTTTAGGCGGTATCGTCCTGTTAATAGCAGGCGATACGGCCGTTTTTTTATTTAACGCCCAGGGCCTTTGATTTGTCATAAGCAATTGAGACAGACAGTGTAGGCACCTGTTCCGTTCAAGATTGGTGCGCTGCCAGCCCCTTGTAATATTTATCTTCTAAATGTTGACAGTCGCATAAACTTTTAAAAAACACTGCCGATAATTTATTTGGATCGACGAACACATTTATTAAGGGGTAAGAGGATATGGCTACGACATCTAGCACGACCAGTTCTACTTCAGCGAGTACCACCAGCTCCACCACCGGATTAATTACATCGTTGGGCGTGGGCTCTGGCTTGGATCTGACTGGAATTCTGGAGTCTCTGCAGGGGGTCGAAGACCAGAAACTTACCGCGATCACGAACAAACAAACCAGCTATGAGTCTAAACTCACGGCCTACGGTACGCTGCAGAGCTCGCTGGAAACCTTCTCAACGGCAACGCAGAAGCTGAACGACAGTTCACTTTACGCTACGAAAAAAACCTCAACTAACACCGCGTTTACGAGTACGGCGACGTCCAGCGCCACCACGGGATCTTACGCGGTAAAAGTGACTCAGCTGGCGACGGCTCAGACGTTGGCGACCAGTGCGCAGACGAGCAAAACCACGCAACTGGGCGACAGCAGCCTGACGACGCGCAACCTGACTCTACAGGTCGGTAGCGGTAGTGCGGTTAACATCGCGCTGACCAACGCTCAGACCACGCTTTCCGGCATCGCCAGCGCCATTAACTCCGCCAAGGCAGGCGTCACCGCAAGTATCGTACAGTCTGGTGACAGCAGCTATCAGCTGACGTTGACCTCCGATACGACCGGCGAAACGTCAACGATGAGCGTGAGCTCAAACGACAGCACGTTGAACAGTATTCTGGGATATGACAGCACCTCATCGTCCAACGGGATGACCCAGCAGGTTGCGGCGCAAAACGCCGAACTGACGGTTAACGGCATCGCTATTGAACGTAGCAGTAATACCGTGACCGATGTTCCGACGGAAGGCGTGACGCTGACGTTGAATTCGGTTTCCAGTTCGTCGGAAAACCTGGTGGTGAGCAAAAGCGTTACGGATGCAGCCAGTGCGATCACCGACTGGGTCAGTGCTTATAACACGCTGTTGACTTCGTTCGCATCGTTGAGCGCCTACAGCAGCGTGAGCGCAGGGGAATCTCAGTCTACGAGCAATGGTGCTCTGGTTGGGGACTCAACGCTAAGCAGTATCAAGAATCAGCTGAAAACGATTATCAGCTCAGCGCAAAGCAGCGATACCTTCAAGGTCCTTTCTGAGATGGGGGTGTCGCTGAGTACCACGACGGACTCCACGACCGGAAACGTTGTGCGTGGAACGCTGATCATCGACAACACCACGCTGGTTAATGCGTTGACGGATAACGGTACTGAAGTCGGTAAGTTTTTCATGGGCGACGGCAAAACCACGGGGCTTGCAACACAACTGGTCTCCACCGTATCGACTTATACGAAAAGTAAAGGATTAATCGATAATGCGGAATCAGGTATCACCTCCATTATTGATAAGCTGAAGACACAATATACTGATGTGCAGAGTAGCATCGAGAATATTATGAGCCGCTACAGAACCCAGTTCACCAAGCTGGACGTATTGGTGCAGCAGTTGAACAGCACAGGTGACTACCTGACGACGGCGTTTGAACAGCTAAGTAACAGCTCCAGCAGTTAACGTGTAGTAAGGAAAGATTATGGCAATGATGTATGGCTCGCAGGCTTATGCACAGGTCGGTTTGGAAAGTGGTGTGATGAGCGCCAGCCCGCATAAACTGATTACCATGTTGTTTGATGGCGCCATCAGCGCCCTAATTCGTGCGGATATCTTCATGGAGCAGGGCGACACCGTGGAAAAGGGTAATGCGATTACCAAAGCCATCAGAATTATTGACAGTGGGCTGCTGGCTTCTTTAGATATGGAGAAAGGCGGAGAGATCAGCACGAACCTGGCGCAGCTTTACGACTATATGATCCGCCAGCTGCTTCATGCCAATCTGCATAACGATCGTGCGCTACTTGAGAATATAACGGAGCTACTACGAGGCATTGCCGACTCCTGGAAAGAAATAAGTCCTGAAAAAAATAACGCTGCTGATTGATTCGTGATTTAGCTTTCGTCTGTGCCGGGAATATCATCGGAACAGCTTTGTATACGGCACAGTTTTAGTTTTGCCGCCTTGCGTTAAACATAACCAACAGTGTAAGTCAGGAAACCATAATGGAAGCCAGTCAATCAGTTCTTGCCTGTTATCAGCGAATCCTCGAGTTAAGCGAACGTATGCTGTCACTTGCAAAAAAAGCAGAATGGGCGGAATTGATCGAAGTTGAGCAGTCTTATCTTGAAGTGGTTGGACGCCTTCCGGTTTTGATCGAATACAACAATGCAGTTTCCAGCGTTGAACAGCGTAAAATCAAGCAGTGCCTCGATACTATACTGAATAACGAAACGCTGATTACTCAACTCCTTGAGTCGCGCATGAATGAGTTAAAGGGACTCATCGGTCAATCGGTCAGGCAGCAGTCGGTGAATGCCGCCTACCATAAATTCGCCGATCATGATTCCATGTTGCCTGGCGGCGGCAAAGAGTAGCCCAGCCGTTTCCAATGTTTTTTTGTCTCGTCGGCTAATGCGCCTGCCGGCGAGGCACTCTCTGAAGTTGACTCCTGCACAACGCCTGAAGACAGGCTCCTCCCCCCCTTACTTTAAACGAGATATTGCTGACGATAGGTCGGATTAAATGGCTAAATGTTCGCATGCCTTAAGCGTCCGCGCCTCCTTTCACCAAAATACAAATGAAATAGCCACACAAAGCGTCTTAGGCGTATTTAGTCGATTTCAAAAACAGATGAGCGGAAATTAAATCCACGGCGTTTAAAAACAATACCTGCCATAAAAACAGGCTGAAGGAGTATTTCGCGCGGTATAGGACCAGGTTATGCGAAAGCGAATAACCCGAAGGACGATTATATTGGGATGGATAATAGCTGAGGTACGCCAATGCCGCTGTCTGGTTTTATACCGACATATTCATAATTTCCTGGTAAGCGGACACCAGTTTATTTCTCACCTGAATACCCATCTGCATTGAAATTGACGCTTTTTGCAGGTCGACCATCACGTCATTCAGCGCTACGCCTTCTTCACCCAGTTCGAATTTCTGAGCCTGTGCGCGTGCTGTGATTTGTTGTTCGCTGATTTTTCCTAGTGCGGATTTCATTTCGTCCGCAAAGCCGCTTTGCTGTGCCGCAATAGCTGTTGAAGCACTGCCGGTTGACTGAAGTGCTACGCTTTGCAACTGCTGAACGACAGATTCAATTCCCTGTATAGACATTTAAACCCTCGGGTTTTCTCTGTGACCAATTATTTACAGGCAATAACTTTAGCAGAATACCAGCAACCCTAAGCCTCTAAATAGGCCTAAAAACCTTGGCTAATTCACCTATAGAATTGGCCCTCTGGGATAAATAATATATCGCCCAAATCTCAAAGGCGGGTGTTGCTGTTGAGAACAACCGTTGCTTATTCAGGGAGTATGTTTTGTTTTTATTAATAACTATCAAGATGTTAATTGGCAGGAATAGTGCATGAGCTCCGCTAAAAGCAGTTCGCCCGCAATGAGTGTTAACGGATTTACTGCTGTGCTTAACCGGCTGCGTGCTAATCCGAAAGTACCTCTATTAATCGCCGCAGCTTTTGCTGTGGCTGTTATTACAGCACTAGTTCTGTGGGCGAAAAGTCCTGATTATAGAGTGCTTTACAGCAATCTTAACGATCGCGACGGCGGGGAGATCGTCACCCAGCTAACGCAGATGAACATTCCCTATCGATTCAGCGACAATGGCGGGGCTTTACTGATCCCGGCGGAAAATGTTTATGAAACCCGGTTGAGACTCGCACAATTGGGGCTGCCTAAAGGCGGCTCGGTGGGTTTTGAGTTACTTGACCAGGAAAAGTTCGGCATCAGCCAGTTCAGCGAGCAGGTCAACTACCAGCGAGCTTTGGAAGGAGAACTGTCCCGAACGATGGAGACGCTGGGCCCTGTGCAAAAAGCGCGGGTTCATCTGGCGATCCCGAAGCCTTCCTTGTTCGTGCGTGAACAAAAATCGCCTTCTGCATCGGTGACGTTGAATTTACAGCCGGGCCGTGCGCTGGATGAAGGTCAGATCAACGCCATCGTCTATATGGTGTCCAGCAGCGTCGCTGGCCTACCGCCGGACAATGTGACCGTCGTCGACCAGAATGGCCGACTGCTGACGCAAACGGACGGTACGGGTCGTGATCTGAACGCGGCGCAGCTGAAATACGCCAACGAAGTGGAAAACCGCTTCCAACGTCGTATTGAAGCCATCCTGGGGCCGATTGTCGGGACCGGCAACGTCCATGCGCAGGTGACTGCCCAGATCGACTTTTCCAACCGTGAGCAGACGGATGAGCAGTACCAGCCGAACCAGGCTCCGAATCAGGCAGCGGTTCGTTCTCAGCAGTCTAGCCAGAGCGAACAGTTGGGCGGAAGAAACGTCGGCGGCGTACCTGGGGCTTTATCGAATCAGCCTCCTGTCACGCCGGCGGCACCGATTGTGGCACCCAATGCTGGCAATAATGCAAACGGCGCGCAGAACAATGCAAACGGACAACAGCAGCCGAACGCCAACGGCGCCAACAACGCGAACGGTGCAAATGGTGCGAACCAAGGCGGGGCGAACGGCGGCATACAGTCTTCCAACAACCGCCGCGACCAGACCATTAACTATGAGGTCGACCGCACCATTCGTCATACCAAGCAAAGCGCCGGTACCGTACAGCGTCTTTCCGTTGCGGTTGTCGTCAACTACGCGCCTAACGCTGAAGGTAAATCCGCTGCGTTAAGCGAAGAGCAGATCAAGCAGATCGAGTCGCTGACGCGCGAAGCCATGGGCTTCTCAAGTGAGCGCGGAGATACCATCAACGTGGTCAACGCGCCGTTTACGGAATCGAATGATATCGCCAGCGAATTGCCCTTCTGGCAGAAGCAAGCCTTCTTTGATCTGCTGATTAGCGCAGGTAAATGGCTGTTTGTCCTGATTGTGGCCTGGATCCTGTGGCGCAAAATGGTACGCCCGCAGTTGCAGCTCAAGAAGAAAGAGCAGCAAGCCATGGCGGAAAGTTTATCCGGCGGTCAGGAAAGCGATGCTGACGTGATCGTCAAGCTCAGCAAAGAAGAGCAAGACCTGCAGCGTAAATCGCAACAGCGCGTCAATACTGAGCTTCAAAGCCAGCGCATTCGCGATATGGCCGAGAACGATCCTCGCGTGTGCGCCCTGGTAATTCGCCAATGGATGAGTACGGAACTATGAGTATGACTGGAACTGAAAAGAGCGCTATTTTGCTGATGACCATCGGCGAAGACCGCGCTGCTGAAGTCTTCACGCATCTTTCCACGCGTGAAGTTCAGCACCTGAGTGCCGCCATGGCGAACATGAAACAGGTGTCCAATCAGCAACTGATGGAAGTGCTGAAAGAATTCGAAGTTTCCGCAGAGCAGTACGCGGCACTGAGCGTCAACGCAGGTGATTATCTGCGTTCCGTTCTGGTCAAAGCGCTGGGTGAAGAGCGTGCATCGACTTTGCTGGAAGATATTCTGGAAAGCAAAGAAACCTCCTCCGGGATGGAAACGCTCAACTTTATGGAGCCGCAGTCTGCGGCTGATCTGATTAAAGATGAGCATCCGCAGATTATCGCCACCATCCTTATTCACCTCAAACGCGCTCAGTCTGCCGATATTTTGGCGTTGTTCGACGAGCGTTTGCGCAACGATGTGATGTTGCGTATCGCTACCTTCGGCGGCGTACAGCCGGCGGCTCTGGCTGAATTGACCGAAGTGTTGAACGGCTTGTTGGACGGACAGAACCTCAAACGTAGCAAGATGGGGGGCATTCGTACTGCGGCTGAGATCATCAACCTGATGAAAACGCAGCAGGAAGAGGCGGTCATCGACGCCGTTCGCGAGTTCGACGGCGAACTGGCGCAGAAAATCATCGACGAAATGTTCCTGTTCGAAAACCTGGTCGACGTGGACGATCGCAGTATTCAGCGTCTATTGCAGGAAGTGGAGTCCGAGTCCCTGCTGATAGCCCTGAAGGGTGCGGAAGAGCCGCTGCGTGAGAAGTTCCTGCGCAACATGTCCCAGCGTGCCGCAGAAATCCTGCGCGACGACCTGGCGACGCGTGGACCGGTTCGTATGTCTCAGGTCGAAAACGAACAGAAAGCTATCCTGCTTATCGTTCGTCGTCTGGCGGACAGCGGTGAGATAATCATCGGCGGCGGCGAGGATGCGTATGTCTAATACCAATGATTTACCCTGGCGTCCCTGGACGCTGACCGATTTGGCGGCGCCGCCGCCGTCGGCTCGGCAGGAAGAGGCGGCGCCATCCTACTCGAAGGAAGAAGAAGCTTCTCCGGTTGAGGCGTTGGAGTCACTCGAGCTGCTGCGCGAAGAGGTTCAGATGAAAGCCAAAGATGCTGGCTATAAAGACGGTCAGCAAAAGGGCTACGACGAGGGTTACCAAATCGGCCTGGCCGAAGGCCGTCAGCAGGGTGCACAGGAAGAGCAACAGCGGCAGGAAAAGCTGACTGAGCAGATGCAGCAGATGGTGACCGAATTCCAGCAAACGCTCGACTCGCTGGACAGCGTCATTACCGCACGTCTGATGCAGATGGCGCTGACCGCGGCCAGGCAGGTCTTGGGTCAGGCACCGGTCTGCGATGGTACGGCTTTGCTTAATCAGATACAGCAGATGATTCAGCAAGAACCTTTATTTAGCGGCAAGCCTAATTTACGCGTGCATCCGTCCGATATGGAAAGGGTGGAGAAACAGCTGGGGCCGACGCTGGCGCAGCACGGCTGGCGTCTACTGGCTGATAACCAACTGCATCCGGGCGGCTGTAAAGTCAGCGCCGAAGACGGCGATTTGGATGCCAGCATCGCAACGCGTTGGCATGAATTGTGCCACTTGGCTGCGCCGGGAGAGTTGTGATGACGAACCGACTCTCTCGCTGGCTGACTACCCTGGATTCGTTCGAGAAGAAGATCGCGACGGTGCCTACCGTGCGTCGTTACGGGCGCCTGACTCGCGCGACCGGACTGGTGCTTGAAGCCTCTGGTCTGCATTTGCCGCTGGGCGCGACCTGCCTTGTTGAACGCGTTAACGGCGACAAAGTCGAAGAAGTCGAAAGTGAAGTCGTTGGTTTTAATGGGCAAAGATTGTTTCTGATGCCGCTCGAAGAAGTCGAAGGCATTATTCCCGGCGCGCGCGTATACGCCCGCGGGGGTGAAAAGCACGAAGGCAAAAAGCTGCCGCTGGGACCTGAACTGCTCGGCAGGATCCTGGACGGCGCGGGTAAACCGCTGGATGGATTGCCGCCGCCGGAAACCGGACTCAAGGCGCCGTTGATCACGCCGCCGGTTAACCCTTTACAGCGAACGCCCATCGATCACGTGCTTGACGTCGGCGTGCGGGCGATCAACGCCTTGCTGACCGTCGGGCGAGGGCAGCGTATGGGCCTCTTCGCCGGTTCCGGCGTGGGTAAAAGTGTGCTGCTGGGTATGATGGCCCGCTATACTGAAGCTGATGTCATCGTGGTGGGTCTGATCGGCGAACGTGGTCGTGAGGTCAAAGACTTCATCGAAAATATTCTGGGGGCCGAAGGCCGCGCTCGAGCGGTGGTCATTGCCGCACCGGCTGACGTTTCCCCGCTGCTGCGCATGCAGGGGGCCGCTTATGCCACCCGCATCGCGGAAGATTTTCGCGATAAGGGACACCATGTGCTGTTAATTATGGATTCCCTGACGCGCTACGCGATGGCTCAGCGAGAAATCGCGCTGGCTATCGGTGAGCCGCCGGCAACCAAGGGCTATCCGCCTTCTGTTTTCGCCAAGCTGCCCGCGTTGGTTGAACGTGCGGGGAACGGCATGCACGGTGGGGGGTCCATTACGGCGTTTTACACGGTGTTGACGGAAGGCGACGATCAGCAAGACCCCATCGCCGACTCCGCCAGGGCGATACTGGATGGCCATATTGTGCTGTCCCGACAGCTGGCTGAATCCGGTCATTACCCGGCAATTGATATCGAAGCGTCGATTAGCCGTGCGATGACAGCTTTGATCGACGAATCACATTACGCCAAAGTAAGGCAATTTAAGCAGTTGCTATCGGTATATCAGCGGAACAAGGATTTGATCAGCGTGGGGGCCTATGCCTCGGGAACAGATCCCTTGCTGGATCAGGCCATACAGCTCTATCCGCAAATGGAAGCGTTTTTACAACAGGGGATGTTCGAACGTTGCGACGAACAGCAGGCATTGCAACAACTGAATGCGCTGTTCGGCATGTAGTGTGTATTGATACCAAACCTTGGGCTAAACCCGACAGGGGCTGAATCAGCAAGCCGCCGGTAACTGTGCGTGATTGAGGTACGATGAAAACTGAAACTCCTCTCGACAAACTTCGCGAATTGGCTCAGCAGGAAGTGGACGATGCCGCTACTCTGCTGGGACAGATCCGTCAGTCGCACGTCCAGGCGCAACGGCAGCTCGATATGCTGCTCAGGTATGAAGACGACTACCGTGTGCAGTTACAGCAGACTATGAGCAGTGGCATTAACTCGTCAAATTGGTACAATTATCAACAGTTTATCAAAACTCTCGAGTTGGCCATTGAACAACATCGCAAACAGCTCGCCGTCTGGGCACAGCGCTTGGATCAAGCCATGAAAACCTGGCAGGCCAAGCGCCAACGGCTGAATGCGTTTGAAACATTAAAAGAACGGGCGGCTCAGGAACTTCTGGTTCGTGAGAACCGTCGAGACCAAAAACTGATGGATGAATTTGCACAGCGCTCGTCATTGAGGAAACTGAATCCATGAATCTATCTACTGTTACTGCTCTTTCAACGTCTGAGACGGCTCGGTCCGACTCGGCTTCGTCCAGCAGCAGCCAAGACAGTAATGCGTCGCAGCCTAACAGCTTTACGGCGCTGTTTTCATCGCACCTGAATGAAGAGCAAAATCGTACACAGCAGAACGCGTTGAACACGACTTCTCAAAACGCTCAAAATAAGGAAACGCAGCCGCAGCCGGTCAAACATATAACGGCTCAGTCGACGTCCAATACGACGCCTAAAACCGAAAATACGTCGGCAAAACAGGTTGACAGCAGTGAGAATGCGCAGGCGGCGGAGGCGTATGTGGGCGAAGAGTCGGCGACAGCGGAGTCTTCCGTACAGTCCTCGCTTAGCGCACTGTTGAAGCAATCGCATGCGACGCAAGGCAAGTCGACGGCGGTGCAAATCGCCGCTACAGCGACGGCAAAAGCCGATGTCGCCGCTCACGCGGCAGTCACGTTGGGCGAAGAGGTGACGGCGGATACCGGTATTTCGGCCGTAACCGCCGACCAGGATGCTTCGTTAACGATTATGTCCATGCTGAGCGCTGGATTAGCACCCCAGTTGCAGAAAGTGACGCCTCAGCCGATGACACGCCAGAGTGACGGCGCCGCCGCGCTGAGCGTGGACGGACAAAACGCGTTGCAGACGCTGACCGAGGGTCAGCAGAGCTCGTCCCTGACCTCCATGTTGAACGCCGTCGCGAATGATATGACGGCAGGGCAGGAGAACGATGACGCGCTGACCGATATTTTGGGTCGCGCATCCGGCAGATCTATGTCGAAAGGCAATGCGAAAGACGATGCGACTGACCTGAAAAATATCGTGGTCGACAATACCGCAGCGTCGGGCAAGGTTCAGTCTACGGACATGACCGCTGCCGTGAGCAATGCTTTCAAGGTCATGCAAGAGCCGTCTTCCTCCAGCAGTCATTCCAGTGCTGCCACGGTGAATAGCGCTTTGGGCGCACTTAACAGCACCCAGGCCAATACCTCCGCAGCCTCGATACCACAAACCACGGTACTGACGTCCCGTCTGGGCAGCGATGAGTGGCAACAGGCGCTCAGCCAGCAGGTTGTGATGTTTACGCGGAACCATCAGCAAAACGTCGAGCTGCGTCTGCATCCGCAGGAGCTTGGCGCGATTCAGGTCAGCATGAAGATGGATGATAACCAGGCTCAAATCCACCTTGCGTCCGCGCATGGTCAGGTTAGAGCTGCGTTGGAAGCTGCAATGCCTCAGTTGAGAACGGCGTTGTCTGAAAGCGGCATCACGCTGAACCAGAGTAGTGTCGGCAGCGAGACCTTTGCTGGCTCCGAGTGGCAGCAGGGGCAGCAGCAGAGCGCCGGTGGCGGTTCGTCCTCGTCTCAGTACTCAGGCAGCCTTGACACCCACATGGAAATCGTTGATGTGCCAGTTTCATTACAGAGGATTGCGTCATCCTCAAGTGGCGTTGATACTTTTGCGTGAGGCAAATCAGTAAGCTAGTGTGATTTTTCTCGTCTATTCCTCCTATTGAACGACGGAATAGACGGGATAATTACGGGGTATATGCAGCACAGAGCTGCATCAATGGCAATGAGTATAGGAATTATCTTAGTCTATGGCTGAAGAAAAATCACAGTCGGGACGCAAGCGTTCTGTCTTGTTAATGCTGCTAATCGTTATCGCGTTGGTGGCGACATGTGCCGCCGGCACCGGTTGGTGGTTCTTTTATCATAAAAACGCTGAGCCGACGATGGCAAAAGAAGTGCCTCCCCCGGAACCTGTATTCATGCCATTGGATACATTTACTGTTAACTTGGTTAATCCGGATAACAATCCCGATCGTGTGTTGTACGTTGGGTTCACCCTGCGTCTGCCAGATGAAGAAACCAAGAGCCGCTTCACCCGCTACTTGCCCGAAGTGCGCAGCCGCTTGCTGATGCTGCTTTCCCGACAGGACTCTGCCGCGTTGGCCAACGAACAAGGTAAGCAGAAGCTGATTGAAGATATTAAGCAGGTTCTTAGCCCGCCGCTGGTTCAAGGGCAACCCAACCAGGTGGTCACGGATGTTCTGTTCACCGCTTTCATACTGCGATAAATATTATGAGTGACAGTATTCTTTCTCAGGCAGAAATTGACGCATTGCTCAACGGTGACAGCGACGATGGCGATAGCAAAGCGAAGTCGGCTTCTGGCCCGGAGAGCGATATCCGGCCTTACGACCCCAATACGCAACGGCGTGTTGTTCGTGAGCGCTTGCAGTCGTTAGAAATCATCAACGAGCGCTTTGCCCGTCAGTTCCGCATGGGGTTGTTCAATCTGCTGCGTCGTAGCCCGGATATCACTGCCGGACCTATCAAAATCCAGCCGTATCATGATTTTGCGCGTAACCTGCCGGTGCCGACCAACCTTAACCTGGTGCATTTGAATCCGCTACGCGGCACGGCGTTGTTTGTGTTTTCTCCGAGCCTGGTGTTTATTGCGGTCGATAACTTGTTCGGCGGGGATGGTCGTTTCCCCACTAAGGTAGAAGGACGGGAGTTCACCCATACCGAACAGCGCGTGGTGAAAAGAATGCTGCGCCTGGCGTTGGAAGCCTACGGGGATGCCTGGAACGCGATCTATAAGTTAGACGTGGAATATGTGCGCTCCGAGATGCAGGTCAAGTTTACCAATATCACGACATCGCCTAACGATATCGTGGTCACTACGCCTTTCCACGTGGAAATCGGCAACCTGACCGGCGAATTCAATATTTGTATTCCTTTTGCCATGATCGAGCCGCTGCGCGAGCTGCTGGTGAATCCTCCGATGGAGAATTCCCGTCAGGAAGATCAGAGCTGGAGGGATACGTTGGCCAAACAGGTTCAGCATTCTGAGCTGGAACTGGTCGCCAACTTCACCGATGTGTCGCTGCGGTTGTCCAAAGTGCTGAAGCTACAGCCGGGCGACGTATTGCCTATAGAAAAACCTGACAGCATCATTGCCCATGTCGACGGTGTTCCGGTATTGGCCGGTCAGTACGGCACCTACAAAGGACAATATGCTCTTCGAGTCGAACAGTTAGTGAATCCAATTTTGACTTCTCTGAACAACGAGGGACAGCCCCATGAGTGACACCAAGAACCCGTCCGAAGAAAAAGAATCCGTGGACGATCTGTGGGCTGATGCATTTAATGAGCAGCAAGCCGCGGAAAAAGATGAAAGCGGCAGCGAAGGCGTCTTTAAGTCGCTGGATGCCGACGCTGCGACTGGACTGTCTCAGGACATCGATCTGATCCTGGATATCCCGGTTAAACTGACCGTTGAGCTGGGCCGAACCAAAATGACCATCAAAGAGCTGCTGCGCCTCTCCCAGGGCTCCGTGGTGGCGTTGGATGGTCTGGCTGGCGAACCGTTGGATATCCTGATCAACGGTTATTTGATCGCGCAGGGCGAAGTGGTGGTGGTTGCCGATAAATACGGCGTGCGTATCACTGATATCATTACTCCGTCCGAGCGTATGCGTCGCCTGAGCCGCTAACCTATGGCGCAAACTCAGGAGCAGACCTCCGCATCCGTGACGGTGCCGGCCCAAAGCCAGGCTCCGTCGCAAACTCCCGGCTCGGCGCTAACGCAGGTCAGCGCTGTGCTGGGAGGTATTCTCCTGTTTATTCTTCTATTAGCCTGGCTTGCCAAAAAATTCGGTGTTGCGCCTCAGGCCCGCAATAATCAGATAATGAAAGTCGTGTCGAGTTGCCCGGTCGGACAGCGCGAAAAAGTAGTGATCGTCGAAGTTGACGACACCTGGCTGGTTCTCGGCGTTACCGCTCAGCAGGTGACTCCGCTTCATACGCTGCCGGCAAAAGCGATAGACGTCGCTCAAGATAATTCCGCCGACTTTCGCAAACTCCTCAGTAAGGTCATGAATCGCTCGGAAAAGTCAGAATGAACAGGTTTTCATCTCGATGGGCGCGGCTGTTGCGGCGCAGTTTCTTTGCTGGCGTAATTGTGTTTATCGCGCCGAATGCCTGGGCGCAGATGCCGGGCATCATCAGTCAGCCGATGGCCAACGGCGCGCAGAGCTGGTCCCTGCCGGTTCAGACGCTGGTTTTGCTGACGTCTCTGACGTTTATCCCCGCCGTGTTGCTGATGATGACCAGTTTTACCCGCATCATCATCGTGCTGAGTCTGTTGAGAAACGCCATGGGGACCGCCACGGCGCCGCCCAACCAGATTATTGTCGGCTTGAGCCTGTTTCTGACCTTCTTCATTATGTCGCCGGTGATCACCAAGGTGTACCAGGACGCGTACCTACCGTTCAGTCAGGATAAGATCTCCATGGACGTGGCGATAGACCGTGGCTCTGCGCCGGTGCGTCAGTTTATGCTGCGCCAGACGCGTGAGACGGATCTGGCGCTATTTACCCGACTGGCGGACATTCCCCCGCTGGAGGGGCCGGAAGCTATTCCGATGCGGGTGCTGGTTCCTGCGTTTGTCACCAGTGAGCTCAAAACGGCGTTTCAGATCGGCTTTACCGTCTTTATTCCTTTCCTGATCATCGACCTGGTGGTCGCCAGCGTATTAATGGCCCTGGGGATGATGATGGTGCCTCCGGCGACGGTCTCTCTTCCGTTTAAGCTTATGCTGTTTGTACTGGTTGACGGTTGGCAGCTGCTGCTAAGCTCATTGGTGCAGAGTTTTTACAGTTAACATTGAGCATTAGGATATCTTATGACTCCTGAGTCGGTCATGGCGTTAGGCAATGAAGCAATGAAAGTGGCGCTGGCTTTAGCCGCGCCTTTGTTGATGGCTGCGCTGGTTACCGGGCTGATCGTGAGTATTTTGCAGGCGGCCACGCAGATAAACGAAATGACGCTGTCCTTTATCCCTAAGATCTTGGCCGTCTTCCTGACGATCATCATTGCCGGTCCCTGGATGCTCGGACTGTTTCTTGACTACATGCGTACCTTGTTTAGCAATCTGCCCAACATGATCGGCTAAGCATGATTAATCTCACCAGCGCCGATATCTATTACTGGCTCAACCAATTCTTCTGGCCTTTTATACGCCTGATGGCGCTTATTTCCACGGCTCCGGTACTGAACGAAAAAGAAATCACCACCAAGGTCAAAATTGGTTTGGGCCTGCTGGCAACGTTCTTGATTGGCCCGCATCTGACCATCACACCGGTTCCCGTTTTCTCCGCCGAAGGGCTTTGGCTGTTGGTCAAACAGATATTGATCGGCATGTGTATCGGTTTCACGATGCAGCTGGCGTTCGCCACCTTTCGTATGGCCGGGGAAGTGATTGGGTTACAGATGGGGCTGTCTTTCGCGACGTTCTTCGATCCGTCCGGCGGTCCGAACATGCCGGTGCTGGCGCGCTTTCTCAATCTGCTGGCCATGCTGTTGTTTCTGGCGTTTGATGGACACCTGTGGCTGATCTCTATACTCGCCGATAGTTTTCATGTGATTCCGATCGATACCTCCCCCATCGATACCAATGTCTTCTATTCTATTGCACGAGCAGGCAGTCTTATCTTTATTAACGGTCTGATGCTGGCGTTGCCGTTGGTGACGCTGTTGCTGGTCCTCAACCTGGCGCTCGGGCTGCTGAACCGAATGACGCCGCAGCTGTCCGTGTTTGTTATCGGTTTCCCCGTGACGCTGACGGTGGGGATTATGACCATAGGTACTTTGATGACGCTGATACCTCAATTCGCCGAGCATCTTTTTAGCGAGTTTTTCGATATGATTGCCACGTTGGTGACGAACTTTAACCTTTAGCGTCGTTCCTGATTGTCAGAGGCATGGTTTATGAACAGCTAAAATCCAAGATGCTCACATTTTGTGCGTGATAAATAAGCATCAGACCCCGTTTTATGCCGCATCACCGGTTAAAATAAAGTTTACCCACTCTTGGTTTTTATTTTAACTCAATGAAAAATATAGATTTTAAAAATATCGGTTTTAATTACTAAAGATCATTAGGGCATCGCCGATATTTCTGTAGACGGTGGTTGACGCCGTGGGCAGCAAAGCCTGAACCCTAACGATTTAAGTCCTGACGGATATCTAAAAGGAAATCTCTTATGGCACAAGTAATTAACACCAACAGCATCTCGCTGGTTGCACAGAATAACCTGAACAAATCTCAGTCTTCGCTGAGCACCGCGATCGAACGTCTGTCTTCTGGTCTGAAAATCAATAGCGCTGCAGATAACGCCGCTGGTCAGGCTATCACCAACCGTTTCACTTCCAGCATCAACGGTTTAACTCAGGCTTCCAGCAACGCAAGCGATGGTATCTCTCTGGCGCAGACCACTGAAGGCGCACTGGACGAAATCAACGACAACTTGCAGGCTATCCGTACTCTGACCGTACAGTCTCAGAACGGTACTAACTCCGCTTCCGACCTGCAGTCAATTCAGGACGAAATCACTCAGCGTCTGTCTGAAGTTGACCGTATCTCTCAGCAGACCGACTTCAACGGCGTGAAAGTACTGGACGGCAGCAAAACGTCCATCTCTATCCAGGTGGGTTCTCAGGATGGTCAGACCATCAGCATCAACCTGCAGAAAGTTAACACGGATTCTTTGAATCTGAGCGGCTTTAACGTTGATGGCCCTGCCAGCAGCGCCACCACTGGTGTTGCAAGCGGCTCTACCTACAACAGCATCACGCTGAGCGCCGATGCGACGGTCACCCTCTCTGGTACTTCCTCTCTGACCGCTACCGGTCTGGTTTCCGACTCCAACGGCAACTACTTCGTCAGCGGTACGCTGACTGCAGACGTTGAAGGCGTTGGCGCATCAGGTGCTGCGGCTTACTACAAACTGACTTCCAACGACATCTCCATCACTGACGACGGCGCGATGACCGTAACCGTTGATGCTTCTGACAACAACCTGACTGGCGTTGCGACGGAAAACCCGTTGACCACGCTGGATAAAGCGCTGTCTACCGTAGATGACATGCGTAGTAACCTGGGTGCGATTCAGAACCGTTTCGACTCCACCATCAACAACCTGACCAGCACGTCTACCAACCTGAGCGAAGCACAGTCTCGTATCCAGGATGCTGACTACGCTACCGAAGTTTCCAACATGAGCAAGGCTCAGATCCTGCAACAGGCTGGTACTTCAGTATTGGCGCAGGCGAACCAGGTTCCGCAGACCGTTCTGTCTCTGCTGCAGTAATCTGTTTCCTCTTCTGTCTAAAAAGCCCCGCCTCTGGCGGGGTTTTTTTTATGGCGGATATCGCCTGCAGCGCGAGCAATACCGAGATTAGCCGGTATAAAGAAGATGAATTCACGTCTTTGAGCCGACATTCAGCACCGTATTATTAGGTTGAGATGTCCTGTCCACAACCGGCACTCCACGCCAATACAGAGTCAGGTCCGGTTACATCTACTGCACATAGAAGGTTAGTCATGAATAAGTCCCCACTTGTCAGCATCATTATTCCAGCGCAGGAAGCACGATACTTCGAACTTGCCCTGATAAGCGCCACCCTTCAGGACTACGACAACGTAGAAATCATCGTGCACGATGCCAGCGCCGACACGCTCATTGAAAGCGCCGTCTATAAGGCCATTGATGCTTCTCGTCATCCCATTCGCTATTTCCGCTGCGAGTCCCGCGACGTCTCTGAATATGATCTCAGCGCAGAAAGCCTGATGCTCGCGGAAGGTAAGTATATCAACTTCCTGAGCGATGGTGATGTCCTGAGAGAAGACCATGTCCGACTGCTAACCGCAGTGATGGAGGACGATGATAGCGTGGTATTGAGTTCATCACGCCGCCGTCGTATCGATGGAGAGGGGCAGATACTCGATGACATTGTTGAAACTGCATATCCATTTTCCGGCAACGTGCAGATTCGTGGACAGAGTGTCATTCATTATCTGACTCGCTATGCGACCAATTTTGTTGGGGAACTGAGCTGCGTTTTGATGCGGCAAGAAATGCTGTCCCCCGAGACCCTGTTTACCCTCAATGGCGTCAAGCTGAACTACACGGCAACGCTGGCTCTCTATCTTTCACTGTTGCGCGACGGCAATCTGGCTATGTTGTCCGAGCCGCTCACCGACAGGCGTGTCCCGGCGGAAAGGGCGGATGGTTCGATCAGCGGACCGGAGTTCCAGGAGCAGGCGATGTATTTTCGCGAGGTTCAGAACTCGATTTTTTTCTCGCCTGACGTCCAAAATCCCGAGCTGCTTGAGGTCGCTGACCTGGATCAAAAAGAACATTTTTACCCCTTCGATCTCAAAGAAGGTATGAAAGCCGCCTTAGAGGGTAAACCAGAAGAGAACACTACGCCGGACTGGATCGCCAGTCGTTATCCCACACCTAGTGAGTCGGTGCTGATTACGGAGTATCTCGGTCAGCATCTGGAAGGCCGCGAATTCGGCATTCTCATCATGGATACCGAAGGCGACGAAGAGAAATTGAAGGCGACCGTCGAGAGCCTTGAGACCATCGAGTCCGACGGCGTCCTGCTTAAGCGAATTATCCTGACCTCTTCCCCGGAGATAGCGGTGCGCTTCCCCAGTGGTACCGTGCGGGAAATCCGTCAGGAAATTCTCGTCAGAACCATCAACGACGTTGTGCGCGAACAGACCTTCGACTGGCTGATGCTGGTTCAGGCGGGTGAGATCTTTACCGCAGGCGGCCTGCTGATGACCAGTTTAGGACTGGTTACCGCTCAAGGCTGCAGCGCCATCTACGGCGATGAGCTGCTATACGGCAAAGACGGGCAACTGGGACTCTCTTGCCGTCCGGATTTCAACCTTGATTATCTGCTGAGCCTGCCCGCCGTCATGACGCGGCACTGGCTGTTTAACCGTGAGCTGTTCTTATCGCTGGGCGGCTTTGATACGGGGCATGCCAGCTGCATGGAACTGGAGTACATCTTACGGTTGATTGAACGGCAGGGGATGGGATCTATCGGGCATCTGGCGGAATTTCTGACGATTTCAGACGAGTTGTCGATTTCTACCCATGAGGGAGAAATGGCTGTCCTCGAGCGCCATCTCCAGCGTCGCGGGTATGATGCCGGTAAAGCGGTAGCCACGTTGCCGGGGCACTACCGGATGATTTACGGTCATCAGGAGTCTCCTCTGGTCTCGATCATTATCCCGACCAAAGATCAGCTCCCGATGCTGGTGGCCTGCGTCACCAGCCTGCTTGAGAAAACGCGTTACCCGAATTACGAACTGCTGATCGTTGATAACAATAGCGAAACGCCTGAAGCGAAAGCCTGGCTGGACGGGGTGGCGAAGGTCGATCCCAACCGTATCCGTGTCATTCGTTATCCTCATCCCTTTAACTACTCGGCGATTAACAACATGGCCGCCGAGCAGGCGCGCGGCGACTATCTGCTGCTGCTCAACAACGATACGGCCGTCGTGCAGCCGGATTGGCTGGACAACATGCTAAACCACGCGCTGCGTCCTGAAGTGGGGATCGTCGGCGCGAAGCTAATCTATCCGGATGGGCGCATTCAGCACGGCGGCGTCATTCTTGGACTACGCGGACCGGCGGAACATCCGTTTAGCGGCGATCCGATGGACGCTCCCGGCTATATGCAGCGCCTGAAAGTGGATCAAAACTACAGCGTCGTCACCGCGGCCTGCCTGATGATTAGAAAGTCCGTCTACCAGCAGGTTGACGGGCTGGATGAGGAAGTCTTCACGGTTTCCTACAACGATGCGGATCTGTGCCTGAAGGTGCGTGAGGCGGGTTATCTCACCGTATGGACGCCGTTTGCCACGGTGATGCATGAAGGCAGCGTGAGTCAGACAAAGGTGGATACCGCTGCGCAAGAGGCGAAGAGAAAACGCTTCCAGAGCGAGCAGATGGCTATGTATGAGAAGTGGTTGCCGGTGATTGCCCGGGACCCCGCCTATAATATCAATCTGTCTTTGAACGGACGCGGGTTTGAAGTCGAGCCGGATGCCGGCCTGATCTGGCGTCCATTGACCTGGCGCCCGTTACCGGTGGTGATGGCGCACATGTCCGACCAAACCGGGTGCGGGCACTATCGCATTATTAAGCCGTTCAACGCGCTGAAAGACGCCAATATGATTGATGGCAAACTCTCTAACGTCTACTTGAATACCCCGACGCTGGCGCGTTACGAGCCTGAGGTGCTGGTGCTACAAAAACAGGTGTCGGCGTATTTTCATGATTGGATCGAAAGAATCAGCAAGCTTAGCAACACCTTCAAGATCTATGAGCTGGATGACTATCTTCCTAATCTTCCGCTGAAAAGCGTGCACAGAGCCGGGCTACCCAAAGATGTGCTGAAAGCGATGCGTAAGAGCCTGGGATTCATGGACCGCTTTGTGGTGTCGACGCAGCCGATGGCGGAGGCGTTCACTGGCCTTCATGACCGTATTCATGTGGTCGAAAATCGTCTGCCGGTGGCGTGGTGGTCTAATCTCAGCGCTCTGCGGCGTCAGGGTAAGAAACCCCGCATTGGTTGGGGGGGCGGTAGCAGCCATACCGGCGATCTGGAGCTGATTGCCGATATCGTGCGGGATCTGGCGGACGACGTGGAGTGGGTGTTCTTCGGGATGTGCCCTGAAAAATTGCGCCCCTATATCCACGAATTCCACAAAGGGGTGGATATCGACCTTTACCCAAAAAAACTGGCCTCTCTGAACCTGGATTTGGCGCTGGCGCCGCTGGAAGAGAATATCTTCAACCGTTGCAAGAGTAATTTGCGTTTGTTGGAATACGGCGCCTGCGGCTATCCGGTGATTTGTACGGATATCGAGCCCTATCAGTGCGACCTGCCGGTCACTCGCGTCCGTAACCGTTACAAGGACTGGATGGATGCAATCCGTATGCATCTGGCCGATCTCGATGCGACTGCGCGAATGGGCGACGAATTACGCCGGGCGGTTTACCGCGACTGGATGTTAAGCGGCGATAATTTGATGTTGTGGCAGAAAGCCTGGCTACCGGATTGATATGACATTCTCCGGGGAACGCAATGGCAGCCGACCCCGGCTGTATCCTTTTGGCTAATTGAGCAAATGAAAAGATGATTAACGTAAAAAATCAGGGTTGGGATAATCACTCATAATCATTCGGATGAGTTACTCAAGCTCTATCGTTCCTTACCGATGGATATTTTGGATGGGTTGGTTATCGTGAATGACGGCCATCTTTTCTCCGAGTTTCATGAGATCACGCAGACGCTGATTAATAACCCCGAAAACCTGGGAGTGGGGAAAAGTAAAAACATTGCCCTGCGCTATTTACATGAACGCAACGTCGACCATTTTTTCTTGATTGATGATGTCTATAACAAAAAAATCGGTGTTCGAGCGATATATTCAGGCGTCGAAGATCGGTGGCATTCAACATTTCATGTCCAGTCAGGCGACCCCCGCCTGTCTCGATGACGTCGTCAAACCGAAAATGAACGCGGATTATGCCGGCGGACGTACCCAACTGTACACAGAGGTATGACGGCGCATGTGTTTACTACTCGAAGGCGTACATCGACCGTGTGGGATATATGGAAGAAGCCTATTACAACGCGTTAGAGCATGTGGATCATACGCTGGTGATAATAAACGCGGGCATGCATCCGCTATTTTGGTATTTCGCTGATATCGATAACTCAAAAGAATTTGTCGGCTTCGATCATAAGGACTTTGAGCATTGGACGATTTTCACTCAGGAAAATTACACGAAGAATCAAAAACGGCGCTTAACTATTTTCGTGATAAACATGGCGTGCGCGTGAAGAATGTCCCGGACTTAGGTCGGACGGAAACGTTAAAAGTATTGAAAGATATTACGCGGCGGTATGCCAAGCCGATGGCTGTTTCAAACCCAAACGTGTCAGAATAGGCGATAGCCGCTGATGGCCGAATCTTCCGTCGGTTTATTGAGAACAGCTAAGTTCATTTAGTCGGTCGAAATAAATGGGGGAGGTTTTGGGCTTGGTGGCTACATGGATGAGCGATCTTTTTTTGTTAAAAAGATAATTTCAAAGAGTGAAGACATATTTAATTACCTAAGTTAAAATATGGGGTCAAATTTTTTCATTCCGAACATGAATGTTGTCTGGCGCATTGAGTGATATGATTCTTTATCTTTCTTATTTTCAATGATCTGGCTGCAGGCGGATTGTGTTGTAAAATTTCCTTACCTTTGTTGTATATCTTAAATAGCATGCCTTTTTTACGCCTATTCATTCGATTGCCTACACTATACGAACGCATAATAGTACCGATAACTTTATTATCTAGGTGTTTGTCACTGTGAGTGAGCTGTATACCGCTGAAGGAACCATGGACAAAAATTCCTTATGGAAGCGCTATATACCGTTAGTGCGCCATGAGGCTCTCCGTTTGCAGGTTCGTTTGCCCGCAAGCGTGGAACTTGACGACCTTCTTCAGGCCGGCGGTATCGGGTTGCTCAGCGCAGTAGAGCGCTACGACTCCCTGCAGGGGACGGCGTTCACCACTTATGCCGTTCAGCGCATCCGAGGCGCAATGCTGGATGAGTTGCGAAGCCGCGACTGGGCTCCCCGCAGCGTGCGTCGTAACGCCCGGGAAGTTGCTCATGCCATGCAACTGGCCGAGCAACAGCTGGGACGAGCTCCTACGGAACAAGAAGTCGCGCAAATTCTTGATATTTCTCTCGAGGACTATCGCCAGATCCTGCTCGATACCAACAACAGCCAGCTATTTTCTTACGACGAATGGCGTGAGGAGCATGGCGACAGCGCCGAAGCACTACTGGAAGGCAATGAAGATGCTAACCCATTAAAACAACTTATGGACGTTAACCTCCGGCAGCGTGTTATGGATGCTATCGATAATCTTCCGGAACGCGAAAAACTCGTTTTGACCCTCTACTATCAGGAAGAACTCAATCTAAAAGAGATCGGTGCGGTTCTGGAGGTCGGGGAGTCACGGGTGAGTCAATTACATAGCCAAGCGATTAAGCGCCTGCGCGTTAAATTAATGAACGAAAATTAATTTGGAAGCGTAAGCGGGTCCTTATCTTTTTTTTTACCGTCATGGAATGGATTCATGTCTCAGTCAGCCAGGAAGAAACTGCTTCTCAGTCGTTATTTAAAAGATTTTAAACACAAACAAAGTCACTGTTCCAACTGCGATAAATCGCTTGACCGCGTCTCATTGGTTTACCAATCCAAACCCCTCAATAAAAAAATGCTTGAATATCTTGACAGGAAGATAGATGAAGAAACTTGGGAATCTATACAGTCGGAACTAATTCCCCTGTGCCGATTCTGCAGCGAAGTCTTTTGCAAGCCACCCGCGCATTACTTTAATATCAAATCATTCACCCGCTATCTTATCGATCAAACAGAAGTGCAATACAGCACAATGCGAGAATATGTGATCCGCCTACGTAGATTAGATGAATTGCTTATTACCCGTCATTATCCTTCCGAGCGCCTTGCTGAAAAAGAGAGCGTTCAGCAGCAAATTTGCAGCGATATTCCCAATCTGGAACAAAATACTTATCGTAGCGCACTGCGTAAATACGATCAGTTTTTGGATTGGCAGAAAAATCTTTCCCGGGAAACCGCGTTGATGTTGTAAACCGGGAGACTTCAACTATATGTTTATAATATGACAGTGTGAAAAGTCTTGTCAGCAGGGAAAGAATGTTGCACTGTCATATCGCTGACATCCTTTAGCAGTAATTTTTTAGCAAGGATTTAGTCTGTCAATTATTATTCTTGTGAATAGTTTTTGTCACAGTAAGGGGCGAGAATGGTGAAGTCCTTAAAGGGACGAATTAGCTTAAAGCTTCATCGTGGTTTACCGCACATCTGCTGCGGCGGATATTCTACCCTCATCGTTCTCACCCGCTATTTCCATCCAATTTTGTTAACCTCACGTTTCCTATCAAAAGCTATCCCTTTATACCGAAAACCGGCTGCATCATCGCTCGGCGGTTTAACCTTGCCTGCAGGCGGCTTTCCCCCTTGTGTTGTCGAGTGGCTTAATAAGGAAGCCAAACTTCATTTGTACATGCAGCGCCGCAGAAACCTATTTATGCGGTATGTGAAACAAACTGTAAGGTGGCACTATGGGAAGACAAAAAGCAGTGATCAAAGCACGCCGCGAAGCGAAACGCGTCATCAGACGTGAAGCCCGCAATCATCGTCAGCGTGAAGAAGATTCGGTCACTTCTCTGGTTCAGTTGGGGGGCATTGAGTCCATCGGTATGGCGCGAGAAAATCGCGACACGTCGATGATAGAAGCCCGCACAGAAGCCCAGGCACAATACTTGTCCGCGATAGACGATAAACAGTTAATCTTTGCCACCGGAGAAGCCGGTTGTGGTAAGACTTTTTTGAGTGCGGCCAAAGCAGCGGAAGCACTGATTCACAAAGAAATTGAGCGAATCATCGTGACTCGCCCGGTTTTGCAGGCAGATGAAGATCTTGGTTTTTTACCTGGTGATATCTCTGAAAAATTTGCACCTTATTTCCGTCCGGTATACGACATTTTGCAGCGGCGTCTGGGCGCTTCCTTCCTGCAGTACTGTCTGCGACCAGAAATCGCGAAGGTCGAGATTGCTCCCTTTGCCTACATGCGTGGACGAACGTTTGAAAATGCCGTCGTCATTCTGGATGAAGCACAGAATGTTACGGTGAATCAGATGAAGATGTTCCTGACGCGTTTGGGGGAAAATGTCACCGTTATTGTTAATGGCGACATCACCCAATGCGACCTGCCTTCAGGCGTAAGGTCGGGTCTGCGCGACGCGCTGGAACGATTCACGGAAGATGAAATGGTGGGCGTGATTTCGTTTAATAAACACGATTGTGTCCGTTCAGAACTGTGTCAGCGCACCTTACTGGCTTACGGCTGATTTAAGCGGCTGTTAGCGTGCTGTAACTGTCGAAAGCCCCGGGCCAGTCCATCCAGTGTTCGGGGCTTTTCCTTTGCCCACGGCGGTGAGGGAGGGATTCACGGCGGCGCTGCGCGCCTTGCCCTTCGGGTGGCCTGACGGCCATGCAAAACGGCGTTGCCGTTTTGTCGAACCCTGACGAGGGTTCTCACCCTCCCTCGAGGGGATTTCTGCATACAAAAAAGCCTGAACTTTCGCTCAGGCTTTCTTATGGAATATGGCGGTGAGGGAGGGATTCGAACCCTCGATACGTTTTCACGTATACACACTTTCCAGGCGTGCTCCTTCAGCCTCTCGGACACCTCACCGTATTGCCGCGCTCGGCAGCAACGGGGCGCTACTATAGGGAGTCGCCCTGTCACGGTCAAGCAGTATTTAGTGGCTTTGAAACATCTGGTTAAGCATTGTACGTTTAGCTGATGACTTCCGCCGCAGAGCGGGTTTGATCTATGTCGGTATAAGGAAAAAGGGGATGAATAGGCTTTATTGGCGTTGACTACACGAGCCTGAAGGAGCGGTGGGTCTGCAAGGCGCTGATTGACGATAATAGGATATCTCTGCCACAGAGAGCAAAAAGGCATTCTGGAATGACCCCGAATGCCTTTCTTTTCGAAAGCGGTGGATTAGAACGCGCTTGTATCTTTGAATAGTCCGACTTTCAGATCGCTCGCCGTGTAGATAAGGCGATCATCGACCAGAACTTCACCGTCCGCGATACCCATGATTAGCTTACGATTGATAACACGCTTAAAGTGGATGCGATAGATGACTTTTTTAGCTTCAGGACGAACCTGACCAGTGAATTTGACTTCGCCGACGCCCAGCGCGCGACCTTTACCTTCTCCGCCTAACCAGCCGAGGTAAAAGCCGACCAGTTGCCACATGGCATCCAGTCCCAAGCAGCCTGGCATAACCGGATCGCCGATAAAATGGCAGCCGAAGAACCACAGGTCAGGATTAATATCCAGTTCAGCTTCAACGTAGCCTTTATCATGCCGGCCACCATCTTCAGTCATCTTGATGACACGATCCATCATCAGCATATTGCCAGAGGGTAACTGCGGGCCCTGTTGGCCGAATAGTTCACCGCGCCCGCTGGCGTAAAGATCTTCTTTCGAATAGGATTCGCGTTTGTCTACCATGTTCTTTAAGTCCTGTTTTTGTGAAGCGAGCAGGTTAGCGTGCACGTGTACGCTGAGCAAGCCTGTTACCGCTGGACATACCAGTTTCGCTATCGGAAAAACCAAGGGAAGCGACGGCGTTCCTGCGGGGTTAAAAGAGCGATACGCTCACGAATCGCGGCCAGTAAGCTGGGGCGATGTTCTTCATCGTAAGCCACCTGCGTCAGCAGCGTTACCGCTTCTGCGACAGAGGATACCGGATAGATATGGAACTGCGCACTTTTCACTGCTTCGACCACGCCAGGCTGTAAACAGAGATGGCGCTGATTGGTCGCGGGGATGATGACACCTTGCTGACCGGTCAGGCCGCGACGCTGGCATACATCGAAGAAGCCTTCAATCTTTTCGTTAACGCCGCCGATGGGTTGAACGTGTCCAAACTGATCCACCGAACCGGTCACGGCAAATTGCTGATTGATGGGCTGTAGGGCCAGTGCGCTAATCAGGGCGCAAAGCTCCGCAAGAGAAGCGCTATCCCCGTCTACCTCGCTGTAAGATTGCTCAAAAACGATAGAGGCAGAGAAAGGCAACTGCTGTTCCAACTGTAATTCAGAAATCAGAAAAGCCTGCATAATCATCATGCCCTTGGCATGCAGGTTTCCCCCGAGTTCGGCTTTGCGCTCGACATCCGTCAGTTCGCCATCGCCCGGATGTACGACGCAGCTGATGCGGGTCGGTTCTCCAATCATCAGCGGATAACCCGGGTATTCCAGCACGGAAAGCCCGTTGACTTGACCGATGACGGCGCCGTCGGTTTCAATCAGAATCTGACCGAGCTCGATATCGTCCTGTAACCGTTCATACAGGTAACTATCGCGCCAGCGTCGGGTAGTTTCGGCATCGTTGATTGCCTGCGCGGAGAGGGTTTCCTGCTGCGCATAGAGCGAGGCGTGCTTCAATTGATGAGTCAGCCATTTGGGGCAGAGGGGCAGACAGCCCTGATCGTCACTGTGGCGGACGGCATGGGTGACCAGCGCATTCCATCCATCCTCTGCCAAGAGAGGAAGTTGATTCTCCTGGCACAGGGCGTTGATATATGCACACCAGTGCACCATATCCTCAGGCGCGATCAACGATAGCTGAGATTCAAACTCGCCATAAATAGCGACTTCGCTCAGCTCTGGCTCGGTATCGTGAAGGTCGGCCAGACTTTCACGATCGCCCACGATGATCAGTCGCAGATCGATAGGCATTGGCGGCACTTCTAACGGCAGCGGACGACGTTCATCAGGCGAGAGCCAGGAGTACTGTCCTGAGACCATCGTTTGCTTCAACCGCAGCCACATCAACGGCTGCGCCAGCAGCGTGCGGGCGGACAGAATCAATACGCCGCCGTTGACCTGATGAATCAGTCCGGGCTGTAGCTGAATATCATCCTGAAACATGCGGACGCAACCGAACAGTTGCTCCGATTCAATCCATTCCTGATATCCACACCGTGCTTTGGCCGCAAAATTGTCATCCCGATGCAGAGCCGACTGAACGCTGATGTGATGGCCGGAAATCTGATACAGGCTGCCGTATAACGTTTTATCCATAGACGCATTTGCACTAACAGCTCGGTCGATCAGCCGCAGATAGTCATCGCTCTCCTGCGCTTTTAATAACATGAAGCGAGAAGGGGAGCGAGACTGGCAAAAGAGCGTTAGCGCATTGGCCAAACGAGGCTGGATCGCCGAAAACTCAGCGGGTGCCAGCTGCGCTGCCTGAGAGAATAATGTCTGGTACGGGGTAAGATCAGGCAATAACTGCTGCCATTCGAGTCGGTTGTTGGTCAAAGTATCTACAGCACTCGTCTAAAGGGAAAGCGGGATTATACAAAAATAATGCCTGATGCACATGAGAGCCTGCATGCTGCTGACAGACAGTAATGGCAGAATAGCGATTTTGGCTGAAAAATGCTCAGTAAAAAGTTTGCCTGAAACAGGAAACTCGGGCCACAATGGAGAGATGTCGGGTACGTTACACGGTCACTGAAGACATTATTATGAAATACCAGCAATTAGAAAATCTTGAGTGCGGCTGGAAGTGGAAATATCTGGTCAAAAAGCACCATGAAGGCGAGTCCATTACGCGCTTTATTGAGCAAAGCGCGGCCGATGAAGCGGTTAATGCGTTGCTGCGAATGGAAGACCAGCCAGCGAAAGTGCTTCAGTGGATTGAGTTGTATCTCAATCCTGCGCTGGAGAACCGGATGAAGCAAACCATTCGCGCACGGCGTAAGCGCCACTTCAATGCTGAACATCAGCATACCCGCAAGAAATCCATCGATCTTGAGTATCTGGTTTGGCAACGTCTGGCAGGGCTGGCGCATCGTCGTGGCTGTACCCTGTCTGAAACCATTGTCCAATTGATTGAAGACGCTGAGCACAAAGAAAAATATGCCACTCAAATGTCGACGTTAAAACAGGGTCTGCAGGCCATGCTTAATAGTAAGTCTGGCCGCTAATTTTTGCTCGATTAGCCTACTTGATTGACTCGTTCAATCAGGCTGAGGATCTCCCCGTCCGAAAATACTTCTAATCCCCTCGATCTCAGCAGCTCGGCGGTGACGCCGTTGCCTGCAACGGTTTCTCCGTTAAAATGGCCGCTATAGACAGTCTGGCTGCCACAGGAGGGGCTGCCATCCGTGAGCAGCGCAAATTGGCAGCGATGCCGTTGAGCCATTTCCAGCGCCAGCCAGGCGCCCAAAATATAGTGTTCTGTGACGTCGCTCCCCGTTTCTTCAACCACCCGCGCACCTGACGCAATGACCTCGTTACGGCTCTGAGTGGGGATGATTTCCGCCGAGGGGCGGGGCGTAGGGAATCCTGCCGCCAATTCAGGACAAAACACGATTAGGCGCTGTTCCTGCTGCCATTGGTCGAGATAGTGTCGGACCGTGCTTTTGTTTGAGCCATTATATCGAACGGAAAAACCCGCCAGGCAGGCGCTTATCAAAATCTTATTCATCAGTGGGATCTTTTACTTTAGCGGATTCAAGGAAGCCGTCGGGGGCGAGCTACGCTGATAGCACGGGAATAATAACCAAGCTGATAGGGTGAAGGGAAACGATTAAAAGAAAGAAAACATCACGACAACGGGAAAACTGAGCGGCCAGGTCAGGCCGATCAAAACCGCGCAGAGCAGGCGAATCAGCATCGAGCGGTCTCTACTGACGAAGAAGGTGAAAACCAGCGATAGAACAAAACCAGCTAAATAAATAGTTTTAATCATTTCCCACAGATGGTGGTGAGCCACTTTATTCTCTTCCTTATAGTCGCAGGCGGCACGTAGTTTAAAGTGTTGCCAATTTGTGATCAATCCTTTAACACAACGGGGAAGCGCTGCACGTTTACCCAGACTGATCAATCATAGTGCCAAATCGATGGAAATTATGATGAGTGCGTCGAAAAAAAGATTTAATTATGGGCAGCGGCTTGAGCCGGCGGAAGCGCGGAAGGTGTAATTTCAGGGCATTCAATAAAGTCAATAAAGAGCGTGTAGGATGAAAAACTGCTTTATACCGGTAAGTGAGACTAAATAATGAAAAGTCACTGGGAGGCCGGCTGTCGGCAAAATAATTGTGACGGCAATATTAATTTTTGGTGACTATATGGACTTAATCGACCCGCTGACATAAGTTGGTTTTTTATTCTGTTTAAAAAAGAATAAAATGAACGAGATATCAAGCCTGCGGTTAAAATTACCCATGAACTCAAAGAAAGAGTCAAAATCGCGGCGTTGGCGAACGGAGTTACGATCAGTACGGAAATCAGCGCGCGGTTGCTGAGAAGCTTTTAGCCAGAATTGTCAGACACCCAGCAAGCAGACGCCATAGATAATCAACACACCGAAGAACTGGTGGAACAGCCGTTGTCAGCTGAAGAAATTAAAAAGTAGCTGCAGTTGATTAAGGAAACAAATAACGGTTCAATCAAAAGAAATAAAACCGACCTTATGCCTGCCAGTGAAAAGGGAGGCATATATTCATCTTCCGCAAAGCCTTCATTCCGCGTTCATTCTCTATCACCCAATAAATTGTAACCCTCTTCTTTTGTTAGCTATCCATCGCTTTACAGGCACAATTTTAAAATTCACGCTGAAGTTGCCGATAAATACACACGGAACGGTCCTAATTTTAAAAAGGGAGGGTATATGCCTATCGGTACCTTGAAGGAAACATTGCTGTTCGGTGATGACATTGGCGCAGTAAGCCATCGATATGAAATCTACAAATCAGATTCCCAGGGCGGTTATTTTGCGATGATTTACACGCTGAAATCGCTGCGTGCAGAGCATCACGTTATCATGGCATGGAACATGGAAGAAACCCGTTTGCCCTTACGCTCTTCATATATTCCTAACGCGCGCATGGAGTGCGAGGCTCATTGGAAAAAAAGTTTTCGTGCTGGCCGAAGGAAAGGCATTGAGAGCCGTGTGACATAATGAGCTTGAATCACAGAAGCAAGCCAGCAACCTGCTTTTGTATTAATGTGCGGTTTCATTTATCTTCTAAGAGGATGGGCTATCTCACTCTCGATTCATTTTTTTCCTGCTAGCGCTCATTTCCGGCTTGGGTAAAGAGTGGGAGTATCGCAGCCAGCGAACGCTATCTATCAAAATAAACATTACTGCGCTGATCCCGAGAACCGGCAGAAAAATGCCGATCCCTAAGGTGATGATGGCAAGCAAGACCTGCGTTGTCAGTGATAAAGATAAAAAGGCCTCTATTACTGACTGTAGCGGATTTTTGGAAACGGAACCACGTGGACGGCGCAGCCACCACAGGCGATATCCCCAAACAATCATCGTGCACAGTCCTACGCCGAACAATGTAAGCAATAGCTGGTTAGGCCATCCGAACAAAACGCCCATATGAATATCGACGCCCCATCGTGTCAGTTTCGCCGCCAGTGGGAAGTCGTTAAAGGCGACTTTGCTGACGACCTGGCCCGAACCAGGGTCGACCGCTACGGCGTCGGCTCGGGTGGGCCAGCGTCTCTCCATTTCGGTGACCGTCCAGGCGCGATGCGGATTTGACGTCGGGCGAATTTCTATTTTCGTTGCCTCAATGCCTGCGGAACGTGCGGATGCCAATACCCGATCAAAGCGGGCAGGGGCGATAGGCGTCATATCCGGTACGTCCATCATCATATGGTGAGCGTGCTCGCTATACGGGGGGGACTCGGCATTCCCTGAGAGTTGAGTGGCCACTGCCGGCGTTTGCCAGCCCAAGGCGTAGCGCAGCTGCGATATGTTGTCCCCAGCCCACCTCGACCATGTCAGTCCCGTCGCAGAGAAAAAGAGTAAGCCCGCCAGTAAGGCTAATCCTGTCACGGTATGACAGCGCCGTAGCCGGCGTCGCGTGCTAAGTGCGGCACCGGTTTTTTTAGCATTGATATGGGGTTGACGGCCGGTCCACCACAGGTAAGCACCACCCAACGCTGCAATCCACAGCCACGAGGCTGCCAGTTCGCTGTAATTTCTGCCGACGCTCCCCAGCAACAGACTGCGATGCAGGTTATCCAGCCAGAGACGGAAAGGCAAAATTCCGCTGGTGCCATAAACGGTCAGATCGCCTCTGATAGCTAATGATACCGGGTCGATAAAGAGGGCCCGACTTTCAGAAGGCCCTAAATCGGGAGACGAAAACATGACGCGGGTCGTCTCACCCGGGAGAGGCGCAGGCCTGACCGCAGATAGCGTCGTATTTTTGCCATGGCCCAGGGCGTGCATTCCCGCGGCAACATGCAAAGACAGCGGCTGTGGCGTGCCTTTAGTATTGGTGTAAAGCGCATGCGCATAGAGCCGATTTTCGAGCTGAGGCGTTAATACATAAAGGGTGCCGGTCAACGCCGCGATAAAAATAAATGGGCCGACAAAAAGGCCAATATAAAAATGCATCCGCAGGAAAAACGTCCTTAATCCGGAAGGCGTTGGGACGTGTTCCTGTTCGGTACTCGGGCGTCTTTTTCCGTTTTCGACAGCAGACATAACATTTCCGCAAAAGTAATGAAATAGGGGCGCAGACTCGATGTTTCAGACCTGTGAGCGCGGTAAAAAATGCTTCGCGGGAGAGGAAGGCGGTGCGCGAGCCAACTGGAAGACGTAGAGCGAATCGGAAATGCGCTGCGGTAAGTCGCTTTCCAATGACCGTAAGGTACGCCAGTGGATGCGTGGCATCAGATCGCCGCCGGGCGGTTGCAGCGAGGGAAGATGCAAAAACAGGACGCAATAGCCGCATGCATTGTGGCTCCGCGCCGCATCATGGCACGTGGAAGAAAAAGAGGGGATGAGTTCTTGCTTGTGCACTGAGGCCGCGACGGCGGAGTCCCCGTGATGATGCATCGTTTGAGTCTGAACGTCATGACTCCACTCCAGCGGTTGAGAAACCACTGGAGAGATAAAAATCATGATGACGGCAAAAATGCTCAGCCAGTATGGACTGCTTTTTTGCCTGAACTCAAACAGGGACATGTACGCCTAAGCATAGAGCATATTTTATGGCGTGACTGTAGCTTCCTTAGAGGAAAGAACTTTACAAAAATGTATTTTTTTACGCGTCATGGCCGCCTAATCACGCATGGGCTCCAAATAAAGAGACTTCGCTTATGTCCACAGTGATTGCGCTTGCTCAAGACCAAATCTAAGAGGAGAATCCCTGCTTTTACGCCTAACGGACTATTCCTAGGCGAAATCCCTACAATTTCCGTTATGGTGGTGCTCTGTCATGGAATGACAGCTTGATAATGAATCAGGCGCATACCGCGCTTTAAGGAAAGAGATAGCAGCGGTCTGTGATATTGACGTCCTAAAGTCTGAAAAGGGAAACGGGAATCATCGATCCCCCCTTTAAATCGGGATTAAATGACGAATAGAGATAGCCGTTGTTTAAACGCTGACCTATCATAATGAACCAAATTTTTATGAAGTTGTCGGATAGCTAACTTATCCATTAATATGGATTTTAGTTGATTGAAGCACACATACAGGGGGAGATGTGCTGGTTAATAAATTTAAGGTTAAACAGCGAGTCAACAATCTTCGCTTGCTCTCAGCCGCTGTCATGCTGTCTTTGGCGTCTTTGCCTGCGTGGGCATTTTCCATTGATGATGTCGCGCAACAGGCGGAAAAACTGGCAGCAAAGGGGTTTGAAGCACCGAAAAGTAATCTGCCCGATCAATTCCGCGACATGAAGTTCGCCGACTATCAGCAGATTCGTTTCAATCAGGATAAATCGTACTGGAACGCAATACCCACCCCATTCAAGCTGCAGTTTTACCATCAGGGCATGTACTTCGACATCCCTGTCAAAATCAATGAAGTTACCGCTACCTCGGTAAAAGAAATCAAATATTCGCCTGACTACTTCAACTTTGGTTCAGTCAACCACGACCGTGAAGCGGTGAAAAACCTTGGGTTTGCTGGTTTTAAAATTCTGTACCCCATCAATCAGACGGATAAAAACGACGAGATAGTCAGCATGCTGGGCGCGAGCTATTTCCGCGTTATCGGCAAAGGACAGACTTATGGTCTGTCTGCTCGTGGACTGGCTATCGATACGGCACTGCCCTCTGGTGAAGAATTCCCGCGTTTCCGTGAATTCTGGATCGAACGTCCTAAACCTAATGACAAGCATCTGGTGATTTACGCGCTGCTGGATTCGCCGCGTTCGACGGGCGCTTACCGCTTTACTGTTTACCCGGGGCGTGACAGCGTCGTAGACGTTCAGGCCAAAGTTTATCTGCGTGATAACGTCGGCAAGTTGGGCATTGCGCCGCTAACCAGTATGTTCCTGTTCGGACCTAATCAGCCTTCGCCGACGTTGAACTACCGTTCGAACCTACATGATTCAAATGGCCTTTCCATTCATGCCGGCAATGGCGAGTGGATATGGCGTCCGCTGAACAATCCGAAACATTTGTCCGTCAGCACCTATACTGTCGAGAACCCCAAAGGTTTTGGCCTGCTGCAGCGCGGTCGTGATTTCTCCAGCTATGAAGACCTGGACGATCGTTACGATCAACGTCCGAGTGGTTGGGTTGAGCCTAAAGGCGACTGGGGCAAAGGGAAGGTTGAGCTGGTGGAAATCCCGACGGCGGATGAAACCAACGACAACATCGTGTCTTTCTGGACGCCGGATACATTGCCGGAAAAAGGAAAGCCGCTGGATGTGAAATACCGCCTGCATTTCACAACGGATGAAGATGCGTTGCATTCTCCTGACATTGCCTACGTTAAGCAGACCATGCGTTCTACGGGGGACGTGAAGCAGTCGAACCTGATCCGTCAGCCGGATGGGACAATTGCTTTCCTGGTGGATTTCGTCGGTTCGCAGATGAAAGACATGGATCCGGCTACGCTGGTCGCGCCGCAGGTGAGCATTGCTGATAACGGTGAAATCGTCGAAAACAGCGTCCGGTACAACCCTGTAACCAAAGGTTGGCGTTTGACGCTCCGTCTGCGCGTGAAGGACAGTAAAAAGCCTACGGAAATGCGTGCAGCGTTGGTGAATGGCGAGACTACTTTGACTGAAACATGGAGCTATCAGTTGCCTGCCAATGAATAAGTCAACTTCCTCTCTCGACTATGTCGAGAAATTGTCTCTGCCTGCCGAGCAGGCAGAGACGTTGCGTGAATCCCTCCCGCATTCAACGACTCCCCCAAACCCATCTGAAGTACATCGGGCTTTAGCCCATGGTGATTCGGTGAATCTTCGGTCCGAAGATGATTTGCCCTTAATCTCCGTGAAGCGCCGTCTGGAAATGGGGTGGGGAGACAATCCGTCCCAGGAAAAACAGCTGATCAAAGATCGGGAAGGGCGTACTGCGATCCAGGCGATGCCTAAGATCAAACGCGCCGTGATGTTTCCCGATGCCTGGCAAACCAACCCGCTGGTGCGCTGGTGGCATGGCATTTTGGGGCAGTCGACTGCGCCTCGCCACCGCCGTGTTACGGCGCAGGAAAACAAAGAAGAGAGCAGGTGGCGTACCGTGGGTACGATCCGTCGCTACATCCTTCTGATTCTGACGCTGTTTCAAACGACAATCGCGACCTGGTACATGAAAACCATCCTGCCGTATCAAGGATGGGCGCTGATCGATCCCTTCGAGATGGCGCACCAGGACTGGCTGCGTACCGTTATGCAACTGCTGCCCTACGTGCTGCAAAGCGGCATTCTGATTTTATTCGCCATTCTGTTCTGCTGGGTCTCTGCAGGCTTCTGGACTGCGCTCATGGGATTTCTGCAACTGCTGATCGGCAAGGATAAATACAGCATCTCGTCCAGCACGGTAGGCAATGAGCCCCTGAATCCGGAACATCGCACTGCGTTAATCATGCCGATTTGTAATGAAGACGTAGAGCGGGTATTTGCCGGTTTGCGGGCGACCTATGAGTCTGTTGAGGCGACTGGGCAGTTAGCGCACTTCGACATGTATGTGTTGAGTGACAGCAACGATCCCGATATCTGCATCGCTGAGCAGAAGGCATGGATGGATTTGTGTCGCGAAGTCGGAGGCGAGGGGCATATCTTCTATCGCCGTCGCCGGCGTCGTGTAAAACGTAAAAGCGGCAACATCGATGATTTCTGCCGTCGCTGGGGCAGTCAGTACAGCTATATGGTGGTACTGGATGCCGACAGCGTGATGAGTGGAGATTGTTTGACCAATCTGGTCAGGCTGATGGAAGCGAATCCAAATGCCGGGATTATCCAGTCATCGCCTCGAGCATCTGGTATGGACACGCTATATGCGCGATGTCAGCAGTTCGCGACCAGGGTCTACGGACCGTTGTTTACGGCAGGGCTGCATTTCTGGCAGTTGGGCGAGTCCCATTACTGGGGGCACAATGCCATCATTCGCGTTAAACCCTTTATTGAGCACTGCGCGTTGGCACCGCTGCCGGGAGAAGGCTCTTTCGCCGGGTCGATCCTGTCTCATGACTTCGTCGAAGCCGCGCTGATGCGAAGAGCTGGTTGGGGGGTCTGGATCGCCTACGATCTGCCCGGTAGTTATGAAGAGCTGCCACCGAACCTGTTGGATGAATTGAAGCGTGATCGCCGCTGGTGTCATGGCAACCTGATGAATTTCCGTCTGTTCCTGGTCAAGGGCATGCATCCGGTGCATCGCGCTGTGTTCCTGACCGGGGTGATGTCATACCTCTCCGCGCCGTTGTGGTTTATGTTCTTGGCCTTATCGACCGCATTGCAGGTTGTGCATACTTTGATGGAACCTCAGTACTTCCTGCAGCCACGCCAGTTGTTCCCGGTATGGCCGCAGTGGCGACCTGAGCTGGCCATCGCGCTATTCTCTACTACGCTGGTTCTGCTTTTTTTGCCGAAATTACTGAGCGTCATTTTGGCCTGTGCCAAAGGGGCCAAGCCCTACGGCGGCGCAATCCGGCTGTTTGTTTCATTGCTGCTGGAAATGCTGTTCTCCGTATTGTTGGCTCCGGTCAGAATGCTGTTCCACACGGTATTCGTCGTCAGTGCTTTCCTAGGCTGGTCGGTACAGTGGAACTCTCCGCAACGTGATGATGATGCAACCTCATGGGGCGAAGCATTCACCCGTCATGGTTCTCAACTGGTGCTGGGACTGGTCTGGGCGCTGGGAATGGCCTGGCTGGATCTCCGCTTCTTGTGGTGGCTGGCGCCGATCGTCTTCTCGTTGATTCTGTCTCCTTGGGTTTCGGTGTACTCCAGCCGTGCAAATCTTGGGCTGGCCTGCAAACGTGCGAAGCTGCTGCTGATCCCGGAAGAGTATAATCCGCCGCGTGAACTGGTAGCTACGGATGAGTACTTCCGCCTCAATCGCGAACGCAAGCTGAACAACGGATTTATGCATGCGGTCTTTGACCCGACGATTAACGCGTTAGCCAGTGGGATGGCCACGGCTCGGCACTGTTTCAGCCAGCCTATTGACGATGTGCGTGAACAGCGTGTGGCGGAGGCTTTGAGCCTCAAACCACAAGAGGTCGAAAATAGTCAACGACTGGCACTGCTCAGCGACCCGGTTACGATCTCACGTATGCATTACCATGTCTGGCAGGAGCCTCAACGTTACACTGACTGGACTGAGCACTATCAAACCCTATCGGCTCCGCCGGTGAAATCGTGATGTGACATAGCTGAGTGGGTTAGTACCACCGGTATAGTAAAAAGCCCGATGAAATCATCGGGTTTTTTTATCTACGAGTTCGTGAGCGTCGGACAAGGCAAGAGAGTATTTGGTGTTCTGCAGTCGTTGCCCGTGGACAGGCGTCGATCCGTAACGGTAGGAAAAGCATTAGTACAAAGGGGGCTCTCCCTGGGGACGCGTCTTAAACCGGCGGTGCAGCCACATGTATTGATCGCAGGCCAGCATGATATTTTGCTCAATAACGTGGTTCATCCAGGTGGCTGTGGCGATTTCATTCTCAAACGGTATATCCAGTTCGGCGGGTTGAATGATGAGCTCATAGCCTTTACCGTTAGGCAGCCTGCGGGGGACAAAAGGAACGACCGCCGGTTTTGCGCTACGTGCGAGCATATAGCTGCCAGCCGTCGTCGCGGCTTTATCGACGGCAAACAACGGTACGAACACACTGCTGCGCGGACCATAGTCGTGGTCAGGGGCATACCAGAGTATTTCTCCCTGTTTGAGGGCACGGATCATGCCTTTCAAATCTTTACGGTCCAGCATGGACTTATTGGAGCGCATGCGGCCCCAGGTCTGCAGCCAGTCAATCAGCTTATTGTCATTCGGGCGATAAACGCCGATCCCTGCGTTTTGCATACCGAAAATGCGAGCGCCGAGTTCCAACGTCAAAAAGTGAATTCCGATCAGCAAGATCCCTCGATTCTGTTCGCGCAGGGGGTGCATATTCTCCAGTCCCGAGACCTTGAACCAGCGGGCCATACGCCAGTCTGGCCAAAACCACGCCATACCGGTTTCCATGACGCCCATGCCGACCGACTCGAAATTGCTGCGTACTAATGCTTCGAGCTTTTTTGCAGACATGTCGGGAAAACAGAGCTCCAGATTGCGTCGAGCTATCTGAACGCGGTGCTTCAATAGGGGCATAGATAGGCGTCCAAGATGAGTCCCTATACGGTAAATGATCGGATAAGGAAGCAGGACGACCAGATAGAGGATGCCTATGCCCAGCCAGGTTAGCCAATAGCGCGGATGCAACAGCGAACGGTTGAAAGAGGGGATTGTTGTCATGGCCTTAATATCGAAAATGGCGGTAAATCACGCCTTGTGTTAATGGGATTTTCAGAACACCACTTCGAAGAGTAGTTTAATATGGCGTTAAGTGGCGCATTTGGAATGTGCTACAAGCTGATTTTTATATAGATTTAGTCGGTTGCCTATCATAGCACCGGTTAGCGATGGTTTTTAACCTTTGATGGAACGGTCGCCAATCACAAGAGGCCGGTATTATGACGAAACCGTCGTGCTGAAACTAGTCATCAATCCTCCTTGTGTAGCTTGCATTGATATTTTGTAGGGGAGCTCTCTCTGACTGACAGAGGCGAATAGCTGGTGTATCATGCCGCGCTATTCCGCTAGCAACAAAATGCTAACACAAAATTAATGTCGTTAACCTCACTTTAAACAGGATCGTACACCATGCCAGTGTTACATAACCGTGTTTCCAATGAGGAACTGAAGGCGCGCATGCTTGCTGAAACCGAGCCTCGCACCACAGTCTCCTTCTATAAATATTTTCAACTGAACGGACCCCAGGCATTTCGCGACGCGCTTTATGTGACGTTGACGGAAATAAACGTGTTTGGCCGTGTCTATATTGCAGAAGAGGGGATCAATGCGCAGATTAGCGTTCCCCAAAGCCTGTTTGAGGCGTTTAAGGCCCGGTTGTATCAGTCGCATCCTGCTTTGAACAACATCCGATTGAATATTGCACTGGAAGACGACGGTAAATCGTTCTGGGTATTAAGAATGAAGGTGCGGAAACGGATTGTAGCCGACGGGATTGATGATCCTACGTTTGACCCATCACAGGTTGGCCATTATCTGAAAGCTGAAGAGGTCAATCGGATGGCGGATGATCCTTCGACAGTGTTTGTCGACATGCGCAACCATTATGAATATGAAGTGGGCCACTTCGAAAATGCGCTGGAAGTACCGTCTGATACTTTTCGTGAGCAGCTACCCATGGCAGCGGAAATGTTGGCCGACGATCGTGAAAAGAATATCGTCATGTATTGCACGGGGGGCATTCGTTGTGAAAAAGCCAGCGCTTACATGCTGCATCACGGGTATAAAAATGTGTTCCACGTCGAAGGCGGAATCATCGAGTATGTCCGTCAAGCGAAGGCTCAGGGGCTTCCCCTCAAGTTTATTGGTAAAAATTTCGTCTTTGATGAGCGTATGGGCGAGCGGGTCTCCGAAGAGGTAATCGCTCATTGTCATCAATGTGGTGTCTTATGCGATACGCACACCAACTGCCGCAATGAGGGGTGTCATTTGCTCTTTATACAGTGCCCTCAGTGCGCGGAAAAATATGAAGGTTGCTGTGGTCCAGCTTGTCAGCAGGAAATGACTCTGCCGCTGGATGAACAGCGTAGGCTAAGGTGTGAAAGAGAAAACGGCATGAAGATCTTTAATAAATCCAGGGAATTGCTGCAGACGGTCTTGCCGCCACCCGCCAGGGATCAAGAGTAACATCGTTGAGAAAAAAGAGCCCCTGTCCATGACGGGGCTCTACCGACTGCATTATTTTTGACGGACACCTTCAAGCGAAATAATCAGCTCGACGTCTTGTGAGGAGGGCCCCAGATCCTTAGTGATGTTGAAGTCTTTCAGCTTGATCTTCCCTTTAGCTTCGAAACCTGCACGGTAGTTACCCCATGGATCGTCCCCTTGTCCCAGCAGCTTGGCATCCAGCGTTACCGGCTTGGTGACGCCGTTTAATGTCAGGTTGCCGGTGATATCCAAATCGTCACCCTGCTTTTTCACACTGGTGGAGGTGAAGGTCGCCAGAGGCGCTTTCGCCACGTTCAGGAAATCCGCGCTGCGGATATGTTTGTCACGTTCGGCATGATTAGTATCTACGCTGTCGGTTTTGATCGTCACGTTCACTTTATCAGCAGCTGGATTCGCTTCGTCGAACGTAAAGGTGCCGTCGAAATCTTTGAACGTGCCGTACAACCAGCTGTAGCCCAAATGTTTGATTCGAAATTGTATGAAGGCATGCTGGCCCTCTTTATCAATTTTATAATCCGCAGCAAGGGCGGAACCTGCGTAGGAAACTGATGAAGCCAGTAGTAAACCCAATAACGTTTTCTTTAACATTGGTATTCTCCTAACAATCCCGAGGTTTAATGGACGCTGCGTCTCAGCATCCGCTTTAACGTGCTGTCACGATCGATGAAGTGATGCTTTAGTGCCGCTAATGCATGCAGGACCGACAAAATGACGACGCCCCACGCAAGATAAAAATGGATGTCTCCTGCGACATCGGCCTGACCCCTGAGCCCGCTTAGCATCGCGGGCACGTAAAACCAACCAAACACAGAAATTGGCTGACCTTCCGCCGTCGAAATCAGATAGCCGCTAATAAGAATACTGAACAACAGAAGGTAGAGAAGGATATGCGCCAAAGCGGCGCTAATTCGGGTGAATCGTGAATAACTGGCAAGCGGCGAAGGGGCGGGGCTGATTTTTCGCCATATCACCCTAAACAGCATGACAAGAAAAAGTAGAATGCCAATACTTTTGTGTATTTCGGGTGCCTTGTGGTACCAGGTATCGTAATAGCCTAGCGAGACCATCCATAGACCAAGTGCAAACATGCCGTAGACGGTCAGCGCGACGATCCAGTGAAGTAGCGCGCTGATATGACCGTATTGAGATGACGTATTGCGCCAAAGCATGACCACATTCCTTATCGTGAAGTTGCTATTAAGTCAGAAGAAAATTAAACACAGGTGAAAATAAAATCAATATAAAATTATTGCTTTTAACATGATGATTTTATTTATCAATCATTTTGAATGAGCTATCCCAATGTCTTTCAGCTAAACGACTGCATTACCTAAAATAATAGTCGTCATCGACCTCAATGCGAAAAATAATAGTGCCGAAATTTTTAAACTGTGAGCGGCTTATCGGGAATAAAAATAATTAGAGATGTGAATTATTGAGACAATGGCGTGATTTTATATTCATATAAAAGGCGACACCGCCTCGGGAGGCGGTGTCTCTGGTGATAATAACGCACGATAGAAAAAAACCTTAATGCTTCAGATAATCAATAGGCTCAAATTCATTTGATTCGATTTTGGCAATACCCGCTTCAAGAATATTAATGAGTTGCTTTGCCACATCGGTGGTTAACCACAAAGTACGATCAACCTGAGCTTCATCGGGAGCCTGGTCCGCGGTAGAGAGGTAGTGTAAACGGATCATCATCGCATCGTAGCTATCGACGGTGCTGATATCCCAACCCACAAGTGGATGTGTTTGAATAACTTCACTTTTTATATCCATAATTACCCCTTATGACTAGTTACTAGCGTGAGTGACTAAACGAGGTTCTAGGTGACTCCTATCTATAATTGCTCAATCAGTATATCTCTCCTGACGCTATTTATGGAATTTTATTGTAAACGTTCGCAAAACTGGTCATTTTTTGTTCTTTATTTGGTCGGGTGATTTCCGTTCTGCTGTCAGGCCGATAATTATATTACCTCTGCGGGGCAGGAATTGACCTACAATTCAAATCCTTTTCAGGCAACTCAGCGCACTGATGCACGATCCTTTATTTTGATGAGACGCGTTGAGGATATTGCTGATTTAATTAAATAGCACTCGAATTTTCTATCCAGAGAACCGAGTGCAGTCATCACAAGAAGGGCATATTGCAGTAAAAAAGAGTATGTAAAAATAACAGGCATGTGGCTACAAATGAGAATGAGCGATCTTTACTCGGTGTCGCGTCCTGAAAGAAACCAGTCATCAGCGCTTTCCCAAGTCTCTTGTAGAATCTCGCTGATTTTCTCTTTGTCATCTTTATTGCCACCGAAAACACTGAGATTATTCGACCCGGCATAACGCACCAAAATTGCGGTGTCGGGATAATGTGCTTCAATGCGGTGGCTTAACTCTTTGGTCAAGGCGTCAATAGCGCCGGCGGGCAACTTAACGGTGTTTGCTACAGTGATTTCAACGCGCATAATAACCTCCATACGGGACTGTTTATTTATACAGCTGTCCCTGATAAAACGCAAGAGGTATAAAGTCGAAGAAAAACGAACTTTCCCCTGCCTTTCGGCAGGGTGCTAGCTTATTGGACAGACCAGTTGAGCTGTTGTCCTGCCAGAAAGGGGATGATTTTTTTCCCTTTAGCATCAATGTGTTCTGGGAAGATGATTGGTTCCCGGTATAATTCGATGAAGTCCTCATTAACTGGGAGGCCATAGAAACGCGGACCGTTAAGTGAGCAGAAAGCCTCCAGATGTTCTAGCGCTCCTATTTCCTCAAAGACAGTAGCATATGCACTGAGTGCCGCCTGTGCGTTGAACACGCCTGCGCAGCCGCACGAGGACTCCTTGCTCTGCTGAAGGTGCGGCGCAGAGTCCGTACCTAGAAAGAATTTTCCCGAACCACTGGCTATGGCATCGCGCAGGGCCTGCTGATGCACATTTCTTTTGAGTATAGGCAGGCAGTAGAGGTGAGGACGTATTCCGCCCGCCAACATGTGATTGCGGTTGAACATCAAATGTTGCGGCGTAATGGTGGCCGCCAGATACTCATCGTTAGCCAAAACGTAGTGTGCCGCATCGCGCGTCGTGATGTGTTCGAAAACGACCTTTAGTGCGGGGAAATGTTTGCGTATTGGCTCCATGATGCGATCGATGAAGCAAGCTTCACGATCGAAAATGTCCACCTCGGGATCCGTAACTTCACCATGCACGAGCAAGGGCATTCCTAACTTCTGCATTTGCTCTAGAACCGGATAGATAGCGCGTATGTCTTTCACGCCGTGGCTTGAGTTGGTGGTGGCGTTCGCGGGGTAGAGTTTAGCTGCTGTAAATACCCCTCGTAGGAAACCCTGAGTCAGCTCGTGCGGGTCCAGCGTGTCGGTCAAATAACAGGTCATCAGCGGATGAAAATGATGATCAGAAGGGATAGCGGCAAGAATGCGCGTTCTATAGGCCTCTGCTGCCGCGACGGTGGTGATGGGCGGTGTCAGGTTTGGCATGACTATGGCGCGGCCAAAAACGGTGCTGGTGTAGGGTAATACCGCTTTTAGCATATCATCGTCACGTAGGTGCAGATGCCAGTCGTCGGGACGGCGGATTTTCAGGGCGGTTGGGATGGGGGTCATGGATTTTGCTCCGGCGGTCAGTGATTAACATAGCGGTCATAAGACTGATTACGGCGGGTGACAAGCATAAGCGTAAAGTGGTTGAAATGCACCCGAATGTTTTGAAGTGGTTGAAATTCTTCTTTTATTGGCGTTTCATATTAAAAGAGCTAATACATTCGCAAAACGCGAGAAGAGGAAAAAATGGAAATTCGTGTCGTCGCTTGCCTTCAGGCAAAACCAGAGTACGTGAAAGAAATCACGAATGCGGTAACTCAAGCGGTAGAACCCAGCCGCAAAGAGGCCGGTAATCTGCAGTACGACCTGCATGCGGAAATAGATAAGCCAGGTGCTTTTGTGTTCATTGAGCGTTGGAAAAACAAAGAAGCGTTAGAGATGCATGAAAAAACACCCCACTTCCAGAGGCTGGTCGCCGGTATGGAAGGTAAGACCGTTTCCGTCGATATTAAGCTGATGACCCAGATCGTCTAACACATAAAAAATGCCCGTCATTGACGGGCATTTCAGGAATAAAGCGGGCGCCACGTAGGTTACGTGGCGCTTTTTTTGTGATTACTCTTCAACGGTTGGCTTGGTTGCCGGGGCGCTGGCGCTGTTAACTGAAGCATGGCCACCAGCAGACCCTTTTCCGCTGAAGTCGAACGCGGGACGTTGCCAGTCGCTGGATTTCGGCTCTTCAGGTATATACTGCGGAGCCGGTGCTTTCGTCATCGGCGCTTTTGCGTGATGTTTAAAGCTTGGCCGCGCATCGGATGTCGGCTGAGTCGCTTTTTCGACCGGTTTTTCCGTCACGGCAGGAACAGCCTCTACGGGTTGCTCAACGAGTTCCTCAACCGTCTCGGCAGCTTCCTTTGTCACAGACGCTGCAATTTCAGCGGCTTCAGCGTGGTCATTATCCGCCACGGCGTATTGGACCGGAGCTGGCTCCTCTGCGCTCGCTTCTTCCGCTTTTTGGACATTGTCGTCCGCAGTGACTGTTTCTTCACGCGATACGCGGGTTTCCAACGGCAGCTGAGCGGTCACTTCTTCTTCCGGAGCAATCACATCGCTACTTTGAGTTTCCGTCGACTCGTTGTTTTCTTCTACGATTTCTTCCGCGATCGCGCTAGACAGCAATTCGTATTCCGTCACCGTAGGAATGGTAATCGCATCTTCTGCCTGAACAACAGTTTCTGGCACTTCAGGATGAGGTTGCGTTATAGGGTAGTGAATCCACACTTTGCCCGAGGCCATTTCCGGCGCAGAAGCCGCCTGCTCGACAACCATTGGAGATTGTACCGGATAGCGCTCATCGCGGTAACGGCGACGTCGCTGGCCGCTAACGCGTAGATGGCGCGGCGAACGGCGCGAACGGCGCGGCATGTTATTGTCGCGATTATCTCCACCATTGTTTTCCGAGTTGGTTTCCACTGTGGACGGCGCGGCGATTTCCGTTAACGGGGTGGTCTCAACGGACGGCTTAACTGGGACAGCGCTATCCGCGTCATCTATAACACGAACCTTCTGCGTTAGCTGACGACGTTGACGGCGCGCCATCACCTGAGCGGGCTTCTCCTGCTCTGATGCCGAAGCTTCCGTTTCAGCCACCGCGTTCAGCTCTTTTACTTCCTGCTGAGCTTGGTGCTTGTCTTCCTGTCGGTTACGCTGACGCTCCGCGCGTTGCTCACGGCGTTGCTCTTCGCGCGCTTCTTTTTCCTGTGCATCAACGGTCGGAGTTTGCGTGTCATTGGTTACGTTTTGCGTCCGTTTATTATTACGACGCTGCTGATCGTCGCGTGGCTCACGGGTTTCACGCGGCGTCCGTTCAGTGCGGTCGCGACGATTGCCGGATTGGCGGCGATTATTGTTGCGACGATCCTGACGTGGTTGGTTTTCGCGAACGTCGTTTTCTTCGACCTGAGGCTGTTGCGTTTTTTCTTCCGTTTCAGCTTGAGGTGCCTCGAATATGCCTTTTAAGGATCCGAATAGGCGACGAATGAGACCGGATTTCTGAGGCGCAACGGACTGAGCTTTATGGGCGGCAGCCGGTGTCGGCGTTTCCGTAGGAAGATTATCCGGTAGGGTAAACGTCGCCAGAGCGGGTTGCTCAGGGAGCTTACGCTCGGCAATCTGCTCTTCCTGGGCCTGCTGGACTTCAGCATCCAGCATTTGCGGCAGCATGTAGCTCAGAGCCGGTTTTTCTTCGCCGTTACGGATACGTACAACGGAGTAGTGCGGCGTCTGCATGCCGTCGTGCGGTACGATAACGGCGCGGACGCTGCCTTGACGTTGTTCTATGGCATTAACCGCGTCACGTTTTTCGTTCAGCAGGTAGGAGGCGATCGGAACAGGCACAATCGCCTGCACCTCTTTGGTGTTTTCCTTCAACGCTTCTTCTTCGATTAAACGCAGAATGGACAGAGACAGGGATTCGTTATCGCGAATCGTCCCGGTTCCGCTACAACGCGGACAAACATGATGACTGGATTCGCCCAGCGAAGGACTCAGGCGCTGACGCGACATTTCCAGCAAACCGAAACGTGAAATACGTCCAATTTGAATACGGGCGCGGTCCTGACGGACGGCATCGCGCAGGCGATTCTCAACTTCACGCTGATGGCGGACAGGCGTCATATCGATAAAGTCGATAACGATCAGTCCACCCAAGTCGCGCAGACGCAGCTGACGGGCAATTTCGTCGGACGCTTCCAAGTTGGTGTTGAAAGCGGTTTCTTCGATATCGCCGCCGCGGGTAGCGCGTGCGGAGTTGATATCAATGGCCGTCAACGCCTCGGTCGTGTCGATCACGATGGAGCCGCCGGAAGGCAGACGCACTTCGCGTTGGAAGGCTGACTCTATCTGGGATTCGATCTGATAATGGCTGAACAGTGGGATTTCACCGCTATACAATTTGATCTTGCTGCTGAAATCGGGACGACCCAGTGAGGCGATGTGCTCTTTGGCGCGTTCCAGAATTTTGGGGTTGTCGATCAGGATTTCACCGATGTCCGGGCGCAGATAATCGCGGAAGGCGCGCACAATCACGTTGCTTTCCTGATGGATCAGGAACGGCGCTGGGCGACCTTCAGCGGCTTTCTTGATGGCTTCCCAGTGTTTGATGCGAAACGCCAGGTCCCACTGCAGGGCTTCTGCGGATTTACCTACGCCTGCAGTACGCACAATCAGGCCCATGCCTTCAGGCAGTTGCAGGGAGCTCAGCGCTTCTTTCAGTTCGGTTCTGTCATCGCCTTCTATGCGGCGTGAGATCCCGCCGGCACGAGGGTTATTTGGCATGAGAACAAGGTAGCTACCGGCGAGGCTGATAAACGTTGTCAGCGCCGCGCCTTTGTTGCCGCGTTCCTCTTTATCCACCTGCACAATGACTTCCTGGCCTTCACGCAGAACATCTTTGATGTTTGGGCGGCCATGAGAAGCATAGTGACTGGGAAAGTATTCGCGTGCGATTTCCTTGAGAGGAAGAAAGCCGTGTCGTTCGGCGCCGTAATCAACAAAAGCGGCTTCGAGACTCGGTTCAATACGCGTGATTTTACCTTTATAAATGTTTGCTTTCTTTTGCTCATGGCCCGGACTCTCAATATCCAGATCGTAGAGGCGTTGACCATCAACCAAGGCAACACGCAACTCTTCTTGCTGAGTCGCGTTAATCAACATTCTTTTCATCGTAACTTACTCGTTATTCTTAACTTGCATTATGGATAGAGCTGCCGGTGAAAGCGGGGTGTGACCGGAATGAACCGATGGCCTCGTGGCTTATCGCAGGGGCGTCAACCTCCCGGTTGTCGTCTGCATAGAGACGCATGTTTCGGTAGCCTGTATTTCCTGATGGAAAGCAGCGCATTTATTGCGGGAACAGCTTCTGAAAATAGGTGCCAGATCTGATTCCATTTGCCGGCCAAACTGCTCACCGCAGCTCGCTAACTGCTTGATAAATCGCTACGTCTTACGCCATTGCTGCGTTGTGACTCATCAGGCAAATATAATAATTCCGCAATTTCCCTTGTTTTTCAGGTAAACAGCGCGGAAAGCCGAAGCATTATTCCATTGCTGATATGCCGATAGCAAGGTGACTTTGCCTGTCAAAATGAAGTTATCAACCGCTCTGAGACAGCAATGCACGAAATTCGCGCATCGTCACTGTTACAGAAGCTGACTATTAACTTCATAAGTCAGACTCACAGTTAAGCATAGAAAAAGATGTGGCGCTATCTACCCACGCTCTTTAGAATTCTGGCTCATGAAAACAGAGAACCCATCAGTACAGTTTTTGACAGTCTCCGACGAAGAGTCGGGTCAACGCATCGACAATTTTCTGCGCACAAAATTAAAAGGTGTGCCGAAAAGTATGATTTATCGTATTTTGCGCAAAGGCGAAGTACGTATAAATAAAAAACGGGTGAAGCCAGAGTACAAATTGCTCGACGGCGATATGATCCGCATCCCGCCGGTGAGAACGTCCGAACGTGAAGAAGCACCGGTCTCCGCCGGGCTGGCTAAAGTGTCGGCGTTGGCGGATTGTATTATTTACGAAGATGATTACCTGCTGGTACTCAATAAGCCGTCAGGAACCGCCGTCCACGGGGGGAGCGGTCTCAGTTTCGGAGTTATCGAAGGTCTAAGGGCTCTTCGGCCTGAAGCTCGCTTCCTGGAGCTGGTACACCGTTTGGACAGAGATACCTCCGGCGTCCTGTTGGTCGCTAAGAAACGGTCGGCTTTGCGTGCGCTCCACGAACAACTGCGGAGCAAAGCGGTGCAGAAAGATTATATCGCGCTGGTGCGTGGACAATGGCAATCCCATTGCAAAGTCGTTCAGGCACCGCTGCTGAAAAATATCCTGCAGAGCGGTGAGCGTATCGTCCGCGTCAACAGCGAAGGAAAGCCGTCGGAGACACGCTTTAAGGTTGAGGAACGATTCGAGCACGCTACGCTCGTTAAAGCGAGCCCGGTGACCGGGCGGACACACCAGATTCGCGTACATACTCTCCATGCGGGGCATCCTATCGCTTTTGACGACCGTTATGGCGATCGGGATTTTGACAATTACCTGGCGGATACGGGCCTTAAACGTCTGTTCTTGCATGCTCAGGCTTTGAAGTTCGAACACCCCAGCACCGGCGAGACTTTACGGGTAGAAGCGCCGTTAGATGAAGAATTACGCCGTTGTCTACAAGTCTTGCGCAACCACAAGCCGTAATCGAGTACCGCATCTGTCAGCGAGTCGGGTGCGGTAAACATACAAGTCAGCAAATTAAAAGAGGATTTACGCCCTCCTGTCGGAGCAAGTCTGATAAAGCGATAAGCGGTAGCCCGATCAGCGTATTGGGATCGCGTCCCGAAAGCCGCTCAAACAAAGTAATACCGAGACCCTCGCTCTTAAAACTTCCCGCGCAGTCGAAAGGCCGTTCCTTCTTTATATAGTTATCTATCTCTCTATTCGCCAACGTTCGAAAATGAACCTCATAAGGTTCTACTAGGTAATGCATGTGCCCGCTTTGGCTGTTATACAGCGCAAGCCCGGTATAAAAGGTGACGTGACTGCCGCTGGCCTGACTCAACTGGGCAAAAGCGCGTTCATAATCGTGAGGCTTGCCGGTGATATTGCCGTTCAATACACAGACTTGATCGGAGCCAATAATTAGATGGCTCGGGTAGGCGTCAGCCAACGACCTCGCTTTGGCCATTGCCAGGCGCGCAACCAGCGTGGGAGCATCTTCCTCAGGAAAGGGGGTTTCATCGATACTCGGAGAGGCGAACTGAAAAGAAATATTGAGTTTTTCAAGCAGCGCACGGCGGTAAGGTGACGTTGAAGCGAGAACAATATTAGACATGGTTATAGTAAGATAGTGACCTGAACATAGGGTTCATTCTAAACCGCGTTTAGCTTCCGATGCGAACTCCCGTGAAAGTTTCCATCCCCACCTTTTCCTTTGACTCTATGTCGTTACGACGCTAATATGCGCGCCCTATGCAAAAGGTAAAATTACCCTTAACCCTCGAAGCGGCTCGCACTGCTCAAAAGCGATTAGATTATGTTGGTGTCTATACAGCTGAACAGGTGATGCGGGTTGCCGAATCAGTGGTTAGTGTGGATAGCGATGTCGAAGCGACTTTATCGTTCAACATTGACAACCAGCGTTTGGCTGTTATCGATGGACGTGCCGATGTGACGGTAACCTTACGGTGCCAGCGCTGTGGCAAGCCTTTCGAACATCAGGTCCACGCCACGTTATGTTTTAGCCCGGTCATCAATGATGAGCAGGCCGAAGCCCTGCCGGAAGCGTATGAACCGATCCAGGTCAATGAGTTTGGTGAGGTAGACTTGCTGGCGATGATAGAAGATGAAATTATTCTTTCATTGCCCATCGCACCGGTGCATGATTCTGAACACTGTGAAGTGTCCGAAGCGGACATGGTGTTTGGAGAACTGCCTGAAGAGGCGGAAAAACCAAATCCATTTGCCGTATTAGCTAGTTTAAAGTGTAAGTAATTGAAGGAGTAAGGTCCATGGCCGTACAACAGAATAAACCAACCCGTTCCAAACGTGGTATGCGTCGTGCTCACGATGCTCTGACCACAACTGCCGTATCCGTAGATAAAGTTTCTGGCGAAACTCATCTGCGTCACCACGTAACTGCGGATGGCTACTACCGCGGTCGCAAGGTCATTGCTAAGTAATTCCTGCTTAATCGCAAGGACATGCTTTGACACGCCTGACTCTGGCGTTAGATGCAATGGGCGGGGACTTTGGTCCCTGCGTAACAGTGCCTGCTGCATTGCAGGCACTGGCTTCTAATCCCAATCTTTATCTGCTGCTGGTTGGCGATCCTACAACGCTCACTCCATTACTTAGCAAAGTCGATTCCTCCTTGTTTTCCCGTTTGGAAATCGTACCGGCTGAAACGGTAATAGCGGGCGATGCCAGACCGTCCCAAGCTATACGCGCCAGCCGTGGTTCTTCCATGCGAATTGCATTGGAGCTTATCAAGGAAGGGCGTGCTCAGGCTTGCGTAAGTGCTGGGAACACCGGAGCGCTTATGGGGCTAGCAAAATTGTTGTTGAAGCCGGCTGACGGTATTGAACGTCCGGCGCTAGTAACGATGTTGCCGCATCAACAGCATGGTAAGACGGTCGTTCTGGATCTGGGCGCCAACGTGGAGTGCGACAGCACCATGCTTGTGCAGTTTGCCGTGATGGGGGCGGTCATGGCGGAAGAGGTTCTGGGACTGAGCAACCCCAGGGTGGCGCTGTTAAACATTGGTGAAGAAGAAAGTAAAGGGCTAAATAACATCCGCGAGGCTGCGGCGCGTTTGAAAGCGACATCGTCTATTAACTACACCGGTTACCTGGAAGGCAACGAGCTACTGACCGGCAAAACGGATGTTATGGTGTGTGATGGGTTCGTTGGCAACGTCACGCTAAAGACGATGGAAGGCGTCGTTAGAATGTTTCTGTCTCTTCTGAAATCCTCCTCAGGTTCAGATCGTAGACAAAAACAGTCTTGGTGGCTGAAATTATTGGGACGCTGGTTGCAAAAACGTCTATCCAGGCGTTTTGGCCACCTAAACCCTGACCACTATAACGGGGCTTGTCTGCTAGGATTACGTGGGACAGTGATAAAGAGCCATGGAGCTGCAAACCTGAATGCGTTTGCGGTAGCGATTGAACAGGCAGTGCAGACGGTACAACGACGGATTCCCGAAAGAATCGCCGCACGACTCACGTCTGTATTACCCAAGAGTGATTGAGCTTACATGTATACAAAAATTATTGGAACGGGAAGCTATTTACCCGAACAAATCAGGACGAATGCTGATTTAGAGAAAATGGTGGATACGTCAGACGAGTGGATTGTGACTCGCACCGGTATCCGCGAACGCCGCATCGCAGGGCCGAACGAAAGTGTGGCCACCATGGGTTTCCATGCAGCGCAAAAAGCGCTTGAAATGGCCGGTGTCGATAAAAGCAAAGTCGGACTTCTGATCGTTGCAACGACCTCTTCCAGCCATGCATTCCCGAGTTCGGCCTGCCAGGTTCAGCAGATGCTGGACATTCAGGACACGATTGCATTCGATTTGGCGGCTGCCTGCGCAGGCTTCACCTACGCACTAAGCGTGGCTGACCAGTATGTTAAGAGTGGCTCCGTTGATTATGCTCTGGTGATCGGCGCCGACGCGTTAACGCGTACTTTGGATCCGGAAGATCGTGGAACGATGATTCTGTTCGGCGACGGCGCTGGCGCCGTCGTGTTATCCCGCTCTAAAGAGCCAGGCATCCTTTCTACGCATTTACATGCCGACGGCCACTACGGCCAGCTTCTGTCTTTGCCGTACCAGGCGCGCACCAACAAAACGCCGGAATATCTGACAATGGCGGGCAATGAAGTCTTCAAAATCGCCGTTAAGGAGCTGGCTCACATTGTTGAAGAAACGCTGGTGGCGGCAAAACTGGACAAAGCCGAGCTGGATTGGCTGGTTCCGCATCAGGCAAACCTGCGTATTATCAATGCGACAGCCAAAAAACTGGGCATGGGCATGGATAAAGTGGTGATCACGCTCGATCGCCATGGCAATACCTCTGCCGCTTCAGTACCCGCGGCGTTGGATGAAGCCGTGCGTGACGGACGTATCAAACGCGGACAGCTGGTATTACTTGAAGCTTTCGGCGGTGGATTTACCTGGGGTTCTGCTCTGTTTCGATTTTGATTAAACAGGACTTTCTGATTATGACGCATTTTGCAATGGTGTTCCCGGGACAAGGCTCCCAATCAGTCGGCATGCTGGCTGAACTGGCGGAGACGAATTCGGTAGTCAAGGACACATTCGATGAAGCTTCCTCCGTGCTGGGTTACGACCTGTGGCAACTGGCTCAAGAGGGCCCGATAGAAGAATTGAACAAAACTTGGCAAACGCAGCCAGCGCTATTGACCGCCTCGGTCGCCATCTGGCGCGCCTGGCAGCAGCAGGGCGGTAAAACACCAGCACTGATGGCAGGCCATAGTCTGGGTGAATATTCTGCTTTGGTTTGCGCTGGCGTAATGGACTTCAAGCAGGCGGTCAGTCTGGTGCAGTTACGCGGCAAGCTGATGCAGGAAGCGGTGCCGGAAAATACGGGTGCCATGTATGCCATTATCGGCCTTGATAACGACACCATCGCTGCGGCCTGTGCCGAAGCTGCTCAGGGACAAGTTGTCTCACCGGTGAACTTCAACTCTCCGGGGCAGGTGGTTATCGCAGGCAATAAAGAAGCCGTTGAACGTGCTGGCGCCGCTTGTAAGGCCGCTGGGGCGAAACGAGCGCTACCGCTACCGGTCAGCGTGCCTTCCCATTGCGCGCTGATGGAACCCGCTGCACGTAAGCTGGCTGAAGCGCTGGAGGACGTCACTTTCAACGCGCCTCAAATTCCCGTTGTGAACAATGTGGACGTCCGTGCTGAAACGTCGGCGGAAGCCATCCGCAGCGCGCTGGTGCGCCAGCTTTCCAACCCTGTTCGCTGGACTGAGTGCGTCGAGTACATCGCCGCTCAGGACGTGCAGAAACTTTTAGAAGTTGGGCCGGGTAAAGTACTGACCGGACTAACTAAACGAATCGTGGATACGCTGACTGCGTCCGCAGTCAATGATTCCGCTTCCTTATCAACAGCCCTTGATCAATAAACGGAATAGATGATGAGCTTTGACGGAAAAATTGTTCTTGTAACCGGTGCTAGTCGTGGCATTGGTCGTGCTATCGCGGAGTCACTGGTCGTGCGCGGTGCGAAAGTGATGGGGACGGCGACGAGCGAAAAAGGAGCCGCCGATATCAGCGGATGGCTGGGGGAGAACGGTAAAGGATATGTCCTGAATGTCGCGGATATGTCCTCGATCGAAATGACTTTGGCTTCTATCAAGTCGGAATTTGGCGATATCGACATTCTGGTGAATAACGCTGGCATCACCCGCGATAATCTGCTGATTCGCATGAAAGATGAAGAGTGGCAGGACGTGCTGGATACGAACCTGCGTTCTGTATTTCGCTTATCCAAAGCCGTTTTGCGTTCCATGATGAAAAAGCGTTTTGGCCGTATCATCACTATCGGCTCAGTGGTCGGCACCAGCGGTAATCCTGGGCAGTCCAACTATTCGGCCGCTAAAGCCGGGCTGGTTGGGTTCAGCAAATCTTTGGCGCAGGAAGTGGCCTCTCGTGGCGTAACCGTCAACGTTGTAGCTCCGGGTTTTATTGAAACCGATATGACTCGAGCATTGACAGATGAGCAGCGTGCGGGCATTTTGGCTGGTGTTCCTGCTGGACGCCTGGGTGATGCGAAAGAAATTGCCAGTGCTGTTACGTTCTTAGCTTCTGAAGAAGCGGGTTACATCACCGGAGAAACATTGCATGTTAATGGCGGCATGTATATGATCTGATAAGTCAGATTATATTTGCTTGAATTTGCAGCGAAATCTGCAAAAAGCACAAAATCCTGGCTCGACCAGTACTGATTTTGTTGCATCTTTTTCAACATTTTATACACTACGAAAACCATCGCGAAAGCGAGTTTTGATAGGAAATTTAAGAGTATGAGCACTATCGAAGAACGCGTTAAGAAAATCATCGTTGAACAGCTTGGTGTTAAGCCGGAAGAAGTCGTAAACAATGCTTCCTTCGTTGATGACCTCGGCGCTGATTCTCTTGACACCGTTGAGCTGGTAATGGCTTTGGAAGAAGAGTTTGATACCGAGATTCCAGACGAAGAAGCTGAAAAAATCACTACTGTTCAGGCAGCGATTGATTTCATTCAGGCAAACCAGCAGTAACGAACATATCTAGGCGGTCATTCGACCGCCTAAGTTCCCTTTAATACCTCGGTATTTTCCCTCCCTGGAGGATCAGCGTGTCTAAGCGTCGTGTAGTTGTGACTGGTCTGGGCATGTTATCTCCTGTCGGCAACACAGTTGAGTCAACTTGGAAGGCTTTGCTTGCCGGTCAGAGTGGTATCAAACCCATTGAACATTTCGATACTAGTGCCTATGCAACACGTTTTGCTGGCTTAGTTGAAGACTTTAATAGTGAAGAATTCATTTCGCGTAAAGATGCTCGCAAGATGGATGCTTTTATTCAGTACGGCATCGTGGCCGGTATTCAGGCTATGAAAGACTCAGGCCTAGAAGTCACAGAAGCCAATGCCGGACGTATTGGTGCTGCCATTGGTTCGGGTATTGGCGGTCTGGGACTGATTGAGGAAAACTACGCGGCTCTGGTACGTGGCGGCCCTCGTAAAATCAGTCCTTTCTTTGTCCCTTCCACCATCGTCAACATGGTTGCCGGTCATTTGAGCATCATGTTCGGTCTGCAAGGACCAAGCATCTCCATCGCGACTGCTTGTACTTCTGGCGTACATAACATCGGTCATGCTGCCCGTATCATCGCTTATGGCGATGCTGACGCCATGCTGGCCGGTGGTGCGGAAAAAGCAAGTACTCCGTTGGGTGTGGGGGGATTTGGCGCAGCCCGTGCGCTTTCAACCCGCAACGATGACCCGCAGGCGGCAAGTCGTCCTTGGGACAAAGACCGGGACGGTTTCGTTCTGGGCGATGGAGCCGGTATTATGGTGCTGGAAGAGTACGAGCATGCTAAACGCCGCGGCGCTAAAATTTATGCTGAAATCACCGGCTTTGGCATGAGCAGCGATGCGTACCATATGACGTCACCGCCGTCAGATGGTGCTGGTGCCGCGCAGGCAATGGTCAATGCGTTCCGTGATGCTAATATCACCGCAGAACAAGTGGGCTATATCAACGCGCACGGCACGTCGACTCCGGTTGGCGACAAAGCCGAAACTCAGGCGGTGAAATCCGTCTTCGGCGATAGCGCATCACGTGTGATGGTCAGCTCGACCAAGTCAATGACAGGTCACCTGCTGGGTGCAGCTGGAGCAGTGGAATCCATTATGTGTGTTCTCGCGCTGCGCGATCAGGCTATTCCGCCGACGATCAACCTTGATAACCCGGATGAGGGTTGCGACCTGGATTTCGTGCCTCATGAAGCTCGTCAGGTTTCCGGCATGGAATACGTGCTGTGTAACTCATTCGGATTCGGTGGTACCAATGGTTCATTGGTCTTCCGCAAAGTCTGACGTCAGAACTTGATGAAAGCCCGGATCTTCCGGGCTTTTTTTTGCCTGAATAAAAAGGCTAAGGTTAATTTTCCTTGGTCGTGAGTTTGAGCTCACTCTTTCTGTCATAAAGTGGAATTGAATCTATGTGGTTGATTAATGGGGTATTAGACCAGTATTTGCCCGCTTCTGATCGTAGCGTACAGTACGGCGACGGCTGTTTTACCACGGCTCGGGTGCTCAACGGACGTGTGGTGTGGCTCGAATGCCATATTCAGCGACTACAGCACGCGGCACTGGTGCTGATGCTTCCGGATATCGACTGGGACTTGTTGTCGGCAGAGATGCAACAGGCTGCTGAGGGGAAGACGAGCGGTGTGGTAAAAGCCATCGTGACTCGTGGCGTGGGGGGAAGAGGGTACAGTCCTCTGGGATGTGAAGCACCGGTACGGATGGTCATGCACAGTGGTTACCCTGAGCATTACGAGAACTGGCGTCGGGATGGCATCTCTTTGTCGCTCAGCCCGGTAAAATTAGCGCGAAGCCCGCTCTTTGCCGGCATAAAACATTTGAACCGTTTGGAGCAGGTGATGATCCGCCGACACCTCGACCAGCAGCAGGAGGCTGACGAGGCCCTGGTGCTTGACACTCACGATAGGCTAGTGGAATGCTGTGCGGCCAATTTATTTTGGCGCAGCGGCAAACAGGTTTTTACTCCGGACGTTTCGCAGTCCGGCGTCGATGGCCTGACACGTCGCCATATTATGAAATTGCTGGAACAATCGGACTATCAGTTGCAGGTCGTCGCCGCGCCGCTGGATGCGCTGGCGGCGGCTGACGAAGTGATTATCTGTAATGCTTTGATGCCCGTAATGTCTGTCAATCGGGCCGAAGCCTGGTGTTATCGCTCACGAGAGCTGTATGACTTTCTGAGCCCTAACTGTGAGTAATGAAATGTTATGAAGAGATTGAAAATCGGAATTGGGTGCATCTGTCTCGCGGTTGTTGGGGCCGTTATTCTGTGGAAACAGATTCAGCAGTTCGCCGCCTCTTCGCTCAAGATCACTCAGGAAACCATTTTTACTCTCCCGGCGGGAGCCGGTCACGAAGCGCTTGCACAACGACTCGCTGATCAGCAGATTCTATCGGCCAGCTGGCGTTTTCCCGTATTGTTGCGGCTGGAACCCGATCTGGCCAATTTCAAAGCCGGCACCTACCGTCTACAGCCCGGAATGACGGTTCGCCAGATGCTGGCCTTGCTGGACAGTGGTAAAGAGGCGCAGTTCGCCATTCGTTTTGTTGAAGGATCGCGACTGCGTGACTGGTTGGCGGCGATACAGCAGGCGCCTTATCTCAAAAAAACGCTGACCGGCAAGAGCCCGCAGGAGATTGCCGAGGCGATCGGCATCAAGGACCAGAGCAATCCTGAAGGCTGGTTTTATCCGGACACCTATCTGCACACCGCCGGCATGGCGGATAAAACTTTGCTGGCGCGCGCCTTCCAGCGTATGGATCAAATCGTCGATGAAGTCTGGCAAGGGCGCCAGGACGGGCTGCCTTACAAAAATAAGGAAGAGTTGCTGACGATGGCGTCGATCATTGAAAAGGAAACGGCCATCGGCAGCGAAAGAGCCTTGATTGCGTCCGTGTTCATCAACCGCCTGCGCTTAGGTATGCGTTTGCAGACGGATCCTACGGTGATTTACGGCATGGGAGAACGCTATAATGGCACCATCACGCGCAGCGCTCTTGATACGCCGACAGCATATAACACCTACGTCATCAGCGGTCTGCCGCCGACGCCGATAGCCATGCCGGGCAGAGCGTCGTTGGACGCCGCGGCGCATCCGGAAAAAACGCACTATCTCTATTTTGTTGCGGATGGAAAGGGGGGACACACGTTCACCACCAATTTATCCGACCACAATCGCGCGGTACGGGAATACCGTAACGCGTCGGTAGCCGTAAAGGAAAAGCATGCACAGTAAATTCATTGTCATCGAAGGGCTGGAAGGGGCCGGAAAAACCAGCGCTCGTAATGTGGTGGTGGCTACCCTGCGTCAGTTTGGCATTGAAGATGTCGTCTTCACCCGAGAGCCGGGCGGTACACCGCTGGCTGAGCAATTGCGAACCCTGATTAAACAAGGGATTGAAGGTGAAAAACTAACGGACAAGGCTGAACTGTTGATGCTCTACGCCGCGCGGGTGCAATTAGTGGAAAACGTCATTAAGCCCGCGTTGCGGCGGGGCGCCTGGGTGGTCGGCGATCGTCACGATCTCTCCTCTCAGGCCTATCAGGGCGGCGGTCGCGGAATGGATCACGCCTTGATGACGTCACTGCGCGACACGGTACTGGGCGATTTTCGGCCCGATATGACCCTCTATCTCGATCTTCCTCCGGCCGTTGGCTTACAGCGAGCGCGTCAGCGCGGAGCGCTCGATCGTATTGAGCAGGAGTCGCTGGCGTTTTTCGACCGCACCCGAGCACGTTATCAGGCGCTGGCCGCCGACGATCCCAGTATTGTAACGATCGATGCCGGGCAAACGCTGGAGAACGTGAGTCAAGATATTCATCAGGCGCTCGCCGAGTGGTTGACTCATCTTGGCCTGACCTGTGGGGAATCGGGCTGATGGAATGGTATCCGTGGCTAAATGCCCCCTACCGCCAGTTGCTGACGCAGCATCAGGCCGGTCGAGGTCACCATGCGCTGCTTATCCATGCGCTGGCCGGAATGGGCGAGTCTTCCTTAAGCTATGCTTTGAGCCGCTGGCTGATGTGCCGACAGCCGGAGGGAATGAAAAGCTGCGGGCACTGTCACTCATGCCGGTTAATGAGCGCGGACACGCACCCGGACTGGCATACCCTCACCCTAGAAAAAGGCAAACAGAGCCTGGGTGTGGATGTCGTGCGTACAGTGCTCGAAAAAGTGTATCAGCGTTCGCGTCAGGGTGGGGCGAAAGTCGTTAGCCTGCCTCAGGCTGAGTTGTTGACCGAAGCGGCGGCTAACGCTCTACTGAAAACGCTTGAAGAGCCGCCTCAGGACACCTATTTCATTCTGGGTTGCCGGGATCCGTCGCGGCTGTTGGCGACGCTGCGCAGCCGGTGTTCGTACTCTTACTTGCCTGTCCCAGAGGAGGCGCACGCCATGCATTGGCTGCGTCAACGCGGACATACGGACGAGCCGGCGTTGTACACGGCGTTGCGACTTTATGCGGGAGCGCCGCTGGCGGCGGAGCATCTACTGCAACCGGGACAGTGGAAACCCCGTCTCACGCTGTGCCAGTCGCTTTCGGCTTGTCTGGCTCAGCGGGACATGTTGTCTCTGGTGACGCCGCTAAACGGAGACAATACCGATGAACGTATTCATTGGGTGGCTTCGCTATTTTTGGATGCGTTGAAATGCCATCAGAGTGCGAGCTCACATTTAGTCAATCAGGATCAGCTTGCGCTGGTTGAACAGCTGGCGAGGGCATTGACTCCTGACCAACTGCTGTTCGCGCTGCAACGTTGGTTGCAGTGTCGCCACCAGCTACGCACCATCACGGGAGCCAATCGGGAACTGCTGCTGACCTCTCTGTTGCTTGACTGGGAACAGAGTTTGTCGGAATCGTCTCCCCGGTTGCCTCATCCTTTTACTGCCTAACACTATCGGATAGCCATTATGTTGTTCGTTGATTCCCACTGCCATCTCGATGGTCTTGATTATCATTCTCTGCACCGAGACGTCTCTGATGTGCTGACGAAAGCCGAAGAGCGGGATGTTCGTTTCTTCCTGGCCGTCGCCACCACCTTACCGGGCTTCCGCTCGATGAAAACCTTGATCGGCGAAAGAGAGAACGTCGCCTTTTCTTGCGGCGTGCATCCCCTCAGCGTGGAAGAGCCTTATGACTACGCTGAATTGCGTGAACTGGCCGTCTTGCCCGAGGTGGTCGCTCTGGGTGAAACCGGGCTGGATTATCACTACGAACAGGACCCGGAGGCCATAGCTCGTCAGCAGTCCTCTTTCCGTGAGCATATACGCATCGGACGTGAGCTGGACAAGCCGGTCATCGTCCATACGCGTTCAGCGCGCGCCGATACGCTGGCTATTCTGGCGGAGGAACACGCCAACGAATGCTGCGGTGTTTTACACTGCTTCACCGAAGATAAAGACACCGCCGAGAAGCTGCTGGATATGGGATTCTATATCTCGTTTTCCGGTATCGTGACCTTTCGCGCGGCAGAGGCGCTGCGAGAGGTGGCGCGGTATGTGCCGTTGGACCGCATGCTGATCGAAACGGATTCCCCCTGGTTGGCACCGGTGCCGTATCGGGGCAAAGAAAACCAGCCAGCCTACGTTCGCGATGTGGCGGAGTATCTGGCGGTGCTTAAAAATGTCAGCCTCGACACGCTGGCGGAAACCACCAGCGCCAACTTTGCGGACCTATTCCACATCGATCCTGCACGGTTGAGTTCTGCCAGCTGTGGATAAGCAGGGTCGGTTTTTTTCGGACTTCGTAATTAATTGGGTAGATGGGTAGCCGGTCTTCAGAAAGATGCCTGGAATTTGTTAGTGTTTTTAGATGTTGATCACAAAAAATGCAACTCATGTAATAAATACAGCGCGTTGTTGTGTTGAAACGTGACAGCTATCAAACATTAGGCTCAACATTTATTTTACCCTGCGTAAAAAATAAAAGGATGCTGAGACATCCTTGCACTCTGAAGGATATCCTCCCACCTTCGCATGACGTATCAGAAGTAAAGCACTATCACTCAGGAGCACACTCAATTATGTTCAAAAACGCATTTGCAAACCTGCAGAAAGTAGGTAAATCGCTAATGCTGCCGGTATCCGTGTTGCCCATCGCAGGTATTCTGCTGGGCGTCGGTGCGGCCAATTTTAGCTGGTTGCCCGCCGTTGTTTCCCATGTCATGGCGGAAGCGGGTGGATCTGTATTTGCCAATATGCCGTTGATCTTCGCGATCGGCGTGGCGCTGGGGTTTACGAATAACGACGGGGTTTCCGCCCTGGCTGCCGTGGTTGCCTACGGCATCATGGTGAAAACGCTGTCCGTCGTCGCACCGCTGGTGCTGCATTTGCCGGCCGAAGAGATTGCAGCGAAGCATCTGGCGGATACCGGAGTTCTCGGCGGGATCATCGCCGGTTCCATCGCAGCCTACATGTTCAACCGCTTTTACCGCATCAAATTGCCGGAATATCTGGGCTTCTTTGCTGGTAAACGCTTTGTGCCGATCATCTCGGGTCTGTGCGCCATTGTGTTGGGTGTGGCGCTGTCCTTCGTTTGGCCGCCGATTGGTACGGCCATTCAGGAGTTCTCGCAGTGGGCCGCTTACCAGAATCCGGTGGTGGCTTTCGGTTTGTATGGCCTGATTGAACGTTCTCTGGTGCCGTTCGGTCTGCACCACATCTGGAACGTCCCTTTCCAGATGCAGATCGGCGAATACACTAACGCAGCGGGTCAGGTCTTCCACGGCGATATCCCTCGCTACATGGCGGGCGACCCAACGGCGGGCAAACTGTCCGGCGGCTTCCTATTCAAAATGTATGGTCTGCCGGCGGCGGCGATTGCTATTTGGCACTCTGCAAGACCGGAAAACCGTGCCAAAGTCGCGGGGATCATGATTTCAGCTGCGCTGACGGCATTCCTGACCGGAATTACCGAGCCGATTGAATTCTCTTTCATGTTTGTCGCGCCGCTGCTGTATGTCATCCACGCCATTCTGGCTGGTCTGGCATTCCCGATCTGTATTCTGTTAGGGATGCGTGACGGTACCAGCTTCTCTCATGGCCTCATCGACTTCATCGTACTGAGTGGTAACGGTAGCAAACTGTGGCTGTTCCCGATCGTCGGTCTGGGATACGCGCTGGTGTACTACACCATCTTCCGCGTACTGATTGCCAAACTGAATTTGAAAACGCCGGGTCGTGAAGCGGCCTCGGAAGACAAATCTATTGCCGGCGGTGGTGAAATGGCTGCGGCGCTGGTGACGGCGTTTGGTGGCAAAGACAACATTACCAACCTGGATGCTTGTATCACACGTCTGCGCGTGAGCGTAGCGGATGTCACCAAAGTGGATCAGGCGGGACTGAAAAGTCTGGGCGCAGCGGGCGTCGTTGTTGCTGGCTCAGGCGTGCAGGCTATTTTCGGCACCAAGTCTGATAACCTGAAAACGGATATGGACGACTTCATCCGCAACAGCTGACAGCCAGATTTCAAACGAATCAAACTAAGGGGCGTAAGCCCCTTTTTTAATGGTCGCGATTCCCCCCTAAGATCAAACCAAGTCACAAGAACATTCCCCCGAGACGAGGTTCGGCAGTAGGATAATCTCACCTCTTACCCTTGGGAAAATGACAATGCAGATATCAGCACAACGTTTAACACAGGTGGCACAGCAGTTATTGCAGCAGCTTGGATGTGATGAGCGTGAATCCGACTGTGTGGCGGCGCATCTGGTTGGCGCTAATTTGAAGGGGCATGATAGCCACGGCGTCGGGATGCTGCCGGAGTACGTTCGCTTTGTGGGGCAAGGCGCTATGCATCCTAATACGCCTGCGCGACTGATCAAAGATGCGGGAGCCGTGTTGCAGTTCAGCGGCGATCGTGGTTTTGGCCAGCGCACGGGCAAAGAGGCGATGCAAGCAGCTATCGAGCGCGTTAAAACGACAGGCGTTTGTCTGATGACGCTATCGTCGACCTGCCACCTCGGACGTATCGGCACCTATGGCGAAATGGCGGCCGCAGAGGGGCTGATTGCCATCCACTTCGTCAACGTTAATGATCTTCCACCCATCGTGGCACCGTTTAACGGCGGCGAAAGTCGCTTCGGCACCAATCCCATTTGCATTACGTTTCCTGGGAGCAGCGAAAATCCGCCGTTCATTCTTGATTTTGCGACCAGCATGGTCGCCCTCGGCAAAACCCGTGTGGCATATCTGGCGGGGAAAACCTTCGACGAGGAGGTGATGCTCGACAGCGAAGGCCGTCCGACCAACGATCCGAGCGTGATGTGGAATGAGGAACACCCCGGCGCGCTACGACCCATCGCCCGGCATAAGGGCGGAGGATTAATTCTGGCGGCTGAACTCCTGGCGGGCATTTTATCCGGCGGCGGCACGATCCAGCCTGAAAACGAACGCGCCGGGGCTATCGTTAATAATATGACGACCATCGTCATCGACCCGGCGCAACTGGTCGGAATGGCGTGGCTGCAACGGGAATATGATGCCATGCTGGACTATGTGCGCTCTTCGCGGACGCCCGATCCCGACGCGCCTATCCTGATTGCGGGTGAGCCGGAAATTGACGCTTACCGCCAGCGAACGGTCGAAGGCATCACAATATCCGATCGGGAGTGGCGGAAGATTGTCGAAGCGGGGGGGGCACTCGGTATGCCGGAAACCGCGTTTGCTCTGTAATACGCCAATGCGGTGGTAAAAAACGAAGATAGTTGAAAACCATCAGATTTATCGCTCATACTTCATAACAGTGCGCCAGATGGCGCGGGTATTCAAAGGACAATTATCATGGCTGAGGAAACGATTTTCAGTAAAATCATCCGGCGGGAAATTCCAGCGGATGTGGTTTATCAGGACGATTTGGTAACTGCGTTTCGTGATATCGCGCCGCGCACACCCATCCACATTCTCATCATACCGAACGTTCTGATTCCTACCGTCAACGATGCCACGGCCGAGCATGAAGCCGCGCTGGGACGTATGATTACGGTGGCGGGCAAAATCGCCCGGCAGGAAGGGATCGCCGACGATGGCTATCGTCTGGTCATCAACTGTAACCGTCATGGCGGGCAGGAGGTCTACCATGTGCACATGCATTTGCTGGGCGGCTGTGCGCTGGGGCCGTTGCTGGCTATTTGATGTGTGACGTTGTCATGTAAAAATATCGCTATGCCGTTGCGGCTCATTAGCGTGTCGTCATTTCTGCCTGGGTTTGTTGAGAGGAAAATCATGAAGAAATATCTGGGCGTGTTGCTGCTTGCACTGATCGCTGCAGGTTGTACCAGCCGCCAGCAACAACCAGAGCAGCCGCCTGCTCCCGTTCAAACGGCAGAGCCGACGGCGCCTTCGCAGCCGTTGCCTCCTCAGTCTGAGCCGATACCTTCGCCGCCTAAACTTCAGTCTCTGGACTGGCAGGCCAGCGTTTCCCCGCTGGTGGATCAGATGTTGAAGACGGAAGGGATCATTAACGGCAGTTTACTACTACTCGATAATGTGAAGAACAGTACCAATGGTTCGCTGCAGACCGGAAAAGCGACCACGGCATTGTATAATGCGCTGGGTTCTAATCCGGTGTTCACGCTGGTGTCGCGTCAGCAATTGGGTGTTGCGAGGCAGGCCTTGGGCTTGTCTGCGGAAGATAGCCTGGGCTCGCGCAGCAAAGCGATTGGACTGGCGCGCTACGTCGGGGCGCAGTATGTGCTATACAGCGACGCCAGCGGCGACGTGAAATCTCCTGAGCTGGAGTTGCAATTGATGCTGGTCCAGACGGGTGAAATCGTCTGGTCCGGCAGCGGTGTGATTCATGAGTAAGGCTCAATGACTCAATCAGCGCTCCTCGCGTTGCTTAAACGACAAAAACCGGCGTCGACCGCCGGTTTTTGTTTGTCCGAAGTGCGAGGTCTCAGCGCAGAAAGCTGGCGGGTGCATACGCCGGAGGGCGATTGGCTCGCACGTAAGCAATCGCGTGACGTCGCGCAGCTGGGCGGAGATCGGCGGCGTGAATTTCGTGTTTTGCGCCAGTTGTCCGTATGTGGGCTGGCACCGAAGCCTATTGGTCTGTGCGGTCAGTGGCTGCTAGTGGAGTGGCTGGATGGGAGCGTCGCCACGGAATCCCAGTTCGCCGATCTTGTGCGCAACGGCGAACTGGCGGCGCGGTTGGCGGTGTTGCATCATCAACCCCGCTACGGTTTTCCGTTGCCGTTGAAAGCGCTGCTGGCCCGCCATTGGCAAACGATGTCTCCCGACCGGCGCGTGCCCAAACTGCTGCATCATCTAAAAAGTTGGCTAAGCCGCCCCTTGCCGCCAGCGTCCATCCTCGCGCCGCTGCATTTGGACATACATCCGGACAACCTTGTTCATCATTCGCAAAACTGGCGTCTGATTGATTGGGAATATGCGGCCGATGGTGATATCGCTTTAGAGCTGGCGGCCCTGTTCCGTGCGAATGCGCTGGCGCCGGAACGACAGCAGCGATTCCTGGCGGATTATTGTCGCCAATGGCCCGGTATGTCGCCGCGGTTATTGAGCGTGCGGATACAGCAGTGGCTGCCCTGGGTCGATTTTCTTATGCTGATGTGGTACGAAGTGCGCTGGCAGCAGACGCGCCAGACGACATTTTTGCAGGCTGCAACGCCGTTGCGGTTGAAATTAGGCTTGCCCTGGTAAGTACGGCGGGCAAATAAAAACAGATGAAAGAGGTTGTTGTGGGTCCGTTAATGTTAGATGTGGCCAGCTATGAGCTGGATGCCGAAGATCGCGAGGTGCTGGCACATCCGCTGGTTGGCGGTGTAATTCTGTTTAGCCGGAATTTTCACGATGCGGATCAGCTCGGCGAGCTGGTGCGTCAGATACGTCAGGCGGCGCGACAGCCGCTGGCGATCGCCGTCGATCAGGAAGGAGGCCGCGTTCAGCGTTTCCGCGATGGTTTCACTGCGCTGCCGGCAGCGCAGTCTTTCGCGGCATTGAACGATTTAGCGGAGGCTGAAGCGCTGGCGGAAGAGGGCGGTTGGCTGATGGCGGCGGAAATCATCGCGATGGATATCGATATTAGCTTTGCGCCGGTACTGGATGTGGGTTATCAGAGCGTTGCTATAGGCGAGCGTGCGTTTCATGACGATCCTCAAACCGTATTGGCGGTGGCGGATCGATTCATCACCGGCATGCACTCGGCGGGAATGAAAGCGACGGGCAAACATTTCCCGGGTCATGGCGCGGTGAGCGCGGACTCGCACAAAGAGACCCCGCGAGACCCTCGTCCGCTGGCCCAGATTAGGGAACGGGACATGTCGGTGTTCCGCGAACTGATCAAGCGCGGACAGCTAGACGCTATTATGCCTGCGCATGTGATTTACACGGAAGGCGATCCGCTGCCGGCCAGCGGTTCACCATACTGGCTGAAACGCATTTTGCGTCAGGAACTGAAATTTGACGGCATCATCTTTTCCGACGACTTGTCGATGGAAGGCGCGGCGGTCATGGGCAGCTATCCCGAACGCGCGCAAGCCGCTCTGTCAGCCGGTTGCGACATGATATTAGTGTGCAATCATCGTGCGGGGGCGATCAGCGTGCTGGATCACCTGCCTCATTGCGAAGTGCCGGGGCTTGAACGGTTGAGACACCGTGGTCATTTCACGCGCCGTGAACTGCAGGATTCCCCGCGTTGGAAACGCGTGAGTCAGCAATTGACAACGCTTAATGAGCGCTGGCAGGCGCTTAAGGCGGCAAAGTAGCTGAACCTTAACCACTCCGCAGGATCTAGGCGTTCTACCACGTTGGGACGCCTCGATGATTTTCTCTCTTCCTCACCTTGTTTGATACGCGCTGAAGCAGGCTCAAGTTTTGGGTGTTAAACGAATCGTTTCAGTTTTTTTAATTCATTGTATCTGAAAACTATTTTTCAGCGGATGCTTAAGAAATAGCAAAAAGAATTGATATATATCAATTTTGGTATGACCATATGACCCGCCATGATATCCTGCCCGTAGATTCCGACTAACTTTATAGAACCACATGTTATATAAGGATATTGTGACTTTCCTTTGTTAACCGTGGGCTTACCTATTCTTCAGGGGGGTCATTTTGACATCTTTGCCAATCAAAAAAATTGTGATTGTCGGCGGTGGCGCTGGCGGATTGGAGCTTGCAACAAGCCTCGGGCATAAACTAGGCCGTAAAAACAAAGCCGAAATAACGCTTGTCGATCGCAATTCGAGCCATTTGTGGAAACCGTTGCTGCATGAAGTGGCAACCGGCTCTCTGGACGATGATATGGACTCGTTGAGCTATCTGGCCCACGCCAGCAATCATGATTACCAGTTTCAGATGGGGACGTTGACGGGCATTAATCGCGAACAAAAAGAGATAGAGCTGGCCGAAATCCGCAACGATGCCGGCGAGCAGTTGGTTGCCGCGCGCACGTTGCAATACGATATTCTGGTGGTTGCGTTGGGCAGCACCTCCAACGACTTCGGTACTCCCGGCGTGAAAGAACATTGTATCTTCCTGGACAACCCCAAACAGGCGCGTCGTTTCCACAACGAAATGCTGGACCTGTTCCTCAAATTCAACGCTGACCCAAGCCGCCAAGAGCGCGTCAATATCGCTATCGTCGGCGGCGGTGCGACGGGAGTCGAGCTGTCTGCCGAGCTGTATAACGCAGTCAAACAGTTGAACAGCTACGGTTTCAACGCGCTGGATAATCAGACGCTGAACGTTACGCTGGTCGAAGCGGGTGAACGTATTCTGCCCGCGCTACCACCGCGTATTTCGTCGGCCGTCCATCAGGAACTGACAAACATCGGCGTCCGAGTGTTGACTAAAACCATGGTGACCAGCGCCGAGTCCCACGGTCTCCATACCAAAGACGGAGAGTTCGTCGATGCCGATCTGATGGTCTGGGCCGCGGGCATTAAAGCGCCGGATGCGATGAAGGATATTGCCGGTCTGGAAACCAACCGCATCAACCAGCTGGTAGTGGCTCCCACGCTGCAAACCACGCGTGATGCAAGTATCTTCGCGCTGGGGGACTGTGCGTCCTGCCCGCAGGAAGGCGGCGGTTTTGTGCCACCTCGCGCTCAGGCCGCGCATCAGATGGCGTCGCTCTGCTTTGATAACATCATGGCGCTGATAAACGGTAAACCGCTGCAATCTTATGTTTACAAAGACCACGGTTCGCTGGTTTCGCTCTCCAACTACAGCACCGTCGGCAACCTGATGGGCAACCTGATGCGCGGCTCCGTTATGGTCGAAGGGAGGATTGCGCGTTTCGTTTACATCTCCTTGTACCGCATGCATCAGATTGCGTTGCACGGCTATATCAGAACCGGTCTGATGATGCTGGTTGGACGTATCAACCGGGTCATTCGACCCAGGCTGAAACTGCACTAATTGCCTAATCCCGGCCGCCAGTCTCTATGACGGGCGGCGTTAATTGATTGTTTTTAAAATAGTTATATTTACCCATTTTTGCCGAACCTGATAAGAAAAATCCCAAATCTCAATCTTTGCGGACGTCGATCGGCGTTTGGTTAATTAATCCTATTGTTCCTCAAAATCACTTTGTGCAGACTTCCTCCTGTTTACGAACGGCGTTGCACGCACGCCGGATCACCCGAAAGTTAGCGCTTTTGGCATAATCATCACTGCTCTGCACAGGTCTGTTATCACAGGATGGCGTTAGGGCGAGATGGAGAATGCGTGAATATTTATTCAGGAGGTTTCCTGTGAACAAGTCAATGTTAGCAGGCGTGGGGATCGGCGTTGCCGCCGCACTTGGGGTAGCCGCTGTAGCCAGTATGGATGTCTTCTCGCCTAAGCCGCAGTATGCCCAGGTGTTGGCTGCCACACCGATCAAAGAAACCGTCAAGACGCCGCGGCAGGAGTGCCGCAATGTCACGGTGACCCATAGACAGCCAGTACAAGATGAAAACCGTATTGCCGGATCGGTGCTCGGCGCGGTTGCCGGGGGCGTTTTAGGTCATCAATTCGGCGGCGGGCGTGGTCGTGACGTCGCTACGGTAGCGGGTGCCTTAGCGGGCGGTTACGCGGGTCATCAAGTGCAGGGCAAGATGCAGGAGCGTGATACCTATTCTTCCACTCAGCAGCGCTGTCAGACGGTGTATGACAAGTCGCAAAAAGTACTGGGTTACGACGTTACCTACAGGATTGGTGACCAGGAAGGAAAAGTGCGTATGGAACGCGATCCCGGTACGAAAATCCCGCTAGACCGAAATGGTCAACTGGTGCTGAGCGAGCAGATTTAAACCCCTCCTCAAAACCTTCTCAATCCGCGCTGGTTCCGTTCGAAGTGCGTTCGGGCGGAACCAGCAGCGCTAATCAGTTAAAATTCCCCCACAAAACGCTTGGCTCGATGAGGGGAATTGACTACAGAATACGATCGTTCGGCGCCTTGAACAGGGCTTTCATATCCTCGGACATCTCAAAGTTCATGTTGATGTTCTTCGGGGGGATAGGCTGCTTAAACCAGCGCTGATACCACTTCTCCGCTTCGCCCTGAGTCTGCGCCTGAGCAATCGTCGAGTCCATCAATTGCTTGAATGCCGGATCGTCCTTGCGAAGCATACAGCCGTATGCCTCGTGAGACTGTGCGGTGCCGACGATAGCCCACTGATCCGGTTTCTTCGCCTTGGCGCGTTCTCCGGCCAGCAGAGGATCATCCATATAGAAAGCCACGGCACGTCCGCTTTCCAGCGTTCTGAATGCATCGCTGTGATCTTTAGCTGGAATGATGCGCATCTGCATATTGTTCTTATCATTCAGCTTGTTAAGCAGGATTTCGTTGGTAGTCCCCGCCGTTGTCACTACCGGCTTACCGGCGAGGTCGCTAAAGTCACTGATCCCGCTATCTTTTCTGACCAACAGTTTTCCACCCACGATAAAGATGGAGTTAGAGAACGCGGCCTGCTGCTGACGTTCCGCATTGTTGGTGGTCGAACCGCACTCAAAATCTATCGTACCGTTTTGCAGCAGGGGAATACGGGTGGATGAGGTAATCGGCACCATTTTCACCGTCAGATTAGGCAGGCCCAGCTGTTTTTTCACGGCATCGACAATGGCATTCGAATACTCCTGCGAATAGCCGACGACTTTCTGATCGTTGTCCAGATAGGAAAAGGGGACGGAGGACTCGCGATGCCCGACCACAATCAACCCGCGTGCTTTGATTTTTTTCAGTGTATCGTTGGTCGAAGCGCTAGTGTCTGCGGCATAGGCGGCATGGCAAGCGATTCCGGTCAGAATAACCGAGACCAATGTCGTTATTTTCATGGTGTACTCCATTGTTTAAGTATTGACCGCTTAAGCGTAGAACGTTTCTTGGAATTCACGCGGTAACGGGCCAGCTCGGCCGATGCGATGAGCGCTGCCGTCCGGCGGGCTGCGTCACCAGGCAAAATTGATGCCATGATGCGTGTACCCAAATCTGACGGAAGGCGATCCCTCGTTGGGCAAGGCGCCAGAGAGTGAAAAGAATTAAACACTATGCGCATCGCCCGTCGGACAGCGTTTTGGTGCACCTTGATAGTGCGTACTGACGAGGGTGTGCGTCTAAAGGTGGAGGGCGCCAACGGGAGAGCCTGGCATGGCGAGCAGAGTGTTATCGCGCGGGAACAAGCGATGAATCAGCGCGTGAAATGGAAAGACCCCGGTTCGAACCGGGGTCCTGTCAGTCAAACGGGAGACAGACGCACTCGCCCGTCATACCCGGTTACGCGCTTCAGGCCGGGCATGTATGCTGCGCCATCGAGGTCAACAGCTCGCGCATGAAGGTTAATCGTGCAGGGCGATCGCTCAGATCGGTAATGAACTTGAGGCGAGTTGGACCATCCAACCGGTAGACGCCGGATTCTCGCTGCAGCAGGCCAATTAAATAGCTCGGTTCGACGCGGTTATTCTGGCTGAACTCAATAAAACCTCCTTTGTCGTGTCCTTCGATCCGCTTGATGCCCAGTGACTGCGCCTGCTGACGCAGTGCGGCAATCTGCAACAGGTTGCGAGCGGCGTTCGGCAGCGGGCCGAAGCGATCAATCAGCTCGGCTCGGAGATCGGTTAACTCACCGTCGCCGTGGGCGCTGGCGATCCGTTTATAGAACGACAGGCGGGTATTCACATCAGGGATAAAATCTTCCGGCAGCAGGGAAGGCAGACGCAGCTCCACGTCGGTCTGGTTGCTGATCAGATCCTCCAGCGAAGGCTCCCGACCTTCCTTGAGGGATTCGACCGCGCTCTCCAACAGCTCTATGTACAGCGAGAAGCCGACGCTTTCCATCTGTCCGCTTTGCCCTTCGCCCAACAGCTCGCCTGCGCCACGGATCTCCAGATCGTGAGTTGCCAGCGCGAAGCCTGCGCCAAGATCTTCCAGCGAAGCGATAGCTTCCAAACGTTTGTGCGCGTCCGAGCTCATGGCTTTCGGATTCGGGGTCAACAAATAGGCGTAGGCCTGGTGGTGAGAGCGGCCGACGCGTCCACGCAGTTGATGGAGCTGCGCCAGACCAAAATGATCGGCGCGCTCAATGACGATGGTATTGGCGCTGGGAATATCGATGCCGGTTTCTATGATTGTCGTACACACCAGCACGTTGAAACGTTGGTGGTGGAAGTCGTTCATCACCCGCTCGAGATCGCGTTCGCGCATCTGCCCGTGGCCGACCGTGATCCGCGCCTCTGGCACCAGCTCGCTCAGTCGCTGCGCCGCTTTTTCGATGTTTTCGACGTCGTTGTACAGGTAATACACCTGACCGCCACGCAGCGTTTCGCGCAGAATCGCTTCTCGGACCACCAGGCTGTCATATTCGCGAACGAAGGTTTTGACCGCCAGACGACGTGCCGGCGGGGTCGCGATGATCGATAAATCGCGCATACCGCTTATGGCCATATTCAGCGTTCGCGGGATAGGCGTGGCGGTCAGCGTCAGTATGTCGACGTTGGCGCGCATGGCTTTAATGCGCTCTTTGTGGCGCACGCCGAAGCGGTGCTCTTCATCCACAATCAGCAGGCCGAGATCGTGCCAATGAACGTCGCTCTGCAACAGCTTATGGGTGCCGATGAGAATGTCGACTTTACCCTCACGCGTTTGTTCCAGCACCTGTGACTGCTCGCTCTGGCTGCGGAAGCGGGAGATCATCTCGATGCGAACGGGCCAGTTGGCGAAGCGGTCGCGGAAATTATCGAAGTGCTGCTGAGCCAACAGGGTGGTGGGGACTAAGACGGCGACCTGTTTGTGGTTCTCGACCGCCAGATAGGCGGCGCGCATGGCGACTTCGGTTTTTCCGAAGCCGACATCGCCGCACACCAGGCGATCCATCGCCAGCGGTTGGCACATGTCGCTCAGCACGGCGTTGATAGCCTGAGCCTGATCCGGCGTGGGTTCGAACGGGAACCCTTCGCAGAACAGCTGGTATTGGGCTTTATCATGCTTGAAGGCGAAGCCGCGCTTGGCCTCGCGCTGGGCATACACATCCAGCAGCTCGGCGGCGACATCTCGGACTTTTTCGGCGGCTTTTTGACGGGCTCGTACCCAGGCGTCGCCGCCCAGCTTGTGCAATGGCGCGTTTTCATCGCTGCCGCCCGCATACCGGCTGATCAGATGCAGCGAGGAAACCGGCACGTAGAGTTTGTCGTTACCCGCGTAATGCAGGATCAGGTACTCCGCCGTGATGCCGCCCGCTTCAAGGGTAGTAAGTCCGGCATAGCGTCCCACGCCGTGTTCCAGGTGCACGACCGGTTGACCGGTGCGCAGCTCCGCCAGGTTGCGGATCAGCGTTTCGGTATTGATGGCGCGGCGGTTGTCCTGACGCGGTCGGCTGATGCGCTCACCCAGCAGATCGCTTTCGCATATCAGCGCCCAGCGTCGCAGGGTATCCACGAATCCGTGCTCGCTCGCTCCGACCTGCAGATAGCAGCCGGATTCTTGCGCCTGCTCCAGACGGCCAATGGGCTTCGGCGCCAGTTTGATGCGTGACAATAGTTCCTGCAGCGTTTCCCGTCGGCCTTCGCTTTCCACCGAGAAGATAATGCGGCCGCTGAACTGTTCCACGAAGCGGCGCAGCGCGTCGAGCGGGGATTTCTGCTGATGCTCGACGGCGAGTGAAGGCAGCGTCTGGTAGCCCAGATTGACGTTGGCGGCTTTCGATGGCAGCGACTCCGCGCGCAGCTGTACGCGCGGCCACTGCTTGATTTCGCTCAGCAGCGTGTCGACAGGTAGCCATAAGACGGGCGGCGCCAGCAGCGGACGCATCGGATCGACGCTGCGGCTGTCATAGCGCTGTTGAATGTCCTGCCAGAACCGTTCGGCGCTGTGCTGCAAATCGCCGCTGTTGACCAGCAGCGTCCCTCGCGGGAAGTAGCTGAACAGCGAGGGCAGGGGCTGGCTGAAAAACAGCGGTTGCCAATACTCTATCCCGGCGGGCCAGGTGTTTTTGCTGACCTGCTGATAGATGTGTTCCGGGTCGCGGCGCACCTCGAATTGTTCGCGCCACTGGCTGCGGAACAGCTCGATGGCGTCTTTATCCGTTGGGAACTCGTGAGCGGGCAGTAGGCTGATGTGGTCGACCTCGTTCAGCGTCCGCTGGGTATCCACATCGAACAGCCGCAGGCTATCGATGTCATCATCGAAGAAGTCGATGCGGAACGGTTCTTCGCTGCCCATCGGAAACAGGTCGAGCAGCGCGCCGCGCGTGGCGAACTCGCCATGTTCCATCACCTGATCCACGCTGCGATAGCCCGCTTGTTCTAGCTGTGCGCGCAGTTTGTCGCGGGACAGGCGCTGGCCTTTCTTCAACATCAGCGCATGCCCATGCAGGAACGTATGCGGGCAGACTTTCTGCATCAGCGTGTTGACCGGCAGGATGAGCATGCCGCGCTCCATCAGCGGCAGCTGATATAATGTCGCGAGGCGGGCAGAGATAATTTCCTGATGAGGTGAGAAGCTGTCGTAGGGCAAGGTTTCCCAGTCCGGCAAGGTGGTGACCGGCCGATCCGTAAACTGTTGGATTTCGTCGCGAAGCCGCAGCGCGTTTTGCATATCCGGGGCGATCATTACCACCAGCCCTGTATGACGTTCAATGATTTCTGCGCATTCAACAGCGCACGCCGCGCCGGTCAATTCGCCTAGCAGGCGCTGCTCTCCCGCTTTGCGTGGCAAGGTATAACGGTATTGTTCAGGCATAGTCTGATTATCAGGTCTTAATCTCGACCCCTCTAAGAAAAAGCCGGAGAGAGAGATAGTTAGGGTTCCATAAAGCGGTACTACCCTTTATTATCCTTGATCACTTTGCTTTAGCAACCTCATCCAGACGGATTTCATGTATCAACCTGTCGCGTTATTTATTGGCCTTCGCTACATGCGCGGGCGTGCCTCTGACCGCTTTGGGCGGTTTGTCTCCTGGCTGTCGGCTATCGGCATCACCCTCGGTGTGATGGCGTTGGTCACCGTCCTTTCCGTGATGAACGGATTCGAGCGAGAACTCGAAAAAAGCATTTTGGGACTGATGCCTCAGGCGTTGATCACCACGCCCCAGGGGTCATTGAACCCTGACCAACTTCCCGCTTCCAATTTGCAAAATCTTAAAGGCGTGACGCGCATTGCGCCCCTGACGACGGGCGACGTGGTGTTGCAAAGCGCGCGTGGCGTCGCGGTGGGCGTGATGCTGGGCGTCAACCCGGACGAAGACGAGCCGTTGTCGCGCTATCTGGTCAACACCCGTCAGCAGCAACTGCAACCGGGGGCCTATCAGGTCATTTTGGGCGAACAGTTGGCGAGTCAACTGGGTGTTAAACGCGGCGAACAGCTGCGCCTGATGGTGACCAGCGCCAGCCAGCTTACGCCGATGGGCCGAATTCCAAGCCAACGCCTGTTCACCGTGGCGGGAACGTTTGCCGCGCAAAGCGAGGTGGACGGCTATCAGTTGTTGGTCAATCAGCAGGACGCCTCTCGACTGCTGCGCTACCCGCTCAGTAACATCACCGGCTGGCGGCTCTGGTTGCAGGAACCGCTGGCGGTAGATTCGCTCAGTCAGCAGTCGTTGCCCGCCGGAACCGTATGGAAAGATTGGCGCGAGCGTAAGGGCGAGCTGTTTCAGGCGGTGCGAATGGAAAAAAATATGATGGGGCTGTTGTTGAGTCTCATCGTGGCTGTGGCGGCCTTTAACATTATCACGTCGCTGGGACTGCTGGTGATGGAGAAACAGGGAGAAGTGGCGATTTTACAAACTCAGGGATTGACGCAGCGTCAGATCATGGCGCTGTTTATGGTTCAGGGCGGCGGAGCCGGCGTGTTCGGTTCGCTGGTCGGCGCGTTGGTAGGCGTGCTGTTGGCCAGCCAGCTTAATACGCTGCTGCCGTTGCTGGGGCTGCTCATCGACGGTGGATCTCTGCCGGTTGTGATTGAGCCGCTGCAGGTGACCGTTATCGCCCTCGTGGCGATGCTGCTGGCGTTGCTCTCCACGCTTTATCCTTCCTGGCGCGCCGCCGCCGTCCATCCTGCTGAGGCTTTACGTTATGAATAAGACTTTACTGTTACAGTGCCGCCATTTGTGCAAGCGCTATCAGGACGGGAAGGTAGCGACCGATGTGTTGAAGGACGTCTCGTTTGACATGGCGCCGGGCGAAATGATGGCGATAGTCGGGAGTTCGGGTTCCGGCAAAAGCACGCTGTTGCATTTGCTGGGCGGCCTGGATACGCCGACATCCGGCGAGGTGATTTTTAAAGACAAACCCCTGAACACGCTTTCGCCCGCGGCCAAAGCGGCGCTGCGCAACCGCGAATTGGGCTTCATCTACCAGTTCCATCATCTGCTGCCGGATTTCACCGCGCTGGAAAACGTGGCGATGCCGCTCTTGATCGGTAAAACGTCGCCGAAAGCAGCTAAAGATCAGGCGCGTGAAATGCTGGCGGCCGTCGGACTGGAAAGACGCAGTCACCACCGTTCTGCGGAGCTTTCCGGCGGTGAGCGCCAGCGCGTCGCGATAGCCCGCGCGCTGGTCAACAACCCCTCTTTGGTGCTGGCCGATGAGCCGACCGGCAACCTCGATCAGCGCACTGCCGATACCATCTTTGAACTGTTGGGCGAACTCAACGTGCGTCAGGGCACCGCATTTCTGGTGGTGACGCATGATTTACAGCTGGCGCATCGCCTCAGCCGCCAGTTGGAAATGCGCGACGGTCAACTGCAGCAGGAACTGACGCTGGTGGGGGCGCCGCAATGAGTTTTCCTCCACTTTCACTCCGGGTGGGATTGCGGTTCAGTCGGGGACGGCGTCGCAGCGGTATGGTGTCGTTGATCTCGGCGATTTCTACGTTCGGGATTGCGTTGGGGGTCGCGGTGCTGATCGTCGGCTTAAGTGCGATGAACGGCTTCGAACGCGAACTGAAAAATCGTATTTTGGCCGTGGTGCCGCACGGAGAAATCGAGGCCGTTAATCCGCCCTTCAATGGCTGGCAGGCATTGATTCCGAAGGTCGAAGCGGTGCCGGGCATTGCCGCGGTTGCGCCTTACATCAATTTCACCGGATTACTGGAACACGGTGCCAACCTGCGGGCAATTCAGTTCAAAGGGGTCGACCCGCAGCAGGAACTGCGTTTAAGCGCGTTGCCGCACTTCGTGCTTAACGATGCCTGGGGCCGCTTTCAGGCCGACGAGCAGCAGGTCGTGCTGGGAAAAGGCGTGGCCGATGCTCTGGGTGTGAAGGAAGGCGAGTGGGTGACCGTCATGATCCCCAACAGCGATCCGCAAATGAAGCTGCTACAGCCTAAGCGCATTCGTTTGCATGTCACCGGTATTCTTCAACTGAGCGGGCAGCTCGACCACAGTCTGGCGTTAGTGCCGTTGAAAGATGCACAGGATTATTTGGATATGGGCGATGCGGTGACCGGTCTGGCGCTGAAGATGGATGACGTGTTCGCCGCCAACCAACTGGTGCGCGATGCGGGTAAGGTAACAGAAGAGTACGTTTACATCCGCAGCTGGATTGGTACTTACGGCTATATGTACCGCGATATCCAGATGATCCGCACCATTATGTATCTGGCGATGGTGCTGGTGATAAGCGTCGCCAGCTTCAATATTGTCTCCACATTGGTGATGGCGGTGAAAGACAAAAGCAGCGATATCGCCGTATTACGAACGCTGGGCGCCGGTGACGGACTGATTCGCGCCATTTTCGTTTGGTACGGTCTGCTGGCGGGCCTGCTCGGCAGCGTGCTGGGAGCCATCGTTGGGATTATCGCCACCTTGCAGCTCACGCCGCTGATCCGCGGTATCGAAACGATAATCGGCCACCGTTTTCTGTCCGGCGATATTTACTTTATCGATTTCCTGCCGTCGGAACTGCATGCCGCCGACGTCATTCTGGTGTTGGTCACGGCTCTAGCCCTCAGCCTGATCGCCAGCTGGTATCCCGCACGCCGGGCCAGCCGCATCGATCCTGCCAGAGTGTTGAGCGGGAAATAAGCAGGTACACAACGTTCACGGCTCAGGTACGCTAGCGTCAAATCCTGAGCCAGCGGGAGTGACGGGAGTAGGGTATGTATTACGGGTTCGACATCGGCGGCACCAAAATAGAAGTCGGTGTGTTTGACGCCGACTGGCGGCCGGTATGGCAAAAGCGCGTGGCGACGCCGCGCGATGACTATGGTCAACTGCTGACGACGCTGAAGCAACTGACCGAAGAAGCCGATACGGTGGACGGAAGCCTTGGTTCCATCGGCATCGGCGTACCCGGTTTGTACGAGCGGAAGGCTGGGGCGCTGTTCACCGCTAATCTGCCCTCTGCGATGGGACGACCATTGCATCAGGATCTTACCCGTTTGTTGCAACGAGAAATCCGCATCAGCAACGACGCCAACTGTTTTGCCCTTTCTGAAGCACACCATCCTGACTTCCGTCTTTGTCCGGTCATCTTCGGCCTTATTTTGGGAACCGGAGTGGGCGGCGGCCTGATCGTCAATGGCCGTCCGGTTAACGGCGCTAACGGCATCACCGGCGAGTTCGGCCACACCCGCTTGCCGGTAGATGCGTGGGATATTCTCGGCGCTGAACTGTGCCAAGCACCCTGCGGATGCGGCCGGAAAGGGTGTGTGGAAAACTATATTTCAGGCCGGGGCTTCGAGTGGCTCTATCAGCATGACTATGCTCAGCCACTGCCCGCGACCGCTATCATTCAGCGTTATTACGCCGGCGATAAGCAGGCCCAGTCCCACGTCGAGCGCTACATCAGGCTTCTGGCCGCCTGTCTGGGAAGCCTGCTGACATTGCTCGACCCCTCTGTGCTGGTGCTGGGCGGTGGCCTTTCTAATTTCGACGCTATTTATTCATTATTGCCGCGTTATTTACCTGACTTCCTGCTGCCTACAGCATGTTTGCCTTCGCTCGAAAAGGCGCGCTATGGGGACGCGGGCGGTGTTCGGGGAGCGGCTTTGCTAAACTTACTGGAGTTTTAAGGAGCAAACATGCATTCGCATCGGCGTTTAGGCCGTTTTCGTCAGGGGAAGCGTATGCGTCATCAGCGTTTGCGTGCGCGTATTTTTCACATCGATTATCTGGCGGTAAAACACGTGAAAAAACCTCGTGTGGTGGTGCTCACCGGAGCGGGTATTTCCGCTGAATCCGGCATTCGTACTTTTCGTGCTGCCGACGGGCTGTGGGAAGAGCATCGGGTCGAAGATGTGGCGACGCCGGAAGGGTTCTTGCGGGATCCCGCTATGGTTCAGCGTTTTTACAATGACCGACGCCGTCAACTGACGCAGCCGGATATTGCCCCGAACGAAGCCCACCTGGCGCTGGCGCAGTGGGAAGATATTCTGGGCGACGACTTTTTGCTGGTTACGCAGAACATCGATGATTTGCATGAACGGGCCGGCAGCCAGCGCGTGGTGCATATGCACGGCGAGCTGCATAAGGTACGTTGCGATCGGAGCGGGCAGGTATTCGAACGTGACGGAGACGTCGGCGAAGACGAAAGGTGCACATGCTGTGAAATTCCGGCGCGACTACGTCCGCACATTGTCTGGTTTGGCGAGATGCCGCTGGAAATGGACCGCATTTATCAGGCACTGACTGAAGCGGATTTCTTTATTGCCATTGGCACATCGGGCAATGTTTATCCTGCTGCCGGATTTGTTTACGAAGCGCATCAGCATGGGGCGCATACGGTTGAGCTCAATCTTGAGCCGAGCCAGGTTGAAAGTCATTTCGATGAGAACATTTATGGCCCTGCCAGCCAGGTGGTTCCGGATTTTGTCCGCCGTTGGCTGCTTGCGCATATCAGCATCTCGTTTTAAACCTAACGCCTCACCGTGAGCGTAAGGACGAACGTCTGACGTGATCTTCGGCTTTATCGAGGGGGCGTTTAATTGAATAATCGGGTTAATGCCAAGGTTCATGCTCTACATGAGCCTTTTTTCTCGCCGTTTTTCAGCGTTTGCTGGTTTTTGTGCGTGAATGCGATTTTTAATACGGTGGCGGGGGTAATAGCCGTTTCAGAACCTATATTACGAGTAGGCGTTTTTTTCTTGTGACAAAGATAGCGGCGATACTGTTTTGTTTCGTTATTGTTACATCATGGGCGTGTCATCATAGGGCAAAAGCAATGATTGATAGCGTATTTCAGCCATTGCCGAAAATAAAAAACATTATAATGCTCTGATAAAGGCCATCGATAGCGCGTATGGCAGGTCAATTAGCTTCCCGAACGTGAGTGAACGTATGTACGTGTTGCGTTGGAAATTTATAGTGTTGGCAGCGGTCCTCATGGCCCTCTCTGGTTGCAGCTATCATGCGCCGCAGCCTAACGATCGTTTGACCGACCCCCGTGAGGTCAAGGCACAGTTACACCAGCAACTGGCCGAATGGCGTGGAACACCATACCGGTACGGGGGACTTGACCGCCGTGGTGTTGATTGTTCTGGTTTTGTCTATCTGACATTCCGGGACAAGTTTGGTTTGCAGTTGCCGCGTTCAACGGAAGAACAGGTAGAAGTCGGTACGCGAATCGACAAAGAAGAGCTGTTGCCGGGCGATCTGGTGTTCTTCAAAACCGGAAGTGGTAACAGGGGTATGCATGTGGGTATTTATGATGCCAATAAACAGTTTATTCATGCTTCTACCAGTAAAGGCGTCATTCGTTCATCCCTTAACAATGTTTACTGGAAACGGGCCTATTGGCAGGCGCGGAGGATCTGACAGGTGTTAGGCAGTGTCAGCTTTTGTTTGAGCCAACGCATCAACATGAAGCCGGCAGGGGCCTCATGATGGATTAAATCCGGATTGAAATTAAGAAATAAAGCAAGTTAAAACGGCCGGTTGCATATTCGTGATGCGCCGTAGGCGTTGTATTGTCAATGTTCGGCAATTGAAAATGTTTGTTAATGAACTGCAACGCTTATTGGGGGTTTGTCTGAAAAGTGAAAAACGAATTGTGTTCTCTTGGCGGCGCATTATAGAGTATCTGCAGGACGTTTATTATTCTGTTTTTATCCTGCATAGTTATTATTACGACCATCACATTCGCACGACATATAAAATGTCTTAATTTATTAGTTTTATGATTAATATATTACAAACAATCAATTGATTAATAATGACTGATTGAGTTGTGGTGAATAGAAACGTGTGACGTCTCGCGTCTCTGTTCGGGGGAGTTTTCACATTATCTGATTCTGGCTAAAACACTATGCGTATCCAGCTTGATGTGGAGTATATCAGCAACTACCTATTTTCCCCGGTCTATAGCTTAGATGCCCGGCTGCTGGCCGTGGAAATGACCGGCCGCTTCCACAGCCCCGCCGGCAATCTGGTTATGCCTCAGACTATCTTGCTGAGTCTGCTCGACAGATCGCAGAAAGTCGCCTTATTTAAAGAACAACTTCTTATTATCAGAAGTAAAGCATCTTGGTTTCGAGATAATCAGGTGATGGTTTTGCTTAAGATTGATCGTGCGTTGTCTGAATTAGTCATTCGAGATGAAAAAATTAAAATGACGCTCAAAGAGCATTCTTTTATCCAACTCGAAATTAATGAGATTTATCCTAACCTCAACGAAGGTAAGGAAAATCCTAATATTTTTGCGCTGAGTAAATCATTTAATTTGTGGCTGGATAATTTCGGATCGGGAAAAACCAATTTGAAACCATTCTATGATGGTTTATTTCGCCATGTAAAATTGGATGCTCGTTTCGTTCAGCGCTTATTAACCCGTCCGACGGACGTGTCCATGATCAACCCTATGCTGAACGTCATCAAAAAGCATAATCCCGGGATGATGGTGATTGCTCAGGGAATTGATACCCCAGCGCTGCTTGAGAAATCTTACGATCTGGACATCAGAGGTGTTCAGGGGCAGCTGTGGCCTGCGGTGCCGTTAGAACAGCTGGATCAGAAATTGCCTGTTGCGGTGTGCTACGGTTAAATCTATCGAGTAATTTGCTTTTTTCGGCCATTAATATCCTTATCTTTACTCGGTGTTAATTCCTTTAACACCGCTCTACACTGCGGTGAAGAGAGGATTAGACGATGCCGTACCCCCCTAAATTCAATAATCGTTATCATCAGCAACTGCCCGGTTTTTATACCCAGGTGGAACCTTCCCCGTTGCGAGGGGGCAGGTTGCTTTACCACAGCGACGCGCTCGCCAACGAACTGGGATTGTCTGCTGACTGGTTTACTCCTGAGAACAGTCCTATTTGGTGCGGTGAAAAGCGCCTGCCGGGAATGCAGCCTATTGCTCACGTTTACAGTGGGCACCAGTTTGGCGTTTGGGCCGGTCAATTAGGGGATGGTCGCGGAATTTTATTGGGCGAGCAGCAGTTAGCCGATGGACGTAACCTGGACTGGCATCTCAAGGGCGCGGGGAAAACACCTTATTCACGTCAGGGAGACGGGCGTGCCGTATTGCGTTCTGTAATCCGCGAGTTTTTGGCCTCCGAGGCAATACATGCTTTGGGGATCCCGACAACTCGTGCGCTGACCATCACCACCAGTGAACAAGCGGTGCAACGTGAAACGGAAGAGCGGGGCGCCATGCTTTTGCGCATCGCGGAAAGTCATGTGCGATTCGGCCATTTTGAGCACTTCTATTATCGTCGCGAACCGGAGAAAGTGCGTCAGTTAGCCGATTTTGTCATTGAGCACCATTGGCCGCAGTGGCACCAGGAATCCGACAAATATCTCCTGTGGTTTACCGATGTGGTGGAGCGCACCGCGCGTCTCATTGCGCACTGGCAGTCGGTTGGCTTTGCGCATGGCGTAATGAATACCGATAACATGTCCATTCTAGGGATGACGATTGACTACGGTCCGTTCGGCTTTCTGGACGATTACGATCCCCATTTTATCTGTAATCACTCCGACTATCAGGGGCGTTACTCTTTTGATAATCAGCCGGCGGCGGCACAGTGGAATTTGCATCGGTTGGCTCAGTCGCTCTCCGGACTGATGCCGCCCGAGTCGTTGCAGTCAGCGCTAGATCGCTACGCGCCAATATTAATGCAACGGTACGGCGAGCTGATGCGGGCTAAACTGGGCTTCTCATCTTCAAACCACGCGGATAATGACATCCTGACGGGATTATTCCGCCTCCTGCATCAGGAAAAAGCCGACTACAACCGGACTTTCCTGCTGCTGTGTGAAACGGAAGTACACAATGAGCGCTCGCCGCTGCGCGATGAATTTATCGATCGCGCAGCATTCGATCGCTGGTTTGCCGCTTATCGACACCGGTTGTCATTGGAGCCCGATGACGAGTGTCTCCGGCGCAAGAGCATGCAGAAAGTGAATCCGACTTACATATTGCGTAACTATCTGGCGCAACAAGCCATTGAAGGTGCTGAGCAGGATGATATCAGCGCGTTGTCGCGGCTACACCTGGCTATCAGCCATCCTTTCGAGACACAGCCGGATTTGGCCGAACTTTCTGCGCCCCCTCCCGAATGGGGAAAACATCTGCAAATTTCCTGCTCCAGCTAAATGGTTGGGTCATTCATCATTATGAATCTGCGCCTTGGAAGCGTGGCATTTTCATGGTGGATGCGGGACGCACGATAATCTGATGTCGACCAGGTTATTTTGTGAGCGCATTCCCGCTGAAATGGCAAGTTTCTGCAAAATAAGTTCATCCTGCCTGGAGCAAAAATTATTTTCTGTTTATATACTAGCGTTTAAAGCAATCTGAATTCATACCCGCTCAGTTTATCAGACTGGTTTCATTTCAACGAAGCACAGCGATTTTCCGCAATATGCAAAAATCCTTATTATCCTGAGGCAAGGGCGAGTACTGAATTCGGCAAGGTAAAAACAGGGGATCATTGGATGTTGTTAGCGAAAAGAAAAACGCAAGGGCTGCAACTGGGCATAACGAGAGGCGTACTCTGGCTTGGCGGACTGCTTGCGTTTTCAGCTCAGGCCGCCACGCAAACCATGCCGTCAGGGACGACGACGCCAATATCCACCGCTGCACCTGTTGCCGCCGGTCTGCGGGAGCCGTTGCCCGCGGGCATGGCGCTGCATTATGACGCTGCGCTGCGCGGGCTGTATGCGCAAATGGCTGAGCAGCCTATGTGGTCGGATAGTCGAGCAGTTAATGCATTCCAGCAACAACTAGCCGAGCTTGCGCTAGCAGGTATTCAGCCACAGTTCACTACATGGGTTACCTGGTTGACCGATCCCACGCTGACCGGATTGGCGCGGGACAGGGTACTGTCCGATGCGATGCTGGGCTATCTGCAATTTGTCTCAGGTGTAGAAAAAAACGGGAGCAACTGGTTGTACGCCAATGTGCCCTATACGCTATCTTTGCCTCCGTCAGGCCTGATTACCGAATGGCAAAATGCGGTTAAAGAAGGCCGCAGCGCGGCGTTTGTCGCCACCCTGGCGCCGAGGCACTCCCAGTATGTGAAGATGCATGAAGCATTGAAAGCGATCTTGCTGGATAATCGCCCATGGCCGAGATTGCAGCTTGCTGGAACACTGCGTCCGGGCGATCAAAGCAGCGAGTTGGCGGTTTTACAGGAGATTTTGCAACGTACCGGGATGCTGACGTCGAATGCAACCACGTTGCCGCTGTTCAATGAATCTCCTTCGAACGATGGCAGTGCTAGTTCAACGCCAGCGAAAGCATCGAACGTCTATACGGGGGAATTGGTGAATGCCGTTAAGCGTTTCCAGCATTGGCACGGTTTGCAAGATGATGGCGCGATTGGGAAACGGACCAAAGACTGGCTGAATGTGTCGTCGCAGATGCGAGCAACGTTGCTTGCGCTCAATATTCAGCGGCTGCGTTTAATTCCCGACAATGTATCGACCGGTATTTTGGTCAACATTCCCAACTTTTCGCTAACTTACTATGAGAATGGCGCCGAAATTTTATCCTCCCGAGTGATTGTCGGGCAGCCAAAACGTAAAACCCCGATGATGAGCAGCGCATTAGTCAACGTGGTTGTCAATCCACCTTGGAACGTACCGACGACGCTGATCCGTCAGGACATCATTCCCAAAGTGATTATGGATCCGGGTTATTTACAGCGTCATGGTTATACGTTGTTGTCTGACTGGAGTGAGAACGCCCAGCCGATCGATCCTTCCATGATTGATTGGTCTCAGGTGTCGGCTGAGCGGTTCCCTTATCGCCTTCGTCAGGCACCGGGAAGCACCAACTCCTTGGGGCGCTATAAATTTAATATGCCGAATTCCGAAGCTATCTATTTGCACGATACTCCGAATCATAATCTGTTCCATAAAGATATCCGGGCACTGAGCTCGGGCTGCGTGCGAGTCAATAAGGCCGCCGAGTTGGCCGGGTTGCTGTTGCGAGATGCGGGCTGGAACAGTGCGCGAGTTTCTTCCACGGTGGAAGAGGGTAATACGACTTATGTCTCCATGCGTAAGCGCATTCCGGTCAGTTTATACTATTTGACGGCCTGGGTCGCAGAGGATGGTAAAGCCCAATATCGTACAGATATTTACAATTATGATGGACGGTCAAAAACCGGTGAAACCACGCTGTCTAAAGTCGGGTTATTACTGCAGTAGGCAAGAATTTCCGTGAGTTACGGCTGTGTCAGCCTGTGCAAGGGAAGAACGTTCATAACAACGTCCTGCCGCGCGGGTTGACTCAGCGAGTCTCGACGGATAAGGTTCAAACGGTGCGCGTTTTGTGCCCCCTCACCGATTATTAGCCTGGGTAATATTGCTATATGGAACACATCGATAACCATCGTCGGAAATGGTTGACGCTCGGAGGGGCTGCTTTGGGTATAGCCCTGCTTCCTGTTAAGTCGTTCGCCTCATTATCAACCGCACGTCCTCGAATATTAACGCTCAATAATCTCAATACTGGCGAACGCCTAAAAGCAGAGTTTTTTGATGGGCGACGCTATATAAAAGAAGAGCTGACACGATTAGATTATTTTTTTCGTGATTATCGTGCCAATAAAATCAGAAACATCGACCCACGACTTTTCGATCAGTTATATCGACTACAGGTCATGCTGGGAAATAATAAACCCGTGCAGCTAATTTCGGGTTATCGCTCGCGTGGCACGAATGAAGATCTTCGGTCCCACAGCCGTGGCGTCGCCAAACAAAGTTTCCATACGCAGGGTAAAGCGATGGATTTTCATATTGAAGGCGTACAACTGGCAAATATCCGCAAAGCCGCTGTCAAGATGCGAGCTGGCGGTGTCGGATACTACCCACGGAGCAACTTCGTACATATTGATACCGGTCCTGCGCGTACCTGGTAAGACATAGAAAACAACACGATCACGTTGAAGTATCACTGGCTGTGAAGGCGAAAGCGGAGCGATATGAAATATCAAATTATCCCTGTTACGGCATTTAGCCAAAACTGCACCCTGTTGTGGACTGAAGTAAGTGGTGAAGCCGCTATAGTCGATCCCGGCGGTGAAGCGGAAAAGTTAAAGCAAGTCGTGGCTCAATTCGGTGTGACGGTTAAGCAAATCCTGTTGACCCATGGTCATTTGGACCATGTCGGCGCGGCATCAGAGCTTGCCGACTATTATCAGGTGCCTATTAAAGGACCACAGCGTGCCGATGCATTTTGGCTGGATGGTCTACCGGCGCAAAGTCGGATGTTCGGTCTAGATGATTGCCAGCCCCTGACGCCCGATGAATGGCTGGATGAGGGCGATACGATTGCTATCGGTGAAGTGCAGCTTTCAGTTTTGCATTGCCCAGGTCACACGCCGGGCCACATTGTCTATTTCAGCGAGTCTGACCAGTTGGCTATTTCCGGCGATGTGATCTTCAACGGAGGCGTGGGTCGCAGCGACTTCCCTCAGGGAAATCATGAGGCGCTGATTCAGTCAATTACCGCGAAGCTGTTGCCGCTTGGTGACGATGTCGCTTTTATTCCCGGGCATGGTCCGATGTCGACTTTCGGTGAAGAACGCCGGACTAACCCTTTTTTACAGGGAGTCACTGTCGGGTAAAAAGCCAGTTACTCCTTTTGGACTCAGGTGAGCTAAAAAAAGCCAGGCCGGCACTAACCGGACTGGCTTTTTCTTGCTTATCTATTCACGTTTTATAATACGGCAACAATAGCCTCACACAGCGGAGCCATATTTTCAGGTGTCATACCTGCCACGTTAACACGGCCGGAATTGACGGCATAAATGCCGAATTCATCGCGCAGGCGTATGACCTGATCTTTGTTGAGCCCACTAAATGAGAACATGCCGTTCTGCTGGATAATGAAAGAGAAATCCTGGTGCGCGCCTTTTTCTTGAAGGGTATTCACAAACAGCTGACGCATACGTTGAATACGTTCGCGCATCGCCGTCAGTTCCTGCTCCCAAATTCCCCGCAGTACATCGTTAGACAAAATCGTCGCTACTACAGCAGCTCCGTGAGAAGGCGGGTTAGAGTAGTTTGCGCGAATCGCTGCTTTTACCTGACTAAATGCGGTATCGGCAATGGCACTGTCCGCTGCAATCAACGTGCAGGCACCCACACGCTCGTTGTACAGACCGAAGTTTTTGGAGTAAGAGCTTGCGACCAACAGCTCCTGATGGTTGGCGGCGAAAGTTCGCAGGCCCTGAGCATCTTCATCCAAACCGTTTGCGAATCCCTGGTAGGCGAAATCAAATAGGGGTAACCAGCCTTTCTGCTGTGACAGGGAAGCCAATTGAGCCCATTGTTCTAACGTAGGATCAATCCCCGTGGGGTTATGACAGCAGCCGTGGAATAAAACGATATCGCCTGTCTGAGCGGCATTAAGACTTGCGACCATACCATCGAAGTCCAGTTTATGCTCGGTGGCGTCGTAGTAATCGTAATCACAGACTTCCAGCCCTACAGCAGCAAAGACGTTTCTGTGGTTAGGCCAGGTTGGATTACTAATCCAAATACGTTTAGCCGTGGTGTTATGTGCAATAAAATCTGCCGCAATACGCAGAGCACCGGTGCCACCAGGTGTTTGGGCTGTCCGTGCGCGCTTATTCATAATGATGTCGTTATCTTTGCCGAACAGCAACTCTTGGGTACGGAGTGAAAATTCCGGTAAGCCATCGATGCTGAGATAGCTTTTGCTGACTTCATTTTCAAGCAAATACTGTTCTGCTTTTTTTACACTGGTTAATACAGGTGTTTTTCCGGTTTCATCCTTATAAACACCGATACCCAGATTGATTTTATGAGGACGCTCGTCAGTGTGAAAGAGATCGGCCAGCCCAAGAATAGGGTCGGCTGGAGCAGCAGAAATTTTTTCAAACATTGCGCAGTAGTTCCGTGACTGAATTTAAGCAAGAGAGATAGCAGGTTAACGCTAGCATCAGGCTTTGCCAACCGTTTGCATCAAAGAAATGACATTATTAGGGAAGCAATAACATGGGTAGACGAACAGAAGGTTCGCCGTAAGACAAACTAAAACGCCAGCCGGATATGCCGGCTGGCGTGTAATCTATACCTGGCTTATTAACTAAACTATCAAAAAAGGCAGATAAGCTTTACTCAAATTAGAACTGGTATACAACACCCAGCGCTACGCGGTCATCGTTAGCGAGAGCGTATGCATTGTCGTCATCCAACAGGTTGATGTCGTATTCAGTGTAGACAGACATGTTTTTGTTGAACGCGTAGTTGGCACCCAGACTAACGTATTTGGTGACATAGTCGTTGTTGCCGTTAGTGTCGTCTTTTGCCTTAGCAGAAACGTAACCCAGAGACGGAGTCAGACCGAAATCAAAGGTGTACTGAGCAACAGCTTCAAAGACTTTGGTTTTGTCTGCTGTGGTGGTAGTAGCGGTAAGGCCATTGCCAATGAAGGTCAGATTACGGTATTCACCGTAGGTAGCCGCTAGGTAAAGGCTGTTAGCGTCATATTTCAGACCTGTAGCCCAAACTTCAGCGCGGTCACCATGACCGTCATTTGATTGAGCGGTAGTGCGATCAACGGCTTCATAAGAAGCGATTACGCCCACGCCGATCGGTGAGGTGTAGGAAGTCGATGCACCCCAGCCGTCGCCATTCTGACGTTTTACAACACGATCGCCTTCGTTTTTGCCCTGATACTGAACGGCGAAATCCCAGCCATCGACCAGACCAAAGAAGTTTTTGTTGCGGTAGGTCGCTACGCCAGAGCTACGACCCGTGATGCTGTCGGTGTATGAACTGTCGCCGCCCCACTCAGGGAATACGTCGGTGTAAGAGATACCGTCGTAGGCGATGCCCAAGTTACGACCATAGTCGAATGAACCGTAGTCGGCGAATTTTAAGCCAGCGTAAGCGTAGCGCGTTTTGCTGGCAGACGCATTCTGGTCTTCAGAGCCTGAAGCATCGAATTGGTATTCGAAACGACCGTAACCGGTCAGTTCGTTACTGATCTGAGTTTCACCTTTGATGCCAAGACGAGTATAGGTTTGGTCGCCATCATTGCTTGAGTCATCGGAGAAGTAGTGCAGGCCAACAACTTTGCCGTAAAGATCCAGCTTGTTGCCGTCTTTATTGTAGACTTCAGCTGCATTTGCTGCGCCTGCAGCCAACAGAGCCGGGATTACCACTGCAAGAAAATTGCGCTTCATCATTGATACCCTCATTGGTGTTATTGGACACCTACCATTACCACGAAAAAATTATTAAGGAACTTTCGTGGTACTAGCGGTGTCTTCATGTGTCTGCACGCAGTTTTCCATTCGATAGGGCGTTAAGCTACCCTAAAAATGATACTAACTTCGTAATCAGGTAACTATTGGAAAATTTGTATTGCTAAATGTAAAAAACGCTGAACTTTTTACATGAAAACAAAATAAACGAAGGGGCCGTTGTAATTGGCCCCTTCGTTATGCTAGATATCTGTTTTACTTATATTAATTTTTTATTAAAAGCTGGCATTACGTGGAGTGCGCGGGAACGGAATGACATCTCGCACGTTTTGAACACCGGTCACATAAGCAACCAAACGTTCGAAGCCGAGGCCGAAACCGGAGTGAGGGACCGTACCGTAACGGCGCAGATCGCGGTACCAACCGTAGTCTTCTTTATTCAATCCCATTTCTTCCAGGCGACGGTCAAGGTGATCAAGACGTTCTTCACGCTGAGAACCCCCGATAATTTCACCGATACCGGGCGCTAAAACATCCATCGCCGCAACTGTTTTACCGTCATCATTTATGCGCATATAGAATGCTTTGATATCTTTCGGGTAATTTTTCACGACCACAGGCGCTTTGAAATGTTTTTCAGCCAGATACCGCTCATGCTCTGAAGACAGATCAATTCCCCAGGACACCGGGTTTTCGAATTTTTCGCTGCAGTTTTCCAGAATGGTGATCGCGTCGGTGTAGTCCACCTGCGAGAAATCGGCGTGAATAAATTTCTCCAGACGAGTCAACGCATCTTTATCTACACGCTGAGCGAAAAACGCCATATCGTCCGCGCGTTCTTCCAGAACGGCCTTAAACACAAACTTCAACAGATCTTCGGCTAGCTTAGCCGCGTCTTCCAGATCGGCAAAAGCGACTTCGGGCTCGATCATCCAGAATTCAGCCAGATGACGGCTGGTATTGGAGTTTTCAGCACGGAAGGTGGGGCCGAAGGTATAGATTTTGGAAAGCGCGCATGCGTAGGCTTCGCCGTTTAACTGGCCAGATACGGTCAGAAAAGCTTCTTTACCGAAGAAATCTTCGTTGAAATCAACTTTCCCTTGCTCGGTACGCGGAAGGTTTTCCAGATCCAACGTAGACACGCGGAACATTTCGCCGGCACCTTCGGTATCGGAGGCAGTGATCAATGGGGTGGAAACCCAGTTGTAACCTTGCTGATGGAAGAAACGATGAACGGCCTGAGCCAACGTGTTGCGGACGCGGGCGACAGCACCGATGAGGTTGGTTCGCGGACGCAGATGAGCCACTTCACGCAGGTATTCGATGCTGTGGCGTTTGGCCGCCATAGGATAGGTATCCGGATCGTCAACCCACCCGACAACGCTTACGTTGGTTGCCTGTAGCTCAAAGCTTTGACCCTGACCGGGCGACGGGACAACTTTACCCGTAATTTTTACGGAACAGCCAGTGGTCAGGCGCAGAATATCATTCTGATAATTATCAAGATTATTATTAACTACGGCCTGTAGTGAATCAAAGCAGGAACCGTCATAGACGGCAATAAAGGAAATACCGGCTTTAGAATCTCTCCGGGTACGTACCCAGCCGCGCACGGTGACTTCATTGTCAACGGCGACACGGCCTTGCAGTACGTCGACTACAGGCACTACGCTCATAACATTCTCTCTTTGAATAAAATATGTTTTGAAAAACAGTAAATGCCCCAGCTCAGGGCAGCATCGCTATGTTACTTGCCGGTATGCAGGACACAAGTAGAAATCACCGGAATGCAATAAGTTTTATGCGTTCCGGCGTCGCTGGATTAAAGATTAAGCGATGGTCGGTGGGAGCAGGCGTTTCAGCTCGCCTTACGTACCTGCGGCAAGTCAAAGGCTTCACGCAATGCGCTGACGAACGCTGGGTCGTGGCAAATCGTTTTTCCGGGACTATCGGATAATTTCGCCACCGGTCGACCGTTGCACTCCACCAACTTGATGACGATGTTTAGGGGAGTGATTCCCGGAATATCGCAGGTGAGACGTGTACCGATGCCAAAGACAAGATCGATGCGCTGCCGGAAATGGCGGTATAGCGTGATCGCTTTTCCCATATTCAGGCTGTCGGAGAACACCAACGTTTTCTCCATCGGATCCATTCCCAGTGAGAGATAGTGAGCGATCGCCTTTTCGCCCCACTGGATCGGGTCCCCTGAATCATGGCGCAAGCCCTGATATTTTTCCGCAAAGCGAGGGCCGAAATCCCTGAGGAAGGCATCCATGGCGATGCAGTCGGTCAGCGCAATACCGAGTTGGTCGGGATATTCCTGCAGCCAGGCTTCCAGCGCAGCCCGTTGGCTATTTTCGAGCGTTGGGCTGATTTGTTGATGCGCCTGAAACCATTCATGGGCCTGGGTCCCTACTGGCGTCAGTTGCAGTCTCCGCGCCAGATCGTAATTGCTCGAACCAATCAGGTAAGGAAACTCATCTTTCAGCGTGCGCACGATGTTGAATTGCACATCTCGAGAGAATCGGCGACGTGTGCCGAAATCCATTAGCTTGAAACGCGACAAATCCACGCCGGCGCTTGTCGTCTTGAACTGACTAAGTGTTTGACGTAGCTGAACGATGGCTTCGTTTGCGCCGACTTGCGGAGAGCGAGCGCGGTGGACGACTTCGCTAACGACCGCCAGTAAAGGAACTTCCCACAGAATCACTTCCCGCCATGGACCCGCGATGCGAATATCTAATCGCCCCTGATGATCGCTGATTTGAACCTGTCGGGGATTGAAGCGAAATGTTTTAAGCCAGTTCAGGTAATCCCTTTTGAAGAAAGGCAACGCCGAAAGATAGTCAAACTCGTCCTTGCTGAGCGCCAGGCTACCCATCGTTTCCACCTGCGCGGAAATTTCCTTCGCATAAATACCTAATTTTTCATCACCGCGGCAGCGGAACTCTGCCGCCACCTCAACATCGTAATACTGATGATAGACGGCCTGCTGCATATGCAGCTTGTAGGCATCGGTATCCAGCAACGAGGTCAATATCGGGGAAGGGTTAGCAGTCATAATGCGTTACAGCATCCTCGTTCAACGCAGTTAAGCGGTTAAAACGATGACGGAAGGGCTCGGAACCTTCCCAAAATCGTCTGTTTGTTCGCGCTATATCACCATAATGGGCGTGTTTAGGCGAGATTCAAATGTGCGATTGTGAAAATAAAGTGTCTATTTTTTTGCCGTTTTTAACATTAGTGTTTGAAACCAAATGTTTTTTATACTAAACAAAAGTTTGAAAAAAAACGTGTAGCGCACGATTCAAAAGCGAGAAATAGGGAATGTTTGCATTCCGTCACCGAGATCCCTTTAATAGAGATAACAGCTTGTTCAATAAAGAATCTGTATGTGAGAAATCCGCATTTTTAGGCGTTGTTCAGACTGTTCAGAGGGGAACATCAGACGCTGAATTCACCTCTCTGTACGTCTATATTGAAAGACCCGGTGGTTTACCTCAGTTTACGCACGGTGGAATTACGCAGGCGCTTGCCGGGAAAAACCAACGCCTTTTACAAAATGGCGCTTCTGAACGCCGGCGGGCCTGATTGCATGACCTGTCGCCATTATTGTCCGTCACTAAGGTAACGATTTATGAGCCAGCAACCCCAAGTAAAATACCGGCACGACTACCGCGCGCCGGACTATACCATCACCGATATCTCATTAAATTTCGATCTGGACCCGGACAAAACGCGCGTGGTCTCCATCAGTCAGGTTGTTTTGCAGGGCGAAACCGGCGCACCTTTGCGGTTGGACGGTGAAGGATTGCACCTGATCGACATTCTGGTGGACGGTCAGCGGTGGATGGAATACCAACAGCATCCCGACGGCCTGGAAATTAACGGGCTGCCGGCGAAATTCGCATTGCAAATCGAAACGGAAATCAACCCGGCGGCCAACAGCGCGCTGGAGGGGTTGTATCAGTCCGGCGACGCTTTATGCACTCAATGTGAGGCCGAAGGTTTCCGCCACATCACTTATTACCTCGACCGTCCCGATGTACTGGCGCGTTTCACCACCCGAATCACGGCCGATAAAAATCGTTATCCCTACCTGTTGTCGAACGGCAACCGCATAGCGCAGGGTGAACTTGCAGATAATCGTCACTGGGTGGAGTGGCAGGACCCGTTCCCGAAACCTTGTTACCTGTTTGCCCTGGTGGCAGGCGATTTCGACGTCTTACGCGATACCTTCACCACGTGTAGCGGCAAAGAAGTGGCGCTTGAACTGTACGTCGATCGCGGTAATCTCGATCGAGCCGACTGGGCAATGACGTCTCTGAAAAATGCGATGAAATGGGACGAAACGCGCTTCGGCCTGGAGTACGATCTCGACATCTACATGATCGTCGCCGTCGACTTCTTCAATATGGGCGCGATGGAAAATAAAGGACTGAACGTCTTCAACTCCAAGTACGTTCTGGCCAAAGCGGAGACCGCAACCGATAAGGATTATCTCAACATTGAAGCGGTGATCGGCCACGAATATTTTCATAACTGGACCGGCAATCGCGTCACCTGCCGCGACTGGTTCCAACTTAGCCTGAAAGAGGGGCTGACGGTTTTCCGCGATCAGGAGTTCAGCTCCGATCGGGGTTCGCGTCCCGCTAACCGGATCGACAATGTTCGCGTCATGCGCGGCGCGCAGTTCGCCGAGGACGCCAGCCCGATGTCGCATCCTATCCGTCCGGATCAGGTCATTGAGATGAATAACTTCTATACCCTGACGGTTTACGAAAAAGGATCAGAGGTCATTCGCATGATGCATACGCTGCTGGGCGAAGCAAAATTTCAGGCCGGGATGCGGCTCTATTTCGACCGTCATGACGGCAGCGCCGCAACCTGTGACGACTTTGTTCAGGCGATGGAAGATGCGTCCGGTATCGATCTGACGCAGTTCCGTCGCTGGTATAGCCAGTCCGGGACGCCAGTGCTGACCGTTCAGGACGACTACGATGCGGCTAAAAAGCTGTATCACCTGCAGGTGACGCAGCACACGCCTGCCGGTCATGACAAATTACGCAAACAGCCGCTGCATATCCCGGTCGATATCGAACTGTACGACAATGACGGCCAGCCTATCCCGCTGATGCAGAACGGCCAGTCCGTGGGTTCTGTGTTAAGCGTGACAGAACCCGAGCAGACGTTTGTGTTCGAGCAGGTGCCTTGTCAGCCGGTGCCCTCTCTATTAAGAGAGTTTTCCGCGCCGGTCAAAGTCAATTACAGCTGGGGCGATGAGCAACTGACCTTCCTGATGCGTCACGCCCGCAACGCATTCTCGCGCTGGGATGCGGCGCAGAGCCTGCTGGCCAGTCATATTCGTCTGAACGTGGCGCGCTATCAGCAGAAACAGCCGTTATCGTTGCCGCTGCATGTGGTTGACGCCTTCCGCGGTGTTTTGCTGGATGACTCGCTGGACCCGATGCTGGCCTCGCAGATCCTGTCGCTGCCCAGCGAGAATGAAATTGCAGAACTGTTCGATATCATCGACCCCGAGGCGATATCCACCGTTCGCCATGCGTTGACCCAAACGCTGGCGCAGGAAATGGCGGACGAACTGCTGGCGGTGTACCGCGACAATCAGACGCCGGCATATCGCGTCGATCAGGACGATATGGGGAAACGCGCGCTGCGCAATGTGTGCCTGCACTATCTGGCCTTCGGCGACTCACAGCTGGCGGATACGCTGGTGAGCCGTCAGTTCGAGCGGGCCGACAACATGACGGATTCTCTGGCGGCGTTATCGGCGGCGGTGAGTGCGTTGCTGCCGTGCCGCGATGCGCTGCTGACGGCGTTCGACGAACGTTGGCATCAGGATGGTCTGGTCATGGATAAATGGTTTACGCTACAGGCGACCAGTCCAGAAACCGACGTCCTTGATCGTGTACGGGCGCTGTTGAAACACCGATCTTTCAGCCTGAATAACCCGAATCGTCTGCGGTCGTTGGTCGGCGCCTTTACCTCGGCCAACCCCGCGGCCTTCCACGCCTCTGACGGCAGCGGCTACCGCTTCCTGACGGAAATGCTGGTCGATCTCAATACGCGTAACCCGCAGGTCGCCGCCCGTTTGATTGAGCCGTTGATCCGCTTGAAACGCTACGATCGCTCGCGTCAGGAACAGATGCGCAAGGCGCTGGAAACGCTGAAAGCGTTGCCTAATTTGTCGGGAGATCTGTTCGAGAAGATCACGAAGGCGTTGGAAGCCTAAGCGTTCTTCAAGAGCCGCCTCAGCCTTTAGCTTGCGGTGTCGTTGCACCACACACCGGTGCATAACGGAGCAGGAGGGCATTTCGTCGCAGGGTGCTTGAAGTGATGTTGAGGCGCTAAAGCAATGCCTCAACGAACCGAAACGTTACGGGGTAAGAATATATCGTCTTTGCGCACGAAGAACGAATCGGTTTCGGCAATCATGAAACAGCCGCTTGCTTGTCAAAGCAATCGGCTGTTTTTTCGCCTGATGACAAAGATTAAAGCGCTGCCTGGGTCAAAGACGCGTGTTGTTTCTGTTCTGCGGGCGTCAAAATCCGTTCCAACACGCTGGCTTCCAGCTCGGCCAACTTCGCTGAGCCCCGTCGTCGAGGACGGGGTTGGTCGACCAGAATATCCAGACCGATTCTACCTTCTTCAATCAAAATAACGCGGTCCGCCAGCGCGACCGCTTCGCTGACGTCATGGGTCACTAACAACACCGTAAATCCCTGTTGCAGCCAGAGCGATTCGATCAGTCCCTGCATTTCAATACGCGTTAACGCATCCAGCGCGCCCAGCGGTTCATCCAACAGCAGCAGGCCGGGGCGGTGGATCAATGCGCGGGCCAGCGCTACACGCTGTTTTTGTCCGCCGGAAAGTGCGGCAGGCCAATCGCTTGCACGAGAGGCCAGTCCTACGGCAGCCAGCGCATCCTGTGCGGCGGATTGCCATTTACCGCGCAGTCCCAGTCCCACATTATCAATCACTTTTTTCCAGGGAAGCAGGCGAGCTTCCTGAAACATCAGTCGTGTATCCGCCCGAGACTGGCTCAACGGCGCGCGGCCTGCCAGCAGTTCCCCGGACGAAACGGTTTCCAGCCCGGCGAGCAGGCGCAGTAGGGTGCTTTTGCCGCAGCCGCTGCGGCCAACGACGGCGACAAACTGACCCGCGGGGATATGCAACTGAAGATCCTGCAGGATGGTACGTCGGCCGTAACGTTTGCTCACGCCACTGATTAATAGCGGCATGCCCGTGTTAAGACGCGCCGGCGATGAGAGCGAGGTAAGATTCATGCAGGTTCCTCCTTAGGTTGATAGGCGGGATGCCAGCGTAGCCAGATGCGCTCCAGCAAGACGGTGCTGACGTCGGCCAGTTTGCCTAGGCAGGCATAGAGAATAATGGCGACCACGACGACATCGGTCTGGAGAAACTCCCGCGCATTCATCGCCAGGTAACCAATCCCCGAATTGGCTGAAATGGTTTCCGCCACGATCAGCGTCAGCCACATCAGCCCCAGCGCGAACCGAACGCCCACCATAATGGAAGGAAGAGCGCCGGGCAGCACGACTTGCCGGAACAGGCTAAACCCTGAAAGGCCGTAGCTGCGCGCCATCTCCAGCAAACCGCGATCAAGGTTACGGATGCCGTGATAGGTGTTGAGGTAAATAGGAAAAAGCGTGCCCAGTGCGACTAAAAAGATCTTGGCGCTTTCTTCGATCCCAAACCACAGGATCACCAGTGGGATCAGCGCCAGATGCGGGATATTGCGCAGCATCTGCACGGAGGTATCGAATAGACGTTCGCCTGTGTGGGAAAGCCCGGAAATGAAACCGAGCAGCAGCCCCAGCGATCCGCCGATAGTGAAGCCGAGCAGCGCGCGCCAGGTGCTGATCGCCAGATGTTGCCACAGCTCGCCGCTGACGGTCAGCCGCCAAAATGCCGCGACGATGGCTTCGGGTGAGGGCAGAATTCGGGTGGACAGCCAACCGGTTTGCGATGCGACCTGCCAGACGACCACCAGCAGGAGCGGCAGCGCCCAGGGCGTAAGTCGGTAAGCCGTCTGTCGCCATAGCGTTTTCATGGACGCTCCTTAGCTTTGTGCGGCCTGAAGTGGTACATAGCTATTGCCGATCACTTCGCCCAGCGCCGGTAGCGGTCGTAGGGCGGGCACATCCGGAACGGCGACGTCCAGATGGGGGAACAGCAGCTCCGCCACGCGGTACGCCTCTTCCAAATGCGGATAGCCGGACAGAACAAAGGTGTCGATGCCGAGGTCCGCATACTCCTGAATGCGCTCCGCGACCGTCTCCGGGTCGCCGACCAGCGCCGTCCCTGCGCCGCCGCGCACCAATCCCACGCCCGCCCAGAGATTCGGACTGATCTCGAGTTTGTCTCGTTTACCGCCGTGCAAGGCGAGCATGCGTTGTTGTCCGACGGAATCGTAACGTCCGAGCGCTTGCTGCGCCTTGGCGATGGTCGCGTCGTCCAGCCGTGAGATGAGTCGGTCTGCGGCCTGCCAGGCTTCACGAGTGGTTTCCCGCACAATCACGTGCAGGCGGATGCCGAAACGCACCGTGCGGCCTTGCGCCGCCGCTTTGGCGCGCACCTGCTCGATTTTCTCTTTGACCTGCGCCGGGGGTTCTCCCCAGGTGAGGTACAGCTCCACTTGCTCTGCCGCCAGATCCTGAGCGGCATCGGAAGATCCGCCAAAGTACAACGGCGGTCGAGGCTGCTGCACGGGCGGGAAGATCAGCCGCGCGCCTTTGACCTGAATATGCTTACCGTCGAAATCCACGGTCTCCCCCTCCAGCACCCGTCGCCAAACGTGGGTAAATTCGGCGGACGCTTCATATCTCTCCTCGTGATTAAGGAACAGGCCTTCGGCGGCCAGCTCGTCGGGATCGCCGCCGGTCACCAGATTAAACAACGCGCGGCCGTTGGAAAGGCGGTCCAGCGTCGCCGCCTGACGGGCGGCCAGGGTAGGCGAAATGATGCCGGGGCGTAGCGCGACCAGAAAACGCAGCCGCTGAGTCACGGGGGCGAGCGATGACGCGACTAACCAGGAGTCCTCGCAGGAACGGCCGGTCGGGATTAATACGCCGCCGAAACCGAGTTGATCCGTCGCCTGTGCGATTTGTTGCAGATAGCGATAATCCACCGGTCGTGCAGATTCTCCGCTGCCGAGGTAGTGACCGTCGCCGTGTGTGGGGAGAAACCAGAAAATGTTAAGGCTCATGACGTGTCTCCAGTCGATTTATTGTTTGGAAGGGGCGTGCCAGACCTGGGTTGAAATCGTGATCGGCACCGGAATCAGGCGATTTTGATAGAACAAATCCGCCGTTTCCTGCTGTGCGCTGATGACGCGTTGATCCAAGGGGCGGATCACGGTCACCGGACGATGATCCAGATAGCTGGAGATCACCGCGTGTGGAAGCCCTGTCGCGTCAGCCAGCAGGCTGGTGCTCTGCGCACGTTCGTTGACCGTAAATTTTTCTGCTTCCGTCAGCGTGTCCAACACCTGCCGGATAAAAGCCCCGTTGCGCTCTACGTAAGGACGCGACGCCAGATAAAACGCGCCGGTCTGATTCAGATGGCTGCCGTCGGCCAACACGCGAACGTCGCCTTGTAGCAGGGCGGCGGAATAGTAGGGATCCCAGATGGCCCAGGCATCCACATTTCCCTGTTGAAATGCGGCGCGAGCGTCGGCTGGGGTCAGGTAGGCAGGCTGGATATCGCTGAACGATAGCCCCGCCCGTTGAAGCGCACGCAGCACCAGATTGTGCGAACTGGATCCCTTCTGGAACGCCACTTTTTTGCCTTTCAGATCTGCGACGCCTTTGACCGGACTGTCGGCGGCGACCAAAATGACTTCAGCCTTGGGCTTCGGGGGTTCGACGCCGATATAGAGCAGGTCTGCGCCGGCGGCCTGAGCGAATATCGGAGGCGTATCGCCGGTGCTGCCGATATCGATGCTGCCGACGTTCAGCGCTTCCAACATTTGCGGTCCGGCCGGAAACTCAATCCAGCGAATGGCGGTATCAGGAAAACGATTTTCCAGCAGCTGATGCGTTTTCGTGAGCAAGAGACTAACCGAACCTTTTTGGTAACCGATGCGCAACTGCGGCGGACTCTCCGCCGCGAAAGTGATGGAAGCCAGCCCCAGCGTGCCGGCCATCAGCCAGGGCAATTGTCGTTTCAACCATGTAAACATGCGGAAATCCTATGCGCTGTGTTGCAGGAGGGAATAGCGCTGACGTTTCAGCAGCGCCTGGAAAAGGTTCACTAACGCTTCCTGCAGCCGCTCTTGCAGCGCACTGGAGAATGCTGGCGTGCGGTCGTAATCGCGGATCTGGCTGTCGTCGGCGAACACGCTTTGGAGGATCTCCTGTGCCTTCAGCGCATTGAGTACCGGCAGCAGGCTGTAGTCGACCGCGAGCATGTGCGCGAGCGATCCGCCGGTGGCGATCGGCAGTACGGCCTTATGCGCCAGAGCCCGCTCAGGAAGGACATCCAGCAGGGCTTTCAGACCGCCGGTAAACGAAGCCTTGTAAATCGGGGTGGCGATGATCACGCCATCGGCTGTGGACATCTGCTCGTTGAGCGTTTGCAAGGCCGGACTGTCGAAACGGGCATTGAGGAGATCTTCCGGGGAAAAATTGTGTAGATGCCAGGGTAAGATTTCCACACCCTTGGCCGTCAGCCACTTGCTCGCATGCTGCAGAAGCGCGGTGGAACGTGATGGGTAGCGAGGACTTCCTGCTAAAGTGATAACGCGCATATGCACTCCTTCTAACGTATTGTTAGCAACTCTTACTATTGGGCAACATGCGGTCAGTCTGGCAGACGCCGACTTATTCCATCAAATGATTAATTGTGTAATCGAAAGACTGAAAGTGCATAACATCGTCCCCGCCACGGCCCTCTCGTCGTGACAGGTGAGGCCTTTTTGTCACAGGTCAATTCCCTTTCCGGAACGGATGGCCGATAATACTGCCCCGGTCTGCAACCGGGAATCCAGGAGAGTCTATGTACCCCCTTATTCGTAAAGCGTTATTCCAGCTCGACCCAGAGCGAGCGCATGAGTTTACCTTTCAGCAGTTGCGTCGTATCAGCCATACCCCGTTAGAATTTCTTGTCCGTCAGTCTGTTCCCACCAAGCCCGTGACTTGCATGGGGTTGTCGTTTAAAAATCCGCTGGGGCTTGCGGCCGGACTGGATAAAGACGGCGAATGCGTGGATGCACTGGGGGCCATGGGATTTGGCTTCATTGAAGTCGGGACCGTGACGCCGCGTCCTCAGCCGGGAAATGATAAGCCACGCTTATTTCGTTTAGTTGAAGCCGAAGGATTAATTAACCGCATGGGATTTAATAATCTTGGGGTGGATAATCTGGTGGAGAACGTTAAAAAATCCTATTTCGGCGGCATATTGGGCATTAATATCGGCAAGAATAAAGATACGCCGGTCGAGAATGGAAAGGACGACTATCTGGTCTGCATGGAGAAGACATATGCCCATGCCGGTTATATTGCCATTAATATTTCTTCGCCGAATACGCCAGGATTACGAACCCTTCAGTATGGCGAAGCCCTGGATGATTTGTTACAAGCGGTAAAAAATAAACAGGCTGAGATGGAGAAAAAACATCAAAAATATGTTCCTGTGGCGGTGAAAATAGCGCCGGATCTTTCAGAGGACGAATTGATCCAAATTGCAGACAGTCTGGTACGACATAATATTGATGGCGTGATTGCAACGAATACCACGCTGGATCGTCAATTGATCCAAGGGTTGAATCACAGCGCTCAGACCGGGGGATTGAGCGGCCGGCCATTACAGCTGCTCAGCACCGAAGTGATACGCCGTTTATCTCAGGAGTTAAACGGCCGTCTACCCATTATCGGCGTCGGAGGAATTGACTCTCTTATGGCTGCCCGGGAAAAAATGGCGGCGGGTGCGACGCTGGTGCAAATTTACAGTGGGTTTATTTTCCGTGGGCCGGGTCTAATTAAAGATATCGTCGCTCATATCTAAATTTTTCATTTTCATTCATAGCCGGGGGTTTATTTCTGCCCCCGGCTAGTCTATATTTTTTGGGCTGTATAAAAATAACGCATTTGAGTTCCCCAAGGGTTAATGACGCAGTAAATATCGCAGGCAGCGCAAAAGGATGAATGAAGGTATTACGATGAAATTAAAACCTGACGATAATTGGCGTTGGTATTTCGACAGCGGACAGCAGCGTCTGATGTTGGATTTGGCGGACGGCATGTTATTCCGATCCCGTTATCCCATGTCGATGCTAACTCCGGATGCTTTCACGGAAAGCGCATTTTGCGTCGATGATGCCGCGCTATTTTTTACTTATCAGGAAAAGTGCCAGAGAATAACCATCCCTCAGGCTGAAAAAGCCGAACTGATATTAAACGCGCTGGTGGCGAATCGCTTTATGAAACCGCTAATGCCTAAAAGCTGGCATTTCGCGTCGCATTCAGATGAAGGCTTCCGCCCGACGACAGGGGACATCGTCACCGTTCACCTCCTGGATCGCGATGAAGACGCGATTCTGCTGGTGGTGGAAGAGGGCGAGAAAGCCAGCCTGTGTTTATTGGCGCAAAGCCAACTGATGCTGAACGCGAAAACGCTGCAGCTTGGTGATCCGATCAAAATTATGCACGATCGGCTATTGCCGGCAGCGGCGGTTAATGATGTCGACCGCGATTCGTCGCAGTACGCCTGCGTAGGCTGAATCCGCCGGTTACGGGTGCGCAGCAACGATCCGGCGCCAACCGTGCGGGCATATCGCACCGGCTTTTTGGCGTGACCGCCCATTTCCCTTCTCTGCTATTCAGCCGTCTCCCTCCATCTTCATTACGTTCTTTCCCCATTTCCAAGGACTTATCACACGGTTTTACATTGCCCAGATCGTCGATCTTCATGACATGACCGTTAGCCTGATCATTGAAGGGTGGCCGCTCAGGCCCTGTTGATGTCCGTTTTTTGTGTCTGGTCGCGGTTCTTTTGGCCTCCCACGGTGTGAGATTTTCCCCCACGAATAGCCCATCCTCCACACCACTTTAGCGCGCGGGGGCCGTCATGCGGCGGGGTCATCTATCAAATTTTTCATCGTTATGCTCAGGGCGGTTTCGCGCCGACCCTCAATTCGCCAAGACCAGGATGACGTTGATCGGCTGCGGTGCATTATGACAACCGGTGGGGATTAGCTATAATGCGCCTCAATTTTCTTTACGGTGATATCTGCTCTATGAACTCTCTGTTTGCCAGCACGGCGCGTGGTTTGGAAGAATTATTAAAAAGCGAACTTGAGGCGCTGGGCGCCCAGGATTGCGCAGTCGTGCAGGGGGGCGTGCATTTTCAGGGAGACGATCGCCTGGTGTACCAAAGCCTGATGTGGAGCCGCCTGGCGTCCCGCATTCTGCTTCCGCTCAACGAATTCAACGTCTACAGTGATTTGGATCTCTATCTGGGGGTCCAGGCAGTAGACTGGTCGACGATTTTCAGCGTCGACAAAACCTTCGCCGTCCATTTCAGCGGCACCAATGACGAAATCCGCAATAGCCAGTACGGTGCATTGAAAGTGAAAGACGCCATCGTCGACAGCTTTACCCGCCGTACCGGCCAGCGTCCCGACGTCGCCAAACAGCAGCCGGATATTCGCATCAACGTTTTCCTGCAACGTGAGAAGGCCAGCGTGGCGATCGACCTCAGCGGCGACGGCCTGCATATGCGCGGTTACCGCGACCTGGCCGGCCAGGCCCCGCTCAAAGAAAACCTGGCTGCGGCTGTCGTGCTGCGTTCCGGCTGGGAAAAGGGTACGCCAATGGTCGATCCGATGTGTGGCTCCGGGACGTTATTGATCGAAGCGGCCATGATCGCCGCCGACCGGGCACCGGGCTTGCATCGCCATCACTGGGGATTCCTGGCCTGGGAGCAGTTCAATCCGGCGCTGTGGAAAGAGGTGACCACCGACGCTCAGCAGCGCGCCCGCGCCGGCGTGCAGGCCACCGCGTCCCGCTTCTTCGGCTCGGATAACGATCGTCGGGTGATCGACATCGCCCGCGCCAATGCCCGCCGCGCCGGCGTCAGTGAACTGATCCGTTTTGATGTCTGCGATGCCGTGCAACTCAAAAATCCGCTGCCGGAAGGCCCTGCCGGGACGGTGCTCAGCAATCCGCCATACGGCGAGCGTCTGGAAAGCGAGCCCGCTCTGATTGCGCTGCACAATATGCTGGGGCGGATTATGAAAGCCTCGTTCGGCGGCTGGCGGTTGTCTCTGTTCAGCGCCTCGCCGGAGCTGTTGAGCTGTTTACAGCTGCGCGCGGACCGCCAGTTCAAAGCCAAAAACGGCCCGCTGGACTGCGTGCAGAAAAACTACCCGTTGGCGGCGAACAGCGCGGAAAACGTCAGCCCGCCGGCAGATGATTTTGCTAACCGACTGAAGAAGAACCTGCGTAAGCTGGATAAATGGGCTAAACAGCAGGGCATCGAATGCTACCGCGTCTACGACGCCGACTTACCGGAATACAACGTCGCGGTTGATCGCTACGGCAGTTGGGTGGTCGTGCAGGAGTATGCGCCGCCGAAGACGGTGGATGCACAGAAAGCCCGTCAGCGTTTGTTCGACGTGATCAATGCCACGCTGAGCGTGCTGGGCGTGCCGACCAATCAACTGATACTCAAGACGCGTGAGCGTCAAAAAGGGAAAAATCAGTATGAGAAGCTGGCTCAGAAAGGCGAGTTCCTGCTGGTGGACGAATACCATGCGCGACTGTGGGTCAATCTGACCGACTATCTGGATACCGGTTTGTTCCTTGACCACCGCGTCGCCCGCAAAATGCTGGGCGAACTGAGTCAGGGAAAAGATTTCCTCAACCTGTTCGCCTACACCGGGACGGCGAGCGTTCACGCGGGCATCGGCGGTGCACGCAGCACGACGACGGTGGACATGTCGCGCACCTATCTGGAATGGGCGGAGAAGAACCTGCGCGCCAATGGTCTCACCGGGCGTCAGCATCGATTGGTTCAGGCGGATTGTCTGAGTTGGTTGGGCCAGTCCAACGAACAGTTCGACGTGATCTTCATCGATCCGCCGACGTTCTCCAACTCCAAGCGCATGGAGGCTACGTTTGACGTGCAGCGTGATCATCTGATGCTGATGAAAGATTTGAAGCGTCTGCTGAAACGCGGCGGTACCATCATGTTTTCCAATAATAAACGGGGATTCCAGATGGATATGGAAGGCCTTGCCGCGCTGGGTCTGGAAGCGCAGGACATTACTGCTCGCACCCAATCGCAGGATTTCGCCCGTAATCGTCAGATTCACAACTGCTGGCTGCTGAAGCACGCCGGAGAGGAAAAGTAATTACATGTCATTAATCAGTTTATCTGGCGCCTGGCTGTCTTTCAGCGATGCGCCGCTGCTGGACAATACCGAGCTGCATATCGAAGACAACGAGCGCGTCTGTCTGGTGGGTCGTAACGGCACCGGGAAATCCACGCTATTGAAAATTTTGGCGAAGGATATCCCTCTGGACGATGGCCGTCTGGTCTTCGAGCAGGATCTGGTAGTCTCCCGTTTGCAGCAGGATCCGCCGCGCAACGTGGCCGGCAGCGTTTTCGACTTCGTGGCCGAAGGCGTCGCGGAGCAGTCCGAGCATCTGAAGGCGTATCACGCCGCGCTGCGTCTGGTTGAAACCGATCCCAGCGAGCGGAACTTGAATCAACTGGCGAAAGTCCAGGAAGTGCTGGACCATCAGGGACTCTGGAAACTGGAGGACCGCATCAACGCCGTTCTGGAACAGCTGGGTCTGACGGCGGACACACCGCTGTCGTCCTTGTCCGGCGGTTGGCTGCGCAAGGCCGCGTTGGGCCGGGCGTTGGTCAGCGCTCCCCGGGTGCTGCTGTTGGACGAACCGACCAACCATCTGGACATCGAAACCATCGACTGGCTGGAAGGGTTCCTGAAATCCTTCCAGGGCAGCATCATTTTCATTTCCCATGACCGTTCTTTCATCCGCAATATGGCGACCCGAATCGTTGATTTGGACCGCGGTAAACTCGTTTCCTGGCCGGGCGACTATGATAAGTATCTGGCGGGCAAGGAAGAGGCGCTGCGAGTGGAAGAACTGCAGAACGCGGAATTCGACCGTAAACTGGCGCAGGAAGAGGTGTGGATCCGTCAGGGCATCAAGGCGCGTCGTACTCGTAATGAAGGGCGTGTACGGGCGTTGAAGGCCTTGCGCCAGGAGCGCACCCAGCGTCGTGAAGTCATGGGTACGGCCCAAATGCGGGTGGAAGAGGCGGCGCGCTCCGGCAAGATCGTCTTTGAACTGGAGAACGCCAGTTATCAGGTGGGCGATAAAGTTTTGCTGAACAACTTCTCTGCTCAGGTTCAGCGCGGCGACAAAATCGCGCTGGTCGGGCCTAACGGCTGCGGTAAAACCACGCTGTTGAAGCTGATGCTGGGCCAGTTAAAGGCAGATAGTGGCCGCATCCACTGCGGGACCAAACTGGAAGTGGCTTATTTCGATCAGCACAGGGCCGAACTGGATCCGGAACGGACGGTGATGGACAACCTGGCCGAAGGCAAGCAGGAAGTGATGGTCAACGGCCGTTCGCGCCACGTGCTCGGCTATTTGCAGGACTTTCTGTTCCATCCTAAACGGGCGATGACGCCGGTGAAGGCCTTGTCCGGCGGAGAGCGAAATCGCCTGTTGCTGGCGCGGCTATTCTTGAAGCCCAGCAATCTGCTGATTCTTGATGAACCGACTAACGATCTGGATGTAGAAACGCTGGAACTGCTCGAAGAGCTGATCGACAGCTATCAGGGCACGGCGTTGTTGGTGAGCCATGACCGTCAGTTTGTTGACAACTCGGTGACGGAGTGCTGGATTTTCGAAGGCAACGGCGTCATCGGGCAGTACGTCGGGGGTTATTATGACGCACAGCAGCAGCGTTCAGTCGCGACGCCGCTGCGCGCGACGGCTTTTTCTGCACCGGCCGAAACCAAGTCTGCGCCCGCCGCATCGCGACCGGCCAAACCTGCTGCCACGGTTAAGCTCAGCTACAACCAACAGCGTGAACTGGCGCAGTTGCCTCAGCAGTTGGAAGCCTTTGAGCTTGAAATCACCTCTTTGCAGGAGCAGATGAACGATCCGTCGTTTTTCTCACGACCTCATGAGGAAACGCAGCCGGTGCTGGACGCGTTGGCGTTGGCGGAGCAACGTCTGGAAACCAGCTTCGCCCGCTGGGAAGAGCTCGAGTCTTTGCAAAACGGCAACGAGTAGCTTTTGACATCAGGCAAACTCGCGCCGCGGCTGCCTGGCTGGTAACGGGAGGTTATTGATGTGCACCCACTCTCACTGTGCGGAGGGTAAAATGCTGTGCCCGCAGTGCGACCTGCTGGTCGAACTTCCTGACTTACGGCCAGGGCAGCGGGCGCTTTGCCCACGCTGTAATACGCTTCTGACGAGCTATCGCCCTGAAGCGCGCTGGCGCTCGGTAAGTTTCGCCGTCAGCGCGCTGGTGATGCTTTTCCTATCCACGTTGTTTCCGTTCGTCTCCATGCAGGTGGCGGGGATCACCAGCGAAGTCACTTTGCTGGAAATCCCCAAAGTCATGGTGGATGAGAATTATGCCAGCGTGGCGACGCTGTTCATGCTGTTCGTGCAGTGTATTCCCGCCAGCTGCATGCTCATCATTATTGGGCTGTGCGGGCATATCCGGATGAATCTTGAGCTCACCCGGCTGCTGGCGCGAATTCTGTTCCAACTGAAAAGCTGGGGTATGCCGGAAATTTTTCTGGCCGGTGTGCTGGTGAGTTTCGTCAAACTAATGGCCTACGGCAGCATCGGCATCGGCATCAGCTTCATTCCCTATGTTCTGTTTTGTCTTCTGCAACTGCTGGCTTTCCAAAGTCTTGACCGCCGTCGGCTATGGCATGACGTCATTCCTGCGCCGGCGGTGCCGGATTCGCTGGAAACAGGGCGCAGCGGGATTGCGCAGGGCGTGCGCTCGTGCAGCTGTTGTACGGCGGTGCTCCCGGCGGATGTGCAGGTGTGCCCGCGTTGCCACACGCATGGACATCAGCGTCGGCGTCATAGCCTGCAGTGGACGCTGGCGCTGCTGGTCACGTCGCTGATGCTGTACATCCCGGCGAACCTGTTGCCCATTATGGTGACGGAAGCGCTGGGCAACCGTATGGACTCCACGATTATGTCCGGCGTGGTCATACTATGGGACTCCGGCTCCTACCCGGTCGCCCTGGTGATTTTTATCGCCAGCATCATGGTGCCGACGCTGAAGATGATTGCGCTGGGCTGGCTATGCTGGTGTGCGCAGGGAAAAAGCCGTCATGATACTGAGCGAATGCATCTGGTCTATGAGGTGGTGGAATTCGTGGGGCGTTGGTCCATGATTGATGTGTTCGTGATCGCCGTGCTGTCCGCGTTAGTTCGCGTTGGCCGTTTTATGAGTGTGTATCCTGAAATCGGCGCAGTGTTGTTTGCCGCGGTGGTTATTCTGACCATGCTTGCCGCTATTATGTTTGATCCCCGCCTGTTGTGGGATCGCTACAACCGTGAGTGAGAGGAGTTTTCCATTGACGAAAAATAACCACAGCGCCGCGGAGATTGAATCGCTTAAGCGCTGGTCTCCGGTCTGGATTGTGCCCATCGTCACGTTGCTGATCGGCGCTTGGATCCTATTTTATCACTTCAGCCATCAAGGGCCGGAAATTACGCTGACGGCGCAAACGGCCGATGGGATTGAGGCGGGAAAAACGCCCATCAAAAGCCGCAGCGTTAACGTCGGCATGGTGGAAAGCGTGGTGCTGAGCAAAGACCTCCATCAGGTTGAGATCAAAGCGCGTTTGAATAACGACATGGATCATCTGCTGAATACCGACTCCGTGTTCTGGGTGGTGAAGGCTCAAGTTGGGCGTGAGGGGATCTCCGGTCTCGGGACGCTGCTATCAGGGTCGTTTATTCAGTTGCAGCCCGGCTCCAATCAGGATGAAAGCCGCAATTTCAAACTATTGGACAGCCCGCCGCTGGCTTCTCCGGACGCCAAAGGGATCCGCGTGTCGCTCACCAGTGAACGCGCCGGTCAGTTGAATGCGGGCGATCCGGTGCTGTTCCGTGGTTATCGGGTCGGGTCGGTGGAAACCAGTCATTTTGATCCTGAGGCGCGGAAAATAAGCTACCGCCTGTTCATTAATGCGCCCTACAACTCGCTGGTGACCAGCAATGTTCGCTTCTGGAAAGACAGCGGCGTTGCGCTTGATCTCTCCGCTCAGGGGATGCGCGTTGAGATGGGATCGCTGACGACGTTGCTGAACGGCGGCGTGAGCTTCGACGTGCCAAGCGGCTGGGCGCTGGGCGATCCGGCGAAGGAACACGCCGAATACCAGTTGTATGACAGCCAGCGCAGCATTCAGGATTCGCTGTATACCCAGTTTAAAGAGTATCTGCTGTTCTTCGACGAGTCCGTACGCGGTCTGCAGCCGGGTGCGCCGGTTGAGTTCCGCGGCATCCGCCTGGGAACGGTGTCCCAAGTTCCGTTCTTCCCGCGCGAGATCAAGCAAAGTCTGGGTAATGACTATCGCATCCCGGTGATGATCCGCATCGAACCGGACCGCTTGCAGGCGCATGTTTGGGACCAGTTGAATCTGGAGCAGGAAATCAAGGAAGCACCGGCGTTGGGGCTGCGTGCTTCCATGAAGACGGCCAACATCCTGACCGGCGCGCTGTATATCGATCTGGACTTCTACCCGCAGTTGAAGGGACGCCCGGTGTCGATGGTCAAGGTTGACGGCTACGAGGTCTTGCCGACGGTCAGCGGCGGGCTGTCGCAGATCCAGCACAAGCTGATGGCGGTATTGGATAAGGTGAATGGCCTGCCGTTGACGCCGATGGTGTCTCAGGCCACGCAAACGCTGGCCGAAAGTCAGGCGACGTTGCGTGAACTTCAGAAAACGCTGGCGTCGCTGAACCAGATAGCCGGCAACAAGTCGATGCAGCAGTTGCCTGAGGATATGCAGCGTACCCTGCGTGAGCTGAATCGTAGCATGCAAGGCTTCCAACCGGGTTCTCCGGCCTACAACAAGATGGTGAACGACATGCAGCGGTTGGATCAGGTGTTGCGTGAGCTGCAGCCGTTGCTGCGCACCCTGAACGGCAAGAGCAATGCGCTGGTGTTCGAAGCATCGGGTGGTCAGGATCCGCAACCGAAGAAGGCGAAATAAATCATGATGAAACGATGGACATTGGCATTAGTGCTGCTGCTCGGGGCGTGCAGCAGCGATTCGCAGAAAGTCTATTATCAGCTGCCGACGGAGGGGGACAAAGCCACGGCTTCCGTCACTACGGCTTCCGCGCCTCATCTGTGGGTGCGCGGGGTTACGCTGGCCGATTCGCTGTCGAACAGCGGGATTGTGTATCAGACGTCTGACGTAAGATACACCATTGCCAGCAACAACCTGTGGGCCAGCCCGCTGGATCAGCAGTTGCAGCAGTCATTGATAGCGACCCTGCAACAGGGGCTGACGTCATGGGGCGTGGTGAGCCGTGAGCCGGATGGCGATCGGGCGACGTTGGATATCACCGTATCGGCCTTCCAGGGCCGCTATGACGGTAATGCGGTAATTCGCGGCGCCTGGACGCTGCGTTATCAGGATCGCATCATGACTCAGCCGTTCAACGTCACGTTGCCGCAGACGGACGACGGCTACGATGCGCTGGTGAAAACGCTGGCCGCTGGCTGGCAGCAGGTGGCTGAGTCCATCGTGCGTCAGGCCGCCGCGTTGTCCTGATTTGTTCTAAAAATAGACCGCTGAATGTCGAATTTTTTATAAGCAAAGACATTCGGCGGTTTTGTTTCCCTCTCAAACGGTTACCGTGACCCGTTCCCGCCTTCAGGTAAAAGATTCCGATATTGGCTCACAAATATGACAATGGCGTGAATATTGCGTCTTGATCTTCAGAGTAAGAATCGCTATTTCTGAACTGTGGTTGCTTATAAAGTAATCACCATTCTTTCCACCAGACTCGTATGAGGGAAATGAGGCATGAAGAGACAGAAACGAGATCGCCTTGAACGGGCGCATTCACGCGGTTATCAAGCAGGTATTTCTGGTCGACCTAAGGAGCTTTGCCCTTATCAATCGATCAATGCTCGGTCTTACTGGTTGGGAGGGTGGCGACAAGCCATGGAAGATAGGGCGGTGGCCGCTTAGCGTTCGTTGCCTTATCTATCGAAAAAGGAACCGCCTCCGCCTTGTTGCGGAGGTTTTTTATGGCGGTTCCAATACTGGGTACGACGGTTTTAGGATTGGCCGCTTCACGCTTTCTTTAGCAACGAATTACAAACGGCGGCTCACCGCTTTCGCCAACTGAGCCAGCCTGTACTCGCTGTCTTCCCAGCTCACACACGGGTCTGTAGTGGTCAACTAAAACTGGCCAAAAGTTAGCGTGGACGCATTCAGCACCTTCCAGCAGGAAACGCTTTATCATCACCCCCCCCCCGCGATAGCCGCGCTGCCCTTTGCGATTTGCCGGCAGACAGAGAGGGCGGCCTCTTTCTGACGCCGGTATTGCTTCTGACAGTTGCCGTGGCTGAAGTCGATGATAAGTCGTTGCGTTGGGGAAAATGACGCCAATTGTTGGCACGCTTAGGCCACATCCTCAGCATGATAATGAGGACGTATTCCCCCCGCGCATAATGATATGGCCGAATGGATTGCCCGATGAGCGGAAGACCGCCAACCGACCTTGTTTATCCGGTGACAAAAACAGGTGAGGTGCCTGATCGGAGCTGATCGCATCAATCGCGATGCAAAGATTGCCGTCCGTCCCGTTCTTGAAACCGACCGGGCAAGAGAGCGTGCTGACGCCATTTCCCGATAAATCTGACTCTCCGTCGTGCGTGCGCCGATGTCACCCCAACAAATGAGATCGGCAATATCCTGGCGGATATCTCTTCAGCACCCTGCGGAAATGTCTCCCCTTTTTTTGCATTTACGTACTAGTACATTCGCCGGCTCATACCCAGAATATCGATGATGCGAGCAGAGATCTCTTCCACTGAGTAGTTGGTGGTATTGATGTATTTGATCTGATAGCGGCGATAGAGCGCTTCCACTTCCCGGAGCTCCAGCCGACATTGACGCAGCGATGCATAGCGGCTATTGCCGCGGCGCTCTTCGCGAATGGCGGCCAGTCGCTCTGGATCGATGGTCAGTCCAAACAGCTTGTCCTGATACGGACGCAGCGCTTCGGGCAGCCGCAGATTAAGGTTGTCCAGGTCTTCAGCGATAAACGGGTAATTGGCGGCGCGGATGCCGAACTGCATCGCCAGATAAAGGCTGGTAGGTGTTTTTCCGCAGCGAGAAACCCCAAGCAGAATGACCTGCGCCTGATCGAGATTGCGCAAAGAAATGCCGTCGTCGTGCGCGAGCGTGTAATCAATAGCGGCGATGCGGGCGTCGTATTTGGTCAAATTATTGGCCGTGAGTCCGTGGGTCCGGTTCGCCACTGGACTCGGCGCAATATTCAACTCTTGTTGCAGCGGCGCGACCAAGGCTTGCACGATATCCTGACAGAAGCCTTCGCTACTGACGATGATGTCCCTGACCGCGGGCGTCACGATAGAGTAGAACACCAACGGGCGCACACCGCTCTGTTGGTGAATCGCGTTGATCTGCTCCCGCACGGCGTTGGCGCGGCTGGTGCTTTCGACAAACGGCAGGGTGAAGCTAGTAATATCGACGGGAAACTGGGAGAGCACGGCATGCCCCAGCACTTGGGCGGTAATGGCGGTGCCGTCGGAGACATAAAAAACGCTTCGTTCCACAGGGGCTCCTCAAGGCGATAGGCTCCGGCCACGCCTGGCATAGTTCGGCATCCAGGACGAATACAGAGCATATCTTTCTGATTAGGTGGGCAAACCCACTCACTATTGATGTTTTTTTCCACCCGCGCAATGTGAATCCGAGGCGACAATTTTTTTTCACTGGGTTGATCGATTCACCTTTCTCTTCTTTACAAAACGCTATGCTACGCTCAAAAAAGCTGAGGTTTCATCAGCAGTGCTTCCATACCCTACATTGTATGCAGAAGGATAATTTCGATGTCCAACAACGGTACAGATAAGCGTAATGTCTTGTGGTACGACCAACTCGGTATGCATGACGTGGAACGGGTAGGCGGCAAGAACGCCTCCCTGGGTGAGATGATCACCAACCTGTCATCGCTGGGCGTGGAAGTCCCCAACGGCTTCGCCACCACCGCGCAGGCGTTCAATGATTTTCTGACGCAAAGCGGCATCAACCAGCGTATTTACGCGCTGCTGGATAACACCGATATTGACGATGTGAATCAGCTGGCGAAAGCCGGCGCTCAGATTCGCCAATGGGTTGTGGATACGCCATTCCAGCCCGCGTTGGAACAGGCGATACGCGACGCCTATCAGCAGCTCTCCGAGGACGATCCAGACGCTTCCTTTGCCGTCCGCTCGTCGGCCACCGCTGAAGATATGCCCGATGCGTCGTTCGCCGGTCAGCAAGAGACGTTCCTCAACGTACAGGGCTTCGATGCCGTGCTGACGGCGGTCAAACATGTGTTCGCCTCGTTGTTCAATGACCGTGCTATCTCTTACCGTGTACATCAGGGCTACGACCATCGTGGGGTCGCGCTCTCTGCCGGGATCCAGCGTATGGTGCGTTCCGATCTGGCGGCGTCCGGCGTCATGTTTACGTTGGATACCGAGTCCGGATTTGACCAGGTGGTGTTCATCACCGCGGCCTGGGGGCTCGGCGAGATGGTCGTGCAGGGCGCGGTCAACCCGGATGAGTTCTACGTCCATAAGCCAACGTTATTGAAAGGTAATCCGGCGATAGTGCGTCGAAATATGGGGTCGAAGAAGATCCGCATGGTCTATGCCCCCAGTCAGGAACACGGCAAACAGGTCAGCATCGAGGACGTACCGGAGGCGCAACGCGACCGTTTCTGTTTAACGGACGAAGAAGTGCAGGCGTTGGCGCATCAGGCGTTATTGATCGAAAAACATTACGCCCGGCCGATGGATATTGAATGGGCGAAAGACGGTCACACCGGCCGACTGTACATCGTACAGGCGCGTCCGGAAACGGTGCGATCGAATGGTCAGGTGATGGAGCGATACCACCTGCCCGCCAGCGGAAACGTGCTGGTGGAAGGCCGCGCTATCGGCCATCGCATTGGCGCTGGAGAAGTAAAAAACATCAACGACATCAGTGAAATGCATCTGGTTAACGCGGGCGATGTCTTGGTGACGGATATGACTGACCCCGACTGGGAGCCGATTATGAAGAAGGCCGCGGCTATCGTCACCAACCGGGGCGGACGCACCTGCCACGCGGCAATTATCGCCCGTGAGCTGGGTATTCCGGCGGTCGTTGGCTGCGGTGATGCGACGGAGCGGCTCGGTAACGGGCAGAAGGTGACCGTCTCCTGTGCGGAGGGCGATACCGGCTATGTCTATCAGGACCTGCTGGACTTTACGGTGAAAAGCTCGCCGGTTGAGGCTATGCCGACCTTGCCGCTTAAAATCATGATGAACGTCGGAAACCCGGACCGTGCCTTCGACTTCGCCTGCCTGCCGAATGACGGCGTGGGGCTGGCGCGGCTCGAGTTCATCATCAACCGTATGATCGGCGTGCATCCGCGCGCGCTGCTGGAGTTTGACCAGCAGACGCCGCAACTGCAGCAGGAGATCAAAAGTCTGATGCAGGGCTACAACGACCCGGTTGAATTCTACATCGAGCGGCTGAAAGAGGGGATCGCCACGCTGGCCAGCGCCTTCTGGCCGAAGCGCGTTATCGTGCGACTGTCTGACTTCAAATCCAATGAATACGCCAATCTTGTCGGCGGCGAACGGTATGAGCCGGATGAAGAGAACCCCATGCTGGGATTCCGTGGCGCAGGCCGTTACGTGTCGCCTGACTTCCGTGACTGTTTTGCGCTGGAGTGTGAAGCGGTCAAGCGCGTGCGCGATGTGATGGGGCTGACCAACGTCGAGATCATGATCCCGTTTGTCCGCACCGTGGAACAGGCGGAAGCCGTGGTGGCGGAGCTGGCAGCTCAAGGGTTACGTCGCGGTGAAAAAGGACTGAAAATCATAATGATGTGCGAAATTCCGTCCAACGCGTTGCAGGCTGAAGCGTTCCTGCAGCACTTTGATGGATTCTCCATCGGTTCGAACGATATGACGCAGCTGACGTTAGGCTTGGATCGTGACTCCGGCGTTGTATCGTCGTTGTTCGATGAACGCAATGAGTCGGTAAAAATACTGCTGGCGATGGCAATCAAAGCCGCCAAAGCGCAGGGCAAATACGTCGGCATCTGCGGGCAGGGACCGTCAGACCACGAAGATTTTGCCGCATGGCTGATGGATCAAGGCATCGACAGCCTGTCGTTAAATCCGGATACCGTGGTGCAAACCTGGTTGAGCCTGGCGGAGATCCGCTAACCGAGAGTCAAACTTAGGCTGCAGTGTTGATATCGCCTGAATATTAAAACGCTCGACGGCAAGCGGGTTGTCGCGGGCGTTTTTTTATGGACGGATTCACTTTATGAACACTTATTATTCGTAAGCCAAAAAAAAAGCCCATCACAGGGGATGGGCAAAGACTACACACAGCAATTCGTTACTGGCTCTGACGAGGAGAAACCTCCGGACAGATGTTACTTAAACACTAGCTTCGGGATTCATAGTATGAACTCGTGCTGAATTCGTCATTAGGAATCATCCTAATGGTTAATTGTTTTTTAACGATTTTTTTTAGTTACTTAGTTCTAACGCAGATATTTCCTTGTAGAAAGGGATGTAGTGAATACCAGTCAATTTAGTAAAATCGGAGTTATCTCAAATAGGTTAGTTTTCTTTAATTATGACGTATTCTCCGGGGCTGAGAATGCCTCGGAGAATTAGGTCATAAGTGAGACTGCCGGCGTCTTATAGACGGGTGCTTTTAGGATCGACATGCACGTCAGACAGTGATGGCGGCTCCGGGGTGTCTTGCATCCAGGCGGAGAGGAGGCGATAAGACACCGCCAACACGACCGGGCCAATAAAGAGTCCGATCATACCGAACGCCAACAGGCCGCCGATGACGCCGGACAGGATCAGCAGCAGCGGCAAATCGGCGCCCATACGAATCAATATCGGTCGGATGACGTTATCCAGCGTAGCGACGACGCTGCTCCATACCAACAGCACGGTTCCCCAGGTGGTATCGCCTGACCAGTACAACCAGATGATGGCGGGGATGAGCACTGGCAACGGACCGAGCTGTGCGACGCAGCTCAGGAACATCAGAACGGTGAGCAGTGTCGTGTAGGGGATGCCGGCAATCGTCAGGCCGATCCCGCCGAGTACGGATTGAACGATAGCCGTCACGACGACGCCCAGCGCCACGGCGCGGATGGCCTGCGCGGCCAGAATAACCGCCGCATCGCCGCGCTCTTGGCCTAAACGCATGGCAAATCGACGCACACCGAAGGCCACCCGATCGCCTTTGCTATACAACAAGACGCTGAACAGCACCATCAGGGCACAATGCATCAAGAAGCGGCCGACGTGCGCTGCCTGCGCCACGACCCAAGTCGCTGTTTTGCCAACATAAGGCTGAACTTTCGACATCAGCGCGCTGCCGCCGCTGTGGATTAGCGTTTGCCAACTGCTATACAACTTCTCTCCGACCACCGGAACGGATTTCAGCCATTCCAGCGTGGGCGGCGCCATGTGCTCCTGGGAAGACGCCCAGCCGATCAATGCCGAAGAGTTATCGATAACGCTGCTAACCAGAATAGACGTGGGGATCACAAACAGCAGAACCAAGAGCAGCGTCATGGCGATGACCGCCAGAGAACGACGGCCCCAGAGCAATTTTTGCAGGCGTATCAGCAGCGGCCAAGTGGCGATAACCACCATGCTCGCCCAGGCAAAACCGAGAATAAAGGGCTGAACAACCCAGAAGCAGGCAATGATCATCATGGCAATGAACATGAGCGTGAATAGCATTGTAGCAAGGTCGAAACGCGGTGACTGAGAGTGTTCCATCGACGAATATTACCTCTGTGAGCGAATGTCTTATCGACTGACGATAAGTCCTGTCAGCGGGAACGATAATAGCGGTAAAAGCGCTAACATGCTGCCTTTACTGCAGCCGGGGTGGTCAGCCATGATCGCACGGCCCGCACCTAAGAGGGGGTATCTTCTCAAGTTTTTATCGTTGCAAAGGCGCGCCCCGGCAGTAAATGTGATAAAACAAAAATGGTGTGGCGCCGGGAAAAGAAGCGTCACGCCAAGAATGCTATCACTGCTTTTGCAAACACTATTCTACAGACAGGGTCAACCATAATGATCCCACAGATCACGCAGGCGCCTGGCGTCGTTCAGCCGGTGCTCGACTACTTGGAAGCGTTAAAACAACACGGATTCACGGGCGATACCGCTACCCGATACGCAGACCGCCTGACCATGGCGACTGACAACAGCATTTACCAACTGTTGCCGGATGCCGTGGTTTTTCCTCGTTCTACCGCCGATGTGGCGTTACTGGCACGACTGGCGGGCGAAACGGAATTCTTGTCAATCACGTTCACCCCGCGAGGCGGCGGCACCGGCACCAACGGACAGGCTCTGAACCGGGGTATCGTGGTGGATATGTCGCGCTACATGAACCGGATTCTTGAGGTTAATTGCGAGCAGGGATGGGTGCGCGTCGAAGCCGGCGTCATCAAAGATCAGCTCAACCAATATCTTAAACCGCACGGCTATTTCTTTGCTCCAGAGCTGTCTACCAGCAACCGAGCGACGTTGGGAGGGATGATTAATACGGATGCCTCCGGTCAGGGGTCCCTGATGTACGGCAAAACGTCTGACCATGTTCTGGGCGTTCGGGCCGTGCTGTTAGGCGGCGAGATGCTGGACACGCAGGCCATGCCGGTGACGTTGGCGGAGCAACTGGCTGAGGAACCGTCGCCGGTCGGGCGGATATACCACACCGTTCTTAATCGCTGCCGCAAACAGCGCTCGCTGATTGTCGACAAGTTTCCCAAGCTGAATCGATTTCTTACCGGTTACGATCTGCGCCATGTGTTCAGCGATGATATGCAGACTTTCGACATGACGCGCATTTTGACCGGTTCGGAAGGCTCTTTGGCCTTCATCACCGAAGCCAAGCTGAATATCACGCCGCTGCCGAAAATCCGGCGGCTGGTGAACGTGAAGTACGACTCGTTCGACTCCGCGCTGCGCAATGCGCCTTTTATGGTGGACGCGAAGGCCTTGTCCGTTGAGACGGTGGACTCCAAAGTGCTGAATCTGGCGCGAGAGGATATCGTCTGGCATTCGGTCAGCGAACTGATCACCGACGTCCCCGGTCAGGAGCTGCTGGGACTGAATATCGTTGAGTTTGCCGGAGACGATGAAGCCCTGATTGATGAGCGCATTGGGTCATTGTGTCAGCGGCTCGACGATTTGCTGGCAAAGCGGGAAGAGGGCGTCATCGGGTATCAGCTCTGCCGCGATCTGGCCGGCATCGAGCGGATTTACGGCATGCGAAAAAAGGCGGTCGGTTTGCTGGGCAACAGCAAAGGGCAAGCCAAACCCATTCCGTTTGCCGAGGATACCTGCGTTCCGCCACAGCATCTGGCGGACTACATTGCAGAGTTCCGGGCGCTGCTGGACAGCCATCAACTGAGCTACGGCATGTTCGGCCATGTGGACGCCGGGGTTCTGCACGTCCGTCCTGCGCTGGATATGTGCGATCCGCAGCAGGAGATGCTGATGAAACAGCTCTCAGACCAAATTGTGGCGTTGACCGCCAAATATGGCGGCCTGCTCTGGGGCGAACACGGCAAGGGATTTCGCGCTGAGTACAGCCCGGCCTTTTTCGGCCCGGAACTGTATGGAGAGCTGCGTCGAGTCAAAACCGCCTTTGACCCGCATAACCGCCTCAACCCTGGAAAAATCTGCGCGCCCGTAGATGTCGACGCGCCGATGATGAAGGTTGATGCGGTGAAACGCGGTACTTACGATCGTCGCATTCCACTGGCGGTGCGCACCTCTTTCCGCGGTGCGATGGAGTGTAACGGCAACGGTCTGTGTTTTAACTTTGATGCGCGCAGCCCGATGTGTCCGTCGATGAAGGTGACCGGCAATCGCATTCATTCGCCCAAAGGCCGCGCGTCGCTGGTGCGCGAGTGGCTGCGGCTGCTGACGGAGCAGGGCGTGGATCCGCTGGCGCTGGAAAACAGCCTGTCGGAGCAGCGCATCAGTTTCCGCACCTTGGTGCAAAAGACGCGCAATAGCTGGCAGGCGCGCAAGGGCCACTATGATTTTTCGCACGAAGTGAAAGAGGCGATGTCCGGCTGTCTGGCCTGTAAGGCCTGCTCGACGCAGTGTCCGATAAAAATCGACGTGCCGAGCTTCCGTTCGCGTTTTCTGCAGCTGTATCACACGCGCTATCTGCGACCGCCCCGGGACTATCTGGTCGCCGGCGTAGAGAGCTATGCACCGCTGATGGCGAGAGCGCCAAAAACCTTTAACTTCTTCCTTGAACAGTCATGGGTGGGCGAGCTCAGCCGCAAGCTTATCGGCATGGCCGATCTTCCGCTGTTGTCCTCTCCGTCGCTGCGTCAACAGTTTGCGGGCCATCCCGCGATGACGACCACGCTGGATCAACTGGAAAAGCTGTCCCCGCAGGCGCGCGCCGGCTATGTGTTAATTGTGCAGGACCCGTTCACCAGCTATTACGACGCCAAAGTCGTGGCGGATTTCGTCAAATTGATTGAAAAGCTGCATTTCAAGCCGGTGCTGGTGCCGTTCTCGCCAAACGGTAAGGCGCAGCATATCAAGGGGTTCCTGACCCGCTTTGCCCGAACGGCGAGTAAAACCGCCGATTACCTCAACCGCGTGGCGAACCTTGGGCTACCGATGGTCGGCGTCGATCCGGCGCTGGTGCTGTGTTATCGCGACGAATATCGGGAAGCGCTGGGCGACCGACGCGGAGACTTCAAGGTACAGCTGGTGCATGAATGGCTGGTGAACGCCTTGCCGGACGGCACGGACAGAGATGAAGCGGGCGAACCGTGGTATCTGTTCGGTCACTGTACGGAAGCCACCGCGCTGCCAACGAGCACTCAGCAATGGAGCCGCATCTTCGCGCGATTCGGCGCCAAATTGGAAAATGTCAGCGTCGGCTGCTGCGGGATGGCGGGAACGTATGGTCATGAAGCGCCCAACTTGGATAACTCCAAAAAAATTTATGCGCTCTCCTGGGAGCCAGCGTTGCAAAAACTGCCGCCACAGCGCTGTCTGACGACCGGATATTCCTGCCGCAGTCAGATGAAACGGATGGAAGGACAGTCCTTCAAACATCCCTTACAGGCATTGCTGGAGCTCGTATGAGGTTGTGGAAACGAGTGTGCGATCCGGAACAGCTTAATCAGCTGTCGGCTCACTGCATGGTGGGTCATCTTGGTATCCGGTTTACCCGCATGACCGATGATACGCTGGAAGGCGTCATGTCGGTGGATGAACGGACGCGACAACCGTTCGGTCGACTGCACGGCGGCGCGTCCGTTACGCTGGCGGAATCGCTGGGCTCCGTCGCGGGCTATCTCTGTTCGCAGGACGACCAGCAGGTGGTGGGTGTGGAAATCAACGCCAATCATCTGCGGGGCGTCGGCGAAGGCGAGGTGAGAGGCGTCTGCCGGGCGCTGCATGTCGGTAAACGGCATCAGGTGTGGCAAATCGACATCTACGATCCCGATGATCGTCTGTGCTGCACGTCGCGTCTGACGACGGCGGTCATCACTCCCGAGGAGTGAGGTTCAGCGTTCGCCTCAGGGCATGAACGCGACGCGCTTCGCGAAGTCGGTCTGAAATGCAGTGACTTTTTGCCAGCAGCCCTGCTGGCTAAACTGATTGCAGATCAGCTGTAGCGTCTGTCGGCCGAAGTGATAGCTCTGCAAGCGGCACAGATGACAGCGCTGCGGGTTGTTGATCTCTCGAATGAGCCGGTGATGCATTTTGATGAGCGTCAGCAGATAGCTGTCGTCGTCGCCATAACGCTGGCTCAGTTCTGCTATCTTCATACCGGACAGGTAATAACCTCGAATATGGTTGATATCGCTGTCGGGATTATCCAGATTCACTTCTGCCATATACATTTCCATCGTGGCGTCACGCAGTAACGCACGATAGTCATCGATATGGGATTGCAGCCAGGCATTGAAAGGAAACATGGGGGTCAATCCTTTGTTAAATGATAATCGTTATCATATTTTCCCTCAAAGGGACATGCAACGGTTGAGATGCAAATAGCAGTAAAAAGCCTAAAACAGGAGGAAAATGTTGGCTGATTCCTCCTGTTTATAAAATAGGTTCCAGCGATAGATGTTATACTCATGATAATAAAATGTTGAATAATCTATCGGCGCGACCACTTCCACTTCAGTTATTGTTGTTTTATTTCATATGGTTAGAATAATCGACACTCCGCAAATCGCCCCTGAAGACTTTCGGGGAGGTTAAAAAAACCGATATTTTACGTCGCGGTGCCGTATAGCCCCAGAAATCACGAGGTTGAAGCTCCCTCACTATTATCACTACCATTAGGGCAGATCCGCAAAAAGCGGAAAATTTGGAGAGACGAGGTAATTCCCATGCAATCGCAAAATGTAGAGACTTTTTCACTGGACGAAAATGTCTGGCAGGGACTCACGCTGACCGAAAGTGCAGCGGCCCATATTGTACGACTGATGCAACAGGACCCCGGGGTGCAGGGGCTACGACTGAGCGTGAAACAGTCGGGGTGTGCGGGCTTCGGCTACGTGTTGGATATGGTCAAACAGCCTGATGCAGACGAGCAAGTGTTTCAGCGCGACGGCGCGCGTCTTTACGTTCCTCTCAAGGCAATGCCTTTTATCGACGGCACTGAAGTGGACTATGTCCATGAAGGGTTGAATCAGGTGTTTAAATTTAACAACCCCAAAGCTCAACACGCCTGCGGGTGTGGTGAGAGCTTTGGGCTCTAAGCGGCGACACTATTATGGCGCGTAGTAACATCGATGTATCCGATGATGTACAGATCTGGCTCGGCGACGGCCGCTACAAAGAGGGCTTCTTCACCGAACTGGCGACGGATGAGCTGGCCAAGGGGATCAATGAACAAGTGGTGCGGGCGATTTCCGCCAAGCGTAAAGAACCCGAGTGGATGCTTGAGTTCCGTCTCAACGCTTTCCGCGCGTGGCTGGAAATGGAAGAACCTCACTGGCTGAAGGCGCATTACGACAAGCTTGATTATCAGGACTACAGCTATTATTCCGCGCCATCCTGCGGCCAGTGCGACGATACCTGCGGATCGCAGCCCGGCGCGGTGCAGCAGTCCGGCGAAGAGGGCGCCAGCACGTTGCACGAACAGAACTACCTGACCACCGAAGTCGAAAAGGCGTTTGACCAGCTCGGCGTGCCGGTGCGTGAAGGCAAAAAAGTAGCCGTCGACGCTATCTTCGACTCTGTATCCGTCGCCACCACCTACCGTCATGAATTGGCGAAATACGGCGTGATTTTCTGCTCGTTCAGCGAGGCGATTCAGGAACATCCGGATCTGGTGCGCAAATATCTGGGCACCGTGGTGCCGTCCAACGACAACTTCTTCGCCGCCTTGAACGCCGCTGTCGCTTCCGACGGCACGTTCGTTTATATCCCGAAAGGGGTGCGCTGTCCGATGGAGCTGTCGACTTACTTCCGTATCAACGCGGCGAAAACCGGGCAGTTTGAACGTACCATCCTGATCGCGGACGACGACAGCTACGTCAGCTACATCGAAGGGTGTTCCGCCCCGGTGCGTGACAGCTACCAGCTGCATGCCGCCGTTGTGGAAGTCATCATCAATAATCGTGCGGAAGTGAAGTATTCCACCGTACAGAACTGGTTCGCGGGGAAAGACAGCGAAGGCGGGATTTTGAACTTTGTGACCAAGCGCGCGCTGTGCGCCGGGGAAAGTTCGAAAATGTCCTGGACGCAGTCTGAGACCGGTTCCGCGATCACCTGGAAGTACCCGAGCGTGGTGTTACGCGGTGATAACTCGGTCGGCGAGTTCTTCTCCGTCGCGCTCACCAGCGGTCATCAGCAGGCTGATACCGGCACCAAGATGATCCACATTGGTAAAAACACCCGCTCCACCATTATCTCTAAAGGGATTTCGGCGGGCAGAAGCGAGAACACCTATCGTGGACTGGTCAAAATCATGCCGACCGCGACCAATGCCCGTAACTTTACCCAGTGCGACTCTATGCTGATCGGTAGCGAATGCGGCGCTCACACGTTCCCTTACGTTGAAGTGAAAAACAATACGGCGCAGCTGGAGCATGAGGCGACCACGTCTCGAATCGGCGAAGATCAGCTGTTCTACTGTTTGCAGCGCGGCATCAGCGAAGATGATGCGATTTCGATGATCGTTAACGGTTTCTGTAAAGATGTCTTCTCCGAACTGCCGCTGGAGTTTGCGGTGGAAGCCCAGAAACTTCTGGCCATAAGCCTTGAGCATAGTGTGGGCTGATAGCCGGAAAAGTGACAATGTCACCTAATGAACACGCGCACTCCGGTGCCTATAAGACGAGCGCCTGCGGCAAAGGCGTCTGAAGGATTAAAGTATGTTGAATATTGAAAATTTAAGAGTCAGTGTCGAAGAAAAAGAAATTATCAAAGGGCTGAATCTTCAAATCAAACCGGGCGAAGTTCATGCCATCATGGGACCAAACGGCTCCGGTAAAAGTACGCTGTCCGCCACGTTGGCCGGACGCGAAGACTACGAAGTGACTTCAGGTTCCGTCACGTTCAAAGGCAAAAATCTGCTGGACCTGGCACCCGAAGATCGCGCGGGGGAAGGCATTTTTATGGCGTTCCAGTACCCCGTCGAAATTCCGGGCGTCAGTAACCAATTCTTTTTACAGACCGCAGTCAATGCCATTCGCCAGTATCGTCAGCAGGAACCTCTGGATCGCTTTGATTTCGAAGACTTTATCGAAGAAAAGATTAAACTGCTGAATATGCCGGCCGACCTGCTGACCCGTTCGGTCAACGTGGGTTTCTCCGGTGGCGAGAAAAAACGTAACGATATCCTGCAGATGGCCGCGCTGGAACCCGATCTGTGCATTCTGGATGAAACCGACTCCGGTCTGGATATTGATGCACTGAAAATCGTGTCCAACGGCGTCAACACGCTGCGCAACGAACAGCGCTCCTTCATCATCGTCACCCACTACCAGCGTATTCTGGACTACATCAAGCCGGACTTCGTCCACGTGCTGTATCAGGGGCGGATCGTGAAATCCGGCGACTTCACATTGGTTAAACAGTTGGAGGAACAGGGCTATGGCTGGCTTACCGACCAACAGTAATACGAAAGCGACGCAGGCGCTGGCGCAGTGGCAGCGGTTGTTCGACAGCGTCGGTGCTCGTTCTGACGAGGCGGGTAAACACTGGCAGCAGGTGCTGCAGCTGGGCGTACCGAATCGCCGTCAGGAGCACTGGAAATATACGCCGCTGGACGGCCTGCTCGGCCACGAGTTCACCGAACCCGCTGCGCGGACGGTTAATTCGGCTCAATGCGATGCGCTGTCACTGTCGCTCGATGCCTGGCGGATAGTGTTCGTCGACGGGCGCCTGAGCCCCGAGCTCAGCGACGCCGACTGGGGGCCTTATCAGGTGGAAGTGGCCGCATCTTCTGCGTCGTTGCCGCTGGCCGCGCCTATCCAGCCGGATGTCTTCTTGCACCTGACGGAAAGTCTGGCGGTTGAACGGATGCAGATTCGTCTTGCCGCCGGCGTACAGGCGGAAAAACCGCTGTATCTGCTGCATATCAGCTCCGGCGACGGCGCGGTATTGAATACGGTTCATCATCGCCACGATCTGCAGGTCGGCGCCAACGCCGCCGCGACGGTGATTGAGCACTATGTCAGTTTGGATGAGAGTGCGCATTTCAGCGGCGCCCGTCTGTCCCTCGACGCGGGTGAAAACAGCGACGTCACGCACTACAAGTTGGCGTTTGAAGCGGCTGCAGGCTACCACTTCGCGCACAATGACGTGCGGATGGCGCGGTCCGCGCGCGTCTCAAGCCACAGCTTCTTGCTGGGGGCGGGGCTGACCCGTCACCAGACCAGCGCGCAGATCAACGGCGAAGGGGCTAATCTGACCATTAATAGCCTGATTTTGCCGCGCGGCAGCGAAGTGTGCGACACGCGGACTTATCTGGAACATAATCAGGGCCACGGTGAAAGCCGTCAGTTGCACAAAACAATTGTCCGCGATCGCGCCAAGGCAGTATTTAACGGTATGATCAAAGTCGCGCCTCATGCGCTTAAAACTGACGGTAAGATGACCAACAATAACCTGTTGTTGGGGCGTCTGGCGGAAGTGGACACCAAGCCGCAACTGGAAATCTACGCCGACGACGTCAAATGCAGCCACGGCGCGACGGTTGGCCGTATCGACGAAGAGCAGCTGTTTTACCTGCGTGCTCGCGGCATCAGCGGCGAAGACGCGCAACAAATGATTATTTTCGCTTTTGCCGCCGAGCTGACGGAAGCGATCTCTGACGACGCTCTGCGCGACGTCGTGATCAAACGCATAGCGGAACGCCTGATCGGTGCCGTGGGAGGTCAGCAATGAGTGATTACCCGATAGCACGCGTCCGGGCCGATTTCCCCATCTTAAAACAGGAAGTCAACGGTCAGTCGCTGGTCTATCTGGACAGCGCGGCCAGTTCGCAAAAGCCGCAGTCGGTCATTGACCGTGAGCTGAATTTTTATCAGAACGAGTATGCCGCGGTTCACCGCGGCATTCACACGTTGAGCGCCCGGGCGACAACGGCGATGGAAGACGTCCGTACTCTGACGGCGTCGTTCATCAACGCCGAGTCTGCGGAAGAGATCGTATTCGTTCGCGGGACGACGGAAGCGATCAACCTGGTCGCCAACAGCTACGGGCGGACCTTCATGCAGCCCGGCGACAACGTGGTGATTACCGCTATGGAGCACCATGCCAACATCGTTCCCTGGCAGATGCTGGCCCAAACCCAAGGTATCGAAATTCGCGTTCTGCCGTTGACGGCCGGGGGCGAGCTCGATGTCGTCTTGCTGCCGGAATTGTTGGATGAACATACGAGGCTCGTTTCCGTTGCGCACATCTCGAATGTGCTGGGAACCGTGAACCCGGTGCAGGATATCGTTCGCCTGGCGCACAGCGTCGGCGCGAAGGTGCTGCTGGACGGGGCGCAGGCCATCATGCATGAGCCTGTCGATGTACATGCGTTAAACTGTGACTTTTACGCGTTTTCCGGCCACAAAATCTATGGGCCTTCGGGGATTGGCGTATTGTATGGCAAGCAGGCGTTGCTACAGGCCATGCCGCCGTGGGAAGGGGGCGGGGCGATGATCCGCGAGGTCAGCCTCACCAAAGGAACGACCTACGCCGATGCGCCCTGGCGTTTCGAAGCCGGCTCTCCCAATACCGCCGGTATTATGGGCTTGGGGGCCGCCTTGGATTACGTCTCGGCGATAGGACGTGAAGCGATCCACCGCTATGAGACTGACCTGATGCAGTATGCGGTGTCCGCGCTCAAGACGGTGCCGACGCTCATCATGTACGGTCCGGAGCAGCGTCAGGGCGTGATTGCCTTTAACCTTGGTCAGCATCATGCCTACGATGTGGGGAGTTTCCTCGATCAGTACGGCATCGCCATTCGTACCGGCCACCACTGCGCCATGCCGTTGATGGAACACTACGGTGTTTCCAGCATGTGCCGTGCGTCTCTGGCCGTTTATACGCAGCGTGAGGATATCGACCGGCTTGTCGCCGGGTTACAACGTATTCATGGTTTATTAGGCGGTTAAGTTAACCGCGGAGGATATTATGGCAAGTCTGCCGGAGCCGCAGAAACTGGTACGCAATTTTTCTCGCTGTCGTAACTGGGAAGAAAAGTATCTTTACATCATGGAGCTGGGATCCCGTCTGGAGCCGCTGAGCGACGACCTGCGTCAGGATGAAAATCGCGTTAATGGCTGTCAGAGTCAGGTATGGATCGTGGTGACGCGGGATGAGCAGGGCCGCGTTATGTTGCAGGGCGACAGCGATGCGGCGATTGTTAAAGGTCTTATCGCCGTCGTTTTCAGCCTGTATCAGCAGATGACGCCGCAGGATATCGTTGCGCTGGATGTTCGACCGTTTTTTCAGGAACTGGCGTTGGCCCAGCATCTGACCCCTTCGCGTTCGCAAGGGCTGGAAGCGATGCTGCGATCGATCCGCAGCCGGGCCGCCGAGCTGGCCTGATCGCTTTCTCTGGGACGGCGTTGGCCCTGCGCTGATGCCGTTCTCTCCCTCCTCTTTTCCTGTTTTCAGAGTTCGCCCGTGGATCTGCGGGAGATCCGCCCTTATTCTTAATATTCGCTTTGCAACAAACTGAATGTTAAACAATTCAATCCAAAATAGTCTGACAGGCGATCTATCGGGCTGTACGGGTATTGCCGCGACAACCGTATGGGTCACAATGTTCAAACCGTGAGAATAGGGAACTGATAATGAAACGCGCGTTGACGTTAATGGGGCTGCTTCTAGCGTCGTATATCAGCGGCATGCCGGCAGGGCAAGCGACGGAATATCCGCTGCCGCCGCCGGACAGCCGTCTAATCGGTGAAAATACGACCTATGTCGTTCCACATGATGGTCGCTCTCTGGAGGCGATAGCTTCCGACTACAAGATAGGTCTGTTAGGGATGCTGGAAGCGAATCCCGGCACCGACCCTTATCTCCCCAAGCCTGAAACCGCGCTCACTATCCCCACCCAAATCCTGCTGCCGGATACGCCGCGCGAGGGTATCGTCATCAACCTGGCTGAACTGCGGATGTTCTATTATCCCAAAGGTCAAAATAAGGTGATCGTTTATCCTATTGGCATCGGCCAACTGGGACGGAATACGCCGGTGATGACCACGACGATTATCTCCAAACACCCGAATCCAACCTGGACGCCTACGCCGAATATCCGCAAGCACTATAAAGAGCAGGGTATCGACCTGCCTGCCGTCGTTCCTGCGGGACCGGATAATCCAATGGGACTTTTTGCGATGCGTTTGGCTAAGAGCGGCGGTGTTTATTTGATTCACGGCACCAACGCGAATTTTGGCATCGGTATGCGTGTCAGCTCTGGCTGTATTCGTTTGCGTGCGGATGATATTGAAGCCCTATTCAATGCGGTTGAACCGGGAACGCGCGTACAGGTGGTCAACGAGCCGGTGAAAGTCGCCGTAGAGCCTGATGGCAAGCGCTATATCGAAGTTCATCAACCATTGTCTCGTACTGATAAAGATGACCCGCAGACGATGCCTATCACGCTCAGCAAGAAAGTGAAGGGCTTCATCAACAATGAAGAAACTAATAAAGCGGTTATCGATAGCGCCGTTGTGCGTCGCTCTGGCATGCCGGTGCTGGTGAATACGGGTGAACCGATTTCGGCTAAGCAGACGGACGAAGACCCCGCTGCGCCAGTGACGAGCGTAAACGCTTCAACATTGCATTAGCCTTAACAGCAGCGGCAGGCATTGTTTGCTAACAGGGAATAATGTCGTCAGAGCATGCAGGAAATCTGGGGTCGGGCGGCGTTAAGCAAAACCGGGGGTGATGTGGAAAAAGCGAACGCCAGGTTTATTTCAGACAAAAAAATGGCGCACAGTATGCGCCATTTTTCATTTTGCAGATTCGATTACTTTTTGTAAGTGCGAACCTGGTTATCCAGACGCTGGTTAGCACGAGCTGCGTCGTCTTTAGCAGCCTGTACATCAGAGCGGATTGCGGTTACATCGTTGGACAGCTGATCAACTTTACTGTTCAGAGTCTGAACGTCAGAAGACAGTTGATCGATTTTAGCATTGCTAGAACAGCCAGCCAGCAGAGTAGAACCCAGAATTACCGCGCCCAGTACCAGTTTAGTACGATTCATTATTAATACCCTCTAATTGAGTTAATCTCCATGTAGCGATACAAGTATTACACAAACTTTTTTCTAATGAGAATAAATTTTTGATGAGAACACGCTTAATTCGGATTGTTCGCTCAAAGAAGCAGCGCCTTTTATTTTGAAGACAAAAAAAGTAAGGAAAACAGGCGAGTTTTATCAGATTACTCTGGATAAGTGTTAACTGATATGTCTTTTTAGCATAACTGACTGGAAGGATTGCTGCCTGAAATAGAGAGAAAAGTAAAATAAGGGCACCCATAAAAAAACGCCCCGAGGGGCGCTTTTATACTTATTATGACTTTTGACTGTGACGTATTACAGGCGATGTACGGAAGCAGTGTTGGTGGTGCCGCTCGGTACCAGCGCGCCGGAAACCATAACCACAACGTCGCCAGCTTTGGCAAAGCCGCTTTCCAGCGCGGCTTCTTTACCAATGCGGTAAAAGTCGTCGGTAGAGGCGATTTCTTTCACCACCAGCGTTTCTACGCCTTTGGTCAGAATTAGCTGACGTGCGGTGACTTCATTGGTCGTCAGCGCCAGAATGCGAGCATCAGGGAAATATTTACGAATGGACTTGGCGGATTTACCACCGCTGGTCGCTACGACGATCAGCGGCGCTTCCAGTTTCTCTGCAGTTTCAACCGCGCCACGGCAGACAGCTTCTGTAATGCGCAGGCGACCCGTGTTGGCGGCGCGTTCCAGACGTGGTTTCATGACTTTGTCAGTACGTTCACAGATGGTGGCCATGATGCCGACGGCTTCCAGCGGGTATTTGCCCTTGGCGCTTTCGCCAGACAGCATAACGGCGTCGGTGCCGTCAATGATGGCATTGGCAACGTCACCAGCTTCCGCACGGGTCGGGCGCGGATTTTTGATCATGGAATCCAGCATCTGAGTCGCGGTGATGACGACTTTACGTGCCTGGTTGCATTTTTCAATCATCATTTTCTGAGCGAAGATAACTTCTTCAACCGGGATTTCCACACCCAGGTCGCCACGAGCAACCATGATGCCGTCGGAGGCTTCCAGGATTTCGTCGAAGTTGTTCAAACCTTCCTGGTTTTCGATTTTAGAGATGATCTGAATGTGTTCGCCACCGTGCTGTTTCAGGTGCGCGCGGATGTCTTCAACGTCGGAACGTTTACGGATAAAGGAGGCGGCAACGAAATCCACACCCTGTTCGCAACCGAAGATCAGGTCGCGCTTGTCTTTTTCTGCCAGAGCCGGCAACTGGATGGAAACGCCCGGCAGGTTAACGCCTTTGTTTTCACCCAGGTCGCCGTTGTTCAGCACGTTACAAACCACTTCGTTACCATTGATGGCAGTCACTTCCATACCGATCAGACCGTCATCTACCAGAACGGTGTTGCCGACGCTCAGGTCTTCCGGGAATCCTGCATAGGTGACCGCTACGCGATCTTTATTGCCGATAACGCTCTGATCGGTAGTGAAGGTGAAAGTCTGACCGGCAGACAGGGAAACATCGGTGCCGTTTTCCAGCTTCATGGTACGGATTTCAGGGCCTTTGGTGTCCAGCAGGATGGCGGCTTTCTGTCCGGTATGCTGCATGATAGTGCGCAGGTTCGTGATACGTTGACCGTGTTCGGCGTAGTCGCCATGAGAAAAGTTCAGACGCATGACGTTCATGCCTGCGTTTAACAGCTTGGCCAGCATTTCCTCAGACTCAGTTTTAGGGCCGATAGTACAAACGATTTTGGTCTTTTTCATAACGGTTAATTTCTACAAGTTGTGATGGATAAAAATGGGAACCGGTGGTTATGGATGCTAACCCCCCGATAGGGATTTGCTGAAAAAAAGAAACAGAACGCGTTAAGTGCGGATAGTGACAGCAAGCGAAGTTTTGAAGGCACTTATGGTCAGATATCATCCTAAAAGAGTGGATGAAACGAAGTAATACCGTTTTAAAACTTGTTATTAATCTTGGCACGGTAGTTTGCTGAAACCATTCAATAGACAACGCCCGTATTATAGTTGCTGGGTGGTGAGAAACAAGCGGTGAGGCAGTATGATAACCTATATTTTAGTGCGTTTACGCAAAAAAATAGGCGATTTTTCACTTTTGCGCGATGGCGTTGCGCAATCTCTCTGCAATCATTTTTTTGGCAGATGTAAATAATGCAATGCAATGATTCCGCGTGATATTTCGCTATGGCTTCCGATATTCGAGAAAACAATGTGTAAATTTTGATCCTCAGTGTCGATCTTGGTCACGTTTCTTTGCGATGCATATTGAGAGAGTTCGAGAGGAGGTTGATGATGGGTTTCAGGGTTGTTACTGCTCACGGCAGGCAAGACCAGATGTTCGCTGTTAAAAGAGCGGATGTCTGGTCTTTTGGTTTCCAGGGTTCGTAAAAATGAAAATAGCCAAAATACTCAACAATAATGTCGTGACCGTTTGGGATGAACACAATAACGAACAGGTTGTGATGGGGCGAGGGCTAGGTTTCAAAAAACAGATTGGCGATCGCCTTGATGATGCGCTGATTGAAAAAGTGTTTGAACTGCGCAGCAATGAGCTTACGTCGCGCCTGAGCGAGATTTTACAGGGGATACCGCTTGAGGTGTTCACCACCGCAGACAAGATCATCGCATTAGCGCGGGAACAGCTACCGGGGAAGTTGCAAAACAGCATCTATATATCGTTGACCGATCACTGTCATTTCGCCATTGAGCGCCATCGGCAGGGCATCGATATTCGCAACGTGCTGCTCTGGGAAATCAAACGGCTCTATCAGAAGGAGTTTTCGGTAGGGCTGGAAGCGCTGGAGATCATTCACCGCCGGTTTGACGTGCGTCTGCCGGAGGACGAAGCGGGGTATATCGCGCTGCATCTGGTCAACGCGCAGCTCAACAGCCATATGCCGGAGGTAATTCACATCACCAAGGTCATGCAGAAGATACTGAATATCGTCAAATACCATCTGGATGTGGACTACAACGAGCAGGCGCTTAGCTATCACCGGTTTGTCACGCATCTCAAATTCTTTGCGCAACGACTCGTCGGACATGACCCGGTCTCCAATGAGGACGAATCCCTGCATGACGTGGTGAAGGAGAAGTATGCCCAGTCGTATTCCTGCGCGAAGAAGATCCAGACGTATATTCATCGGCAATACGATTATGTTTTGACGAAGGAGGAGCTGATGTTCTTGACCATTCATATCGAAAGAGTGCGTGCGGATATCGCCTGACAAGGGCCGGAGGCGTCATAAATCAAAGAGTGCCGTGCGTCACAAATTAATTGTCAGCTAATTAAAGTCGCTTGCTGTGGTGATAAAAACGCATCAAGCTGACACTTAGATTTGGATTGCTACTGTATTTGCCCTTGGGTAACGCAGGCGAAACCTGAATCACTTCCTGAGACGTCTAATGACTGCTCAGGGAGTGATTCAGGTTTTTTTTCGTCTTGAAACCAGCCTCGCGAGTCATGCCTTCTGTTATCGGGCTGTGACCCCGTATTAAGGAATATCCTATGGAATATAAGCTGTTAGCCAGTGAGATCATTGAAAGAGTAGGCGGACGGGACAATATCAACAACGTCCTGCATTGCGCTACTCGCCTGCGTTTCAAACTCAAGGACAGCGCTAAAGCCGATGCTGCTGCGCTGAAAAATAATCCCGGCGTGATGATGGTGGTGGAGAGCGGC